>NC_010730.1:0-355000 GCF_000020325.1 Sulfurihydrogenibium sp. YO3AOP1
AACTCATATTTTTTTAATTATATATTAATTCTATCATAAAAATTTTAAAAGTCAAATAAAAAAATTTTAAAAATTTACCTAAAAGAAAATATAATGGATATCCCTAAAATGAAATAAAGGAGTGGAGAATGGATTTAAGTAAAAATAATGCTGGCAATACATCAAACGTCAGTATTAGTGAATCTAAACTTTGGCAGTCTATTCTCCATGACTTAAGGGAAAAAATTGATAATACATCATATATGATACTAAATTCTCTTGAAGAGGTATACTACAACGAAGGAAATATATATATCTATACTCCAGACAATATTTACAAAAATTGGATAGAAACAGAAATATTAGAAAATATAGAAACTTCAGCAAATAAGGTTATTGGAAGAAATGTAAAAATACATGTTATTTCTTTAAAGGATAAATCTTCAAAGAAAACAAAAAAAGGCAAGAATTCAAAAAACTTTGAAGAAACAGATTTTTATCAATATTTATCATTAAATCCAAAATACACTTTTGACAATCTTATAGTTGGAAATAATAATAAAGTTGCATTTCAAGCATGTTTGGCTGTTACAGAAAATTTAGGAAAAATTTATAATCCACTTTTTATTTATGGCGATGTTGGGCTTGGCAAAACTCATTTATTACACGGAACAGCTTATCATGTCCTTGCAAAGAGCTCTTCAGCAAAAATCATTTACACAACAGCAGACACATTTGCTTCTGAACTTTTTTCATATTTAGAAAAAGGAATGATTTTAGAGTTTAGAAAAAAATACAGAGAAGTAGACCTTCTACTTATTGACGATATACAATTTTTAGTTGGAAAGGAAAGAACACAAATAGAGTTCTATCATATTTTTAACGTTTTATACAGCCTTGGAAAACAGATAATTTTATCCTCAGACCAACCGCCTTCTAAGTTAAATGGCATAGAAAAAAGATTGATAAGTAGATTTAGCAGCGGATTAATTGTCGAAATAACCAAGCCGGATTTAGAAACAAAGATTAACATAACATTAAAGAAGATGAAAGAATTGAATGTAGAATTTTCAAGGGATGTAGTTCTATTTATTGCAAAAACCGTAAATACAAGTGTTAGAGAGCTGGAAGGTTCAATAAAAAGATTAAAAGCCTACAGCGAAATAATGGGAAGACCAATAACTTTAGACGTTGCAAGAACTGTGTTAAAAGATGTATTAGAAGTAAATGAAGTACAGCCATTAACTGTTGAAAGAATTCAAAAAGAAGTATGTAATTACTTTAATATTGATATAAAAGAATTACTTGGAAACTCAAGAAATAAAAAATCTGTAACTGCAAGGCAGATAGCAATGTACTTATCAAAAGAGCTAACTGATGAATCCTTATCCTCAATAGCAAGATATTTTCATAAAAAAGACCATACAACAATTTTAAATGCTGCAAATAAAATAAAAGAAATAATGGAAAAAGATAGAAAGTTAAAATATACTGTAGATTTGATTAAAGATAAGTTGATTACTTTATGACGATCTGATAAAAGCCTTTGGTTTAGAAGGAGACAAACAGCAAAAAGTCTCAGAAAATAAAATACTTATCATTGTTTTCATTGCTAACGAGTATTTTTTATTAAATTATCAAAAAACTCTACGATTTCTTAAAGAAAGCGGACAAACTCTTTTTAAATACGTACTATCAAAGTCAAGATTTAATAGAAGGAAAGTTGCCATAGTTTAGAAGGTTTAGCTAATATGTCTTTCAATTACATGGAGAGAAGATAAGCTGATAGGATATAAAGATTATAAGAACTACGACTTTTGAAGATCAGCTTAAATTGGTGGAAAATTAGGGCTGAAAGCTATTTTTTCTTATAATATTCCAAAGCTGGTTAAGGCGGCAACTTAAGTTAAAATAAATAAGGAAGTTTTAAAATTACAAAATTTCATTCAAAAACTAAAGCTGTCTAAAAATTTATTTTTTGTTAAAAAACTAATATTTGCTAAAATATTATCTTATTATTAAATTAAGGATAAATGAATGACAAAAGAAAATAATAATCACTTGGTAATTTGGGGAAGGAATCCAGTAATAGAAGCACTTAAAGCCGGAAGAAGTCTTGAAAAAATTCTTATTGCTCATGATTCACATCCGCCAAGAGAGTTGTTGGAGCTTGCAAATGAGAAGAAAGTAAAAGTACAAAAAGTATCAAGACAAAAGATTGAAGAGCTCGCAAACACTAAGAAAACACAAGGTGTTGTTGCACTCGTAAGTCCAATAAAATATTATGATGAAAATGAAATTATAGATAAAACAATAAAAGAAAAGGGTATTATGTTAATCTTAGACCATATTACAGACCCTCAAAACGTAGGAAGCATTTTAAGAACAGCAGAAATTTTTGGAGTAAGTGGAGTTATAATCCCTAAAGAAAGGTCAAGCCCTATAAATGAAGTAGTAGTTAAAGCATCTACAGGGGCAGTTTTTCATCTTCCGATTGCAAAAGTTGGAAGTTTAAGAAATGTAATTGAAAAATTTAAAAAGAAGGGTGGTTGGGTTGTTGCTATTGAAAAAGGTGGAAGAAATATAGCTGAGATAGACTTTCCATATCCGATTGCGTTAATAGTTGGCTCAGAAGGAAAAGGAGTTTCAAAATCTATATTAGAAGAAGCAGATATTATTGCAACTATTCCAATGGTTGGTAAAATAACATCTCTGAATGTTTCAAACGCAACATCAATAGCATTATGGGAATTATTTAAAAGGAGAATAAAAGATGGAAAAAACAGTTAAAAAAGTAAAAAGAATAGAAGGGTCTTTAAGAGTTCCATCGGATAAATCTATTTCACACAGAGCAATAATTTTATCTTCATTGGCAGATGGTACATCTATTGTAAAAAACTTTTTAAAGGCTGGTGATACTCTTACAACTGTAAACGCATACAGAAAACTTGGGGTTGAAATAGTAGAAAAAGAAGGTGTTTATTACGTCCATGGGAAAGGTTTAGATGGGCTGAAAGAACCTGATGATCTTCTTGATATGGGAAACTCTGGAACAACTACAAGATTAACTCTTGGAGTATTGGCTGGATTTGATTTTTTTGCTGCGTTAACAGGTGATGATAGTCTAAGAAAAAGACCTATGAAAAGGGTAGCAGAGCCACTTTCT
Organism: Sulfurihydrogenibium sp. YO3AOP1; assembly: GCF_000020325.1. Lineage (NCBI taxonomy): Bacteria > Pseudomonadati > Aquificota > Aquificia > Aquificales > Hydrogenothermaceae > Sulfurihydrogenibium > Sulfurihydrogenibium sp. YO3AOP1. The sequence goes on from NC_010730.1 coordinate 3,146, forward strand.
AAAATGGGTGCAAAAATAGATGGAAGAAAGGATGGTAATTTACTTCCAATCTCTATAAGAGGTGGAAAGCTTACAGGAATAGATTTTTTTAATGAAAAAATGTCGGCACAGGTAAAATCAGCTATTCTTTTGGCTGGACTGTTTGCAAAAGGAGATACAACAGTTATAGAACCTGTAATTTCAAGAGACCATACAGAAAATATGTTAAACAGTATGGGAGCATATGTAAGTAGAGAATTTACAAAAGACGGATATAGAGTAACTGTCAAAAAAGCAGATAAGCTAAATCCTATACATATAAACGTACCTGCCGACCCATCTTCGGCGGCATTTTTTGCAGCTGCAGCATCAATTATTTCCGGGTCTCACATAGAATTAAAAGATGTTTTAATAAATCCAACAAGAGATGGATTTTTTAGAAAGTTAAAAGAAATGGGGGCTAAGGTTGAATACAAAAACAAAAGAGATGAAGCAGGTGAGATAGTAGCAGATATCTATATTAGCTATCATGAATTAAAAGGTGTAAAAGTAGAGCCTCAAGAAGTTCCTTCAATGATAGACGAAATTCCACTGCTTGCAATCATTGCAACTCAAGCAGAAGGAGAAACGGTAATAACCGGTGCCCATGAGCTTAGAGTAAAAGAAAGCGACAGAATTAAATCAGTAATAGAAAACTTTAAACGCTTAGGGCTTGAAGCAGAAGAACTTCCAGATGGTATGATAATAAGAGGAAAACAGAAAGTAAAAGGTGGAATCGTAGATTCTTATAAAGACCATAGAATAGCAATGGGCTTTGCAATTCTTGGATTAGTAAGTGAAGAAGGAATTACAATAAAAGATGCTGATTGTGTTTATATATCTTACCCGGAATTTTTTAACCACTTAGAAAAGGTAAGTAAGTAGTGAGAAAGTAAGAAATATATTACCCTGAGACTGCTTTAAAAATTTTTTTAAGTTTTAAATGTATATGTAATATATCTTTAACTTTACCACTATTCTAAGGCTTCAGTTTGAGGGATTTTCTCTTTTAAAGAAGGTTAAAAAGTAGAGGCAATTCATGAATTGTCCGCACAGCGAACAAATGAGAGGTAAAAAGGGCGAATATTCTTAGTCAGCTGCAGAATGACCCATTGGCGGTTTTTGTAATCTCGAGGACGTTAGTCTGAAGATTTTCTCTTTTAAAATCCGGGAAATAAGAAGAAAGTGAGAATGGGGAGAGGAGATTCTTCGCTTATGCTCAGAATGACACGAATGGTTGTTTAACGTCTTATCCAGTAACAAAGCGAAGGACCTCCTCTTTTAAGGTCTTTTAAAGATAAGATAAACATAAAAGAAGATTCTTTGCTTGGATGTAGAATGACAGGCAAGATGATGTCTTTATCAAAAAATTTTCTTGGAACAGCCTTATTGATTTTTAAACTTAATCAAAATTTTAAAGCACTCTATATTACCTTTTACCTCTAAACAATTCTGCATATTCTCTTGCCCTCTCTTCTATGTTTTCGGCAGTCCATATATCACTTATTACAGCCACTAAATCAGCACCAAGCTCAACAAGTTCTTTAGCTCTTTCAACCGTAATACCACCTATTACACAGACAGGTATTTTTAAAAATCTTTTAGCTTCTGTTATTGCAGATTTATCAACGACTTTAGATTTAGGCTTTGTTGGAGAAGGGTAAAAACTTCCAAAAGCAGCATAAGTAGCAGATAAACGCTCCATCAATATTGCCCTTTCAACATCTCCATAACAAGATACACCAACGATCTTATCTTTTAGAGCTTTTCTAATTTCTGATATGTCAACATCCTCTTCTCCAACATGAATTCCATCAGCATCAGACTTTAAAGTTAATTCAAGCCTGTCATTAACTATAAATAAAGCATCATATTTATGGCAAAGATTTTTCAAGTCCTTAGCTATTGGTAATAAAAAGTCATCGGTATTATTTTTATCTCTCAGCTGAACTAATTTAGCACCACCTTTTAAAGATTGTTCTACCATGTCAAAAATTTTATCGTATGGAGTTAATTTTTCATCTGTGATTACATATAAACCTTTTAGCATGTTTCACCTCGTTAACTTTTTTAAAACATATTAAGCTTTTTAAATTTTCGTTTAAATGCTTAAAAATTCATTTTAAAACATTATAATACCGTTTTATGATATAATTAAATCTAACATTTTCAAAGATTACTGAGGTGATATAATAACAAAAAATGGATAATAGCGACCGTTTTAATTTCGAAAAAATAAACAAATTACTTTTATTTTACATCCTTTTATATCTAATTATTCAATCTTGTGAATCAAAAAAAGAAAAAGATGCTGTTAAACTAATTCAAGACAGAATTGAAAATGTAATCTCACAAACCACTCCATCTGTAGTAACTATTTTCACAAAACAAGACAAAGAAACTTCTTTATTACTTAAAGATATTGATGATGAATCAGTCGGTTCTGGATTTGTTATTAAAAAAACATCTAATTATCTCTATATAGCCACAAATGCACATGTAATTGAGAAAAAGGGAAATATTTTTGTTAGATTCTATAATGATAGAGTTTTTAAAGCCGAAGTTGTAGGAGTTGATACTAAAACTGATATAGCCGTTTTGAAAGTAAAACTGAATAATTTTAATAGAGATATAAAATCTCTAAAATTTGAATATTTAGAGAATATAAAGCCTGGAATGTTTGTGTTGGTTGCTGGCAGCCCTTATAATTTGGGGCATACTTACACGTTTGGAATCATATCAGCTATAAACAGAGAAGTAGGTATTTCATCTATAGAAGGTTTTATTCAGACAGATGCTTCTATTAATCCGGGTGATTCCGGTGGACCACTATTAAATCTTGACGGAAAAGTTGTTGGAATGAGTATAGCCACAGTTCAAACTGGACAAGGTATCGGTTTTGCTATCCCTGTAGATATACTACAAGACACTGTAAATCAACTAATAAAATATGGTAAGGTTAGAAGAGGTTGGATTGGTATAGTTGTAACAGATGTGTCTGAAGAGATAAAAGAAAGAATGAATATAAACGGTGGTGCTTTGGTATTAAAAATTGAGAAGAATAGCCCTGCTTCCGGAACTGGTTTAGTTGTCGGCGATATAATAACTAAAATTAATGGTAATCCAATAAAAAATTCTAAAGAGTTTAGGCTATTTTTAAATAAAGTAAAACCAGGAGATATGATAGAGCTTGAAATTATAAACTCAAAAGGAAAAAGAACCATAACAGTAATTCCGATAGAGAAAGATTAGTTTATAGTGTATTGTTAAATTAAGAACACTGTTAAAATTTTTATAACTTTACTTTTGTCCGTCATCCTCCTGAGGGACTTTTAGTCCAAAGGATTTTCTTTTTTAAAAAGCGAAAAAATGAGTAGAGGTAATTCATGAATTACCCGTACGGTGAATAAGCGAGAGGCAAAAGAACAGAGATTCTTTATCGGCTGCAGAATGACACCATTCGGAAGTTCCTCGTCATCCTGAGGACTTTAGTCCGAAGGATCTCCTCTTTTAAAATAGGTGAGTAAGTGAATAAGTGAGAAGTAAAAAGACAGAGATTCTTCACCGGCTTCAGAATAACAAATAACGCAAAATAGCATTCTTATCACAAATGCAAAATGATAGTATACCAAATCTTAAGAATTTTTCAAAACATTCTCATCTTAAAGTTTTAAAAATTTGAACTAATAATTTATAAAGAAAAGCTTGTTTTTATATTCTTTGTCATTCTGCAGGTGAGTTAAAAATCCCAATCTTTTACCTCTCACCTCTTACTTTTTCATCTTAACGCTTCAATTAACTCCTTAAATCTTTGCATAGAGTTTTTTATCAGCTCAAGTGTATTGATTATTTTTTCATAGTCTTCTTCATATTCGTGAGTTATAAGATTTCTGATTTCTTTCATTTCAAACCAAAATTTTTTATCCATAGGAAAATTAAATTTTTCTGCTAAGTTTATAACGTCAATGATTGGTAAGTTTTCTACGTTTTCGCCCTTTAAGGTAAGATATGCCCTCAACAGCTTTCCTGTTGAGTCTTGAAGCTTAGAAAATCTATAGGCAATTTGGTCTAATATTCTTAGAAGCTCTAGGTCTTCTTTATAATTTTTCATATCATAATGACTTAAACTATCAAAGGCTTTGTTTAAAACAAGATAATGTTTTTTTACTTCATTATAAAGCTTTTGATATCTAAGATAATTTTTGTCATTCAAGTAAAACGCCCTCTGATAGTGCTACTTTTTCTATATCTCTTTCAAAGTCTTTATGCAGGACAACGTCTATCTTTTGCTCTCCAAGATTTATTTGGAGTAAGGTTTTAAATTTTATTTCTTTTTCAAAAAGTTTATCCTTATTTTCTGGAATTATGTATAAATCTATATCTCCACCTTTTTTGTCATCATAAACCCTACTTCCAAATAGATAAACCTTTGTGTTGTTTCCAAAAATATCTTTGGCAGTTTTAACGATTATTTCTTTTTCATAATCTGAGATTCTCAAATTACCCCGCCGAGAGTAAGTTTTTTGATTCTTACCGTTGGTTGTGCATCGCTAACCGGTGCTCTTTGCCCATCTTTGCCACATGTGCCAATAGCCCATCCTAAGTCATAGCCCACCGCATCTATATCCATCAATGCCTGTGGTCCATTGCCTATCAATGTTGCTCCTTTGATTGGATATGTTATCTCACCGTTTTCAATTCTGTATCCTTCCATGATTTCAAAGACAAAATCTCCATTGACTGTGTTTACCTGACCACCACCCATTTTTACAACATAAATTCCGTCTTTTGTATCTTTAATAATATCAGATGGATTATCTTTTCCTGCATCTATGTAAGTATTTGTCATTCTTACAATTGGAATATTTTTATATCCATCCCTTCTACCGTTTCCTGTTGACTGCCTTCCCTCTTTCATTGCTGTAAGTCTATCGTACATATAGCCTTTTAAAATACCATTTTCAATTAATACTTTTCTTTGTGCTGGCACTCCCTCGTCATCAAAATGAAAACTTCCATTTTTTCCTAATAATGTTCCATCATCTATCACGCTAACCAATTCTGAGGCTACTTTTTCGCCTATCTTACCTCTGTAAACTGACAAGCCTTGATTTACTAAATCCGCTTCAAGTCCATGTCCCACTGCTTCGTGAATCATAGTTCCGCCTGCTTCCGATGAAATCACAACTGTAAAGCTCCCTGCCGGTGCAGGCTTTGCCTTTAATCCAAGAACTGCTCTTTCTGCAGCCTTTGTAGCTACATAATCTATAACATTTACAAAATCTTCATTAAATAGCTCGTATCCAATGCTACCGCCGGTAGATTCATATCCTCTGTATAAAGATTCTCCATCGGAAGCTATTGCCTCTACAAAAAATACAACTCTTATTTGAGTATCTTCAATAATTTCTCCTTCTGTGTTTATTATTAAAATTTCTTTTTTTACATCTCTTAAAGTAACAGAAACCTGCTTTATTCTATCATCGTAAGCTCTTGCTATTTCGTTTGCTCTTTCAAGAATATCTTTTTTCTTTTTTAATTCAAACTCATCCGGGTCTATCAAAACATTTGTGTATGCTTTATAGTGTGCTTTTCCAACGGCTATTCTTCCTTCTCCTTCTGCTTTTGCTAAGGATTTAGCAATTTCCATCATGTTTTGGAAAGTAATCTCTGATGTATAGCCATAGTAGGTTTTAAGGTTTTTTATCAGTCTTATCCCAACGCCTGCATCTATTCCTTTTGAAATTCTTTCTATTTTGTTGTCTTCAAGATTTAAGGTTAAGCTTTTTAAATTTTCAAAATAAATCTCTCCAAACTCTCCACCATCTGCCATTAAAGCCGTTAATATGTACGGTGCTTTTGACATAACCAATTCTTTATACATGCTTCACTCCTTTTATAGTCCTAAAATAAATGCCACTTCCTCTGGCGTTTTACCTTCTAATAAATATTGTAAAGCATTTAATCCGTTCTCATCTAAAGAAATATATAATGCATCTGTACCATTTTTAAATGGAACAACGAGAACCGGAACTCTCCATGTTTGGATAAATCTCTGCCAATCTGATGAAAATCCTGTCAAAAGCAGTTTTGCTTCTGTAGTTTTTCCTAAAAGATAATTTACTAAAGCTAACATATACTTACCTTCTGGAACTTTACTTGCAGATTTTGCCAACTCTTTTCTCGCATCTTTGAGATTTCCATCAATATAATAATTAAATCCTTGCACAAACGCTTTTTCTTCTTCCGGCATATCTAAATAAAACTCAAAAGGTATTTCCATGTATGTTTCAATGTTATCAAACTCTATTTTCTGATTTACCTGTGTAGGGAATTTTGAAGGATGTCCTTTAAAAATTAAGATAGATTTTTCCATTTTTCACCTCTTTATGTAAGTTTTTTATTATTTTAGCTTAATTCGGCAGATAAACAAGATGATAAAGATTATATGATGATGTAAATTTATTTTTAAATTTTATATGATTTTTTAAATTTTCAATTATGGTATAATCTATTTAACGGTCGTATAAATGGTGCAATATAATGGATATTATATTAAAGGAATTCTAAAAGGAGAGGTTCATGATTACCTTTAGAGTTTGTCCGCATGATACAAAAGAGGGACTGGAAAAATGGCTTAAAATCTCAGATAAAATAAAGCAAATTTTTAAACAAGAAGTAGATTTTAAACCTTATAAAAACTTCTACGAAGAAGAAGCATTAATATCAGTAGATAATTTTAAACCAGATATATATTATGCAAGCTTTGATGCTGCTTTAATTCTTTTACAAAAAAATTACAAACTTATAGGAAGATTTAAAGGTTATTACGATAAATTTCTTTTAATTAGTTTAAATAATCAAAAGGATTTCCAAAATATAGCAATAGTTGATAAACTTAGTTCTTATTGTATTTTAAACAAAACAGGTCTTTATAATAAAGAAGTTATTTTATATGAATCTTTTGATGAAATCATAAATTCTTTATTAAATGGAAAAGCTGATGCTGGAGCGATATTTAAGGAATATTATGATGAATTAGGTCAAGAAATTAAAGATAAGCTAAAAATCGTAGAAGAAATAGATTTGGATATAAGCCATTACTTTTTGGTATCAGAAGAATTTTATGAAAAGAATTCCTTTAATATAATTACATTTATCCAAGAATTAGATTTACAAGAGATTTCTCAAGACGAAATCAATAAACTTAAAGAATATCATGAACTTGGAAAAATAGTTAGGAATTTAATAATACAGAGGATTCTTATAGAAAGCTTAAAAGATATTAATCAGCTAATTATATCTGCAGAAACAGAAGAGGAATTATTTCAAAGAATATGTGAAAGCCTTGTAGAAAAAAATCATTTTAAATTTGTGTGGATTGGAAAGAGAGAAGGAGACTTTATTAAGCCAGTATGTAAGTATGGCAAAGACGATGGATATATAGATAATTTAGTTGTAAGTGTCAGAGAAGACCTGCCGGAGGGAAGAGGTCAATCAGGAAGAGCTTACAGAGAAAATAGAATTATTATAAATGAAAATACATTAACGTCAGAATTTATGACTCCATGGAAAAATCAGCTTCTAAAAAGAGACATATATTCATCGTTAGCTATTCCGGTAGAAAAAAATGGAGAAGTTTATTTAGTAATTACTATCTATTCAACAAAGCCATTTGTATTTAGAAAAGACTTTCTAACTTTATTTGAAGAACTTAAACAAGATATATCTTTTGCTTTAAATAAAATAGAAAAAGATAAAGAAAATATACTTTTAAGAAAGGCTGTAGATAATTCAAAAATGTGGCTTTTAATCACTGATTCAAATGGAACAATAGAGTATGTAAATCAATATGTTATAGATTTGACAGGATACACAAAAGAAGAAATAATTGGCAAAAATCCAAGAATATTTAAATCTGGAATACAGGATATAGAATTTTACAAAGAATTATGGAACACTATATTGTCGGGCAAACCATTTTCAGCAGTATTTGTAAATAAAACAAAAGATGGAAGACTAATTTATATAGACCAAACCATCTATCCAATTAAATTAAAAAATAAAACACTTAAATTTGTTTCCATTGGAAGAGATATAACACAAGAGAAACTACTTTCAGAGGAAATAGAAAAATATAAATACTATGATAGTTTAACTGAGCTTCCAAATTTTATATCATTTAAAATTCAATTCTCAGAAATAATTAAAAACAAAATATACGAAAAATTTGGATTAATATTGATAGACATTTATAACATGTCTGTAGTTAATGCTTCTTATGAATTTGAAACAGGCAATGAAATTTTAAAAGAAGTAGCAAAAAATCTAAAAAAAGAATTTCCAGATGGATATGCAGCCAGAATTGGAAGTGATGAGTTTGCAATACTTATTCCAAATATAGAAAACGAGTCAATACTTATTTATAAGATTAGAGATGCTTTAGATAAAGATTTAAATACTTCCAAAGGCAAAATTCATATTTCTTACAACGCTTCAATTGTCTTATACAATGAAGATGGTCAAACATTTGAAGAGCTTTATAATAACGCTGTTCTCACTTTAAACACAGCTAAAAAAGAAGGAGAAAATGTAATAAAATTCTATGAATCACAGTTAAATAAAAAATTAGAAGAATATCTAACAGCTGAAAAGATTGTAGAAAAAGCATTTAAAAAGAAATTATTTAAATTTTACTTCCAGCCATACTTTAAATCAGAAGACTTTTCAGTAGCAGGATTTGAATCATTAGTCAGGATAGTAGACGAAGATGGAACTGTTTATCCACCTATAAAGTTTATAGATTATCTTGAAAACAGCAAATATATCACAAAATTTGAAGAATGGGCTTTAGAAGAAGTTTCTCAAAAGATAAAAAAATTTAACTCTTTGAATGATAAAAAAGATAGAACAATATCTCTAAACCTATCACCAAAAGGACTGCTTGGATACTCATTAAACTTAACATCAGATGAACTATCAGATAAAAACTTTGTTGAAAGGTTAAAATCTTTGCCAATAGAAACTCAAAATAACTTAGTAATAGAAATCACAGAAAGAAATGTCATAAAAGATATAGAAAAATCTAAGAAGATATTTAAAGACATTAAAGATTTAAATAAAAACATAAAAATAGCGATAGATGACTTTGGAACAGGATATTCATCTTTAACATATTTAAGAGATTTAACTATTGATATACTAAAAATAGATATGTCTTTTGTAAGGAACATTGCAAGAAGTAGACAAGACTTATCGTTAGTAAAATTCATAATTGGATTAGCTAAAGATTTTGGATTAAAAACAATAGCTGAAGGTGTAGAAACAGAGGGGCAGGTAAAATTTTTATCTTTACTTGGAGCTGATTATCTGCAAGGATTTTATTTTGCAAAACCAATGCCAGAAGAAGAAGCTGTCAAGTTAATTATGGAGAGTATATAGGTTAATTGGAATAATAGAGTAAGAAATCGACAGAAAGATTAAGCTTAGTGGTTATCCTGAAAGCGAAAGACGAATCTCTTGTTTAAATGTTAAAAAATCCTATATACGAAACTATTCTAAAATTTTTATAACTTTAACTTTTCCTGTTATCCTGAGGACGAAGTCCGAAGGACCTCTTTTTTGATTTTTCGACTTGAAAAGAAAAACATGAGATTCTTCGCTTCGCTCAGAATGACAAATAAGGTAATTAACATGCTTTTACTTTCTCTGTCATCGTATATTAAATATACTAAAAATTTTTTAAACTATAAGAGAATAAGTTTTATAATAATTATAGACATGGGAGAAAAAAAGAAGGACAGATCAAGTTTCTGTCATTGGTCTTTTAAGACCGATCAGGATGTTTTAGACTGTCCTTCCTCTACTTCCTACAACCTGAATTAGAACATTAGGCTTTTAAGCCTGTATTTAACTACGATGATAGGTTATCAGGAAGTTTCTTTCATGTCAAGTATTTTATGAAAGGAGGTACTATTATGAACAGCTACAAAATAGTCATAGGAATTGATGTATCTAAAAACTCATTCACTGCTACAGTTTTGTATGATAACAAGAAAGAAAATTTTGAAGTTAAATCTGACCCGGTAGAGTTTGAAATGAAAGTAAAGCCTTACCTTAAGAAGTTTAAAAAGTCAGATATGCTTATCATAATGGAACATACGGGAGTTTACCATTTAAAGCTTGCTAATTATCTGTATGAAAATGGTTATAAAGTAGCAGTAGTAAATCCATTTTCAATAAAGAAATTTATGGAAGCTAAAATGACAAGAGTTAAAACAGATAAAGCTGATTCATTCTTTATTGCAGAATATGGAAGAACGTTTTTCGATGGAGAGCTTTATAAACCAAAATCAGATGTAGAAAAAGAAATAGAAGTAAAACTAAAGATATTGGAAGACCTACAACAGCAGCTTACAATGCTAAGAAACAAAAGAGAATCATTAACCTATGTACCAATGAAAAAATTGAAAGAGAATTTAGAATATTACGATGAGCTAATTAGAAAAATAGAAAAAAACATAAAAGAACTTGAGAAAGAGATAAAAGAATTGTCTAAGAAGAATTATCAAGAGGAATACAAACTTTTAAAAAGTATACCTGGTATAAGTGATAGGACTATAGGAATGATAATATCAGTATATGGAAATTTTGAAAGATTTAAGAGTGTAAAAGATATATCGAGTTTTATAGGAATTAATCCAAGCCCATATGAAAGTGCAGCATGTGTAAAGAAAAGTGTCCGGATAAAAAAGATGGGAAATCCATATGCAAGGAAAATATTATACATGGCAGCATTATCAGCAATAAGGTTTAACAAATACTGCAGAGAATTATACGAAAGATTAGTAAGTAAAGGTAAGGCTAAAAAATTAGCATTAGTGGCTGTAGCACATAAGTTATTAAGGCAAGCATATGGTGTATTAAAAAGCAGAAGACCATTTGATGAAAATTTTTGTACTTGACATTTAACATAGAACATCCTGAGGCCGTAAGGCCGAAGGATCTCCTTTTTAAATTCTATAAAAACCACTAATTTCTCACCCAAGATATCTTAAAATATTACTTGCCTATATTCAAAATCGTTTGCATTAATTCATCCGTAACAGTGATTATTCTTGCAGCAGCTTGGTATGACCTTTGAAGCTTGGTTAAGTTAATCAACTCTTCATCCATATTAACACCGGTTAAGCTTTTCATCTTTTCTGTTATGGCATCATATAGAAATTGGTTATTTTTCATCTGTGTTTTTATTCTTGAACTTTCAGACGAAATAATAGCCACAAGTTGTGAGTTGTAATATTCTGAAAATTTGCTATTTTTAATGATGTCATAATTGTTTGGGTCGTTAAGACTTGATTTTAAAGCTGTTTCTTCGGTAGGTGTAAGTACGCCGTTGATACTATCTTTTAATGCTAAAAGATTTTTACCGTTTGTATTATCTGAATTTAAATATGCATTATTTGTTGCCAAAGCAACTTGTTTAGGATCGTCTATAGCTACAATAATATTAGATGCATCTATTTTAGATAGTGAAGAATTTGGGTCAATTCCAAAGAAATTTAAACCGGTGCTGCCGTCTAATCCATAACCTTGACTGTGAACTTTATTAAACACATTTGCTAAAACAGTTGCAAAGTCATTTAATCTATTTAGCTGTCCATTAATTGCATCTATTCCTTTTAAATTGCCACCAAGCTCTCCATTTTGTATCTCTTTTGTTATATCGTTTGTATTATTCCATTTTATAATAGCATTTCCATTGGAATCTGTTTCAAACTGAAGCTGTGTATTTGTCATACCGACTACCAAGCCAAAACCTTTAGCAGTAAATACATTAACAGTGTTATCTTCATTAAACACAACCTTTGTGTCTATTAAATTGCTTAATTGAGTTATTAATCTGTCTCTTTCATTTAGATATTCGTTGTTAGATTCAACATCAAGAGTTTTTGTCTTTATAAGATTATTTAACTTTGCTAACTGCTCGGTAATTTGATTGATTTGATTAATTTGGTCCCTTACTTTTAAAACTGTTTGCTGTTTTAAGTCTTCAAGTGCTTTATTACTGCTTCTTATTTTTCCAACTAAAACCTTAGCATTTGCTATAAATTGAGACCTTGCAGCCAAATCATCAGGTTTTATAAGCATATCGTTTATGGAGTTAAAAAATGTATTTAGTGTATCAGAAAATCCACCACCAAGTGCATCGTTAAACACATCTTCTATATTATCAAGTATGCCACTATAACTTTTATCAGAATTTACGCTTTGATTCAAAGAAATAGACCTGTTAAATAATGATTGGTCAAAAGCTCTGATTATTTTATTTAGATATACTCCGCTTTTTGGTAAATCTTGAAAAACCGGCGTTTCTTTATTGTACCCTTCTGTAGTTACGTTGGATATATTTTTATTTGTAGAGTTTATTCCTCTTTGAAATGTTAATAAGCTTTGTCCTGCTATGGATAAACTTGCCAATAGCGACATTGTTTAGAACCTCCGGTTTATATTTTTCAAATCCGCTTTTGTAAATATTTTATCTAATTCCTTTCAAACACGTCGGGTGAGAAATTTAATAAAAATATGAGATTCTTCGCCGGCTGCAGAATGACAAATAAGGTAATCGTTAACATGCTTTCATTTTCTCTGTCATCCTGAGGCCGTAAGGCCGAAGGATCTCTTTTTTAAATTTTATAAAAACCAAATATTTCTAACCTGATTTTTTGAATATCCTCCTTTCAAACTTTTTATAATATAATAATCGTAAAAAGTAAATAAATTTTTAGGAGCTAACTTTGATTCTTGGAATTGATATTGGTGGGACTTTTATAAAGGTTGTTGGTAAAGATGAGAATAATAACATTTTTAAAGAGAAAATTAGCGTTAATTTTCAGGATAAAAAAACTTTTGTAAGTGAAATACTTAAATTAATAGAAAAACACAAAGCTTTAAAAGTTGGTATAGCCATTGCCGGACTTGTTGATAAAAAATCCGGTCAGCTTACAAACTCACCAAATCTAAAGTTTTTAGAAGGTTTGAATTTAAAGCAGGAGATAGAAAATCACAGTAATATCAAAGTGTTTATAGAGAATGATGCAAATCTTGCTGCTTATGGTGAGTATGTTTACGGAAATGGCAAAGATAGCGAAATTCTTGTCTGCTTGACCCTTGGAACCGGTCTTGGTGGTGGTGCTGTAATTGGTGGTAAAATCATCTCCGGCGTCTCGGGTAGTGCTATGGAGATAGGTCATATTGCTGTTGAAAAAAATGGACTACCATGCCACTGTGGAAGAAATGGTTGTTTAGAAGCTTATGTGTCTTCCTACGGACTTGAAAGGATATACTGTATGCTTACAGAAAAAAAGACAACATCTTTTGAGATAGTTAATCTTGCTAAGAACAAAGATGAAAAAGCTTTAAAATCTTTTGAGATGTTTAGTAATTACTTATCAACCGGTATTATGAATATTGCTCATATATTTAATCCTGACAAAATACTGCTGGCGGGCGGCATTATAGAACATTATCCTGATATTTTAGAGATTGTTAGAGAAAAAACAAAAAATCTTATTTTTCCATTACCACTTAGAGATTTAAAAATTGATATGGCAAAGCTTGGAAGTTGGAGTGGTGCTTTTGGTGCATTAGCTTTTGCGGAAGGTCATTCTTCGTAGTATTCAGCTCCGCCCTCTTCAGTTTCCCAAACAACAACTTTTTGAAGTGTTGGGTATCTTTCTTTTATTTTATCATATAAGTACTTAGCTACATTTTCAGCACTTGGAGAAAAGTCGTATATATCATTCATACATTTATAGTCTGGCAGAATCTCTTTTAGAAATTCTTTAATCTCTATAAAGTCGTATCCCATACCACCGTTATCAAGTTTATCAGCTCTTATGAAAAGCTCGACCATCCAAGTATGCCCGTGTAATGGCTCTGGTTGTCCGTGATAATCCGTCAAGAAGTGTGCTGCGTTAAATTTCTGTCTTACTCTTACTATGTATGGCATCTTTTACTCCACTAAGTTGTCATCTTCTTTAATCTGCTTTCTTACAAACTCTCTGCTTTTATACTCTATATAGTCCTGCTTTTCCCAAACATACTTAAATGTAATCACATAGCCAACAAACGCTGCTGTATGAAATGCAAGCTGAACAGGTGATAAAAGACCTTCATCAAAGAAAAAGCTTAAAAGCTCAGATGTTAAAACTGCAAAAAATAAAAAGAGTAAAGTTATTCCATAAGCAAGTGTTATTCTTCTGTTTATTATAAAATCTCTTTCTTCATAAAGTTGTTTAGCTTTTAACCTTTCTTCTAACTCTTTTTGCTCTAAAGCAGGGTCTTTATCTTTTAATTTTAAAGTAAAGATTACACTTGAACTATATAAAGTTACAACTATCACAACCCATACAGCTTTAAAAAAGTCTGCTTTATCTTGGATAATATCATTTTTATAGATAAAATTTATAACAGACAGTCCAAGAATGATTAGAAACACAAATGCAACGGTTTCAACAAACAAAAAAAGCATTTTTTTCTTTATCATAGCCACCCTTTCCTTTTAAATAAGAAAATTGGAACAGATGCTGACAAAAACATGAGAATTAAGGCATAAAAATATCCATACTGCCAATGTAATTCTGGCATATTTTCAAAGTTCATACCATAAATGCTTGCAATCAATGTAGGTGGAATAAAGATAGTAGCTATAACTGTAAAGATTTTGATTACTTTGTTCTGCTCTATGTTTAACAAACCTAAGAATGTATTTTGTAAATAGCTTAGTCTTTCAAAATTAAACTTTGTATAATCAATTAGAGAGTTTACGTCTTTGATCAAAATTCTTAGCTCTTCTCTAACATCTTCAGGAACTTTATAGCTTTTTAGTAATGAAGATAAAACCCTTTGCTTATCTATAAGGGATTCCCTGATAGTCATGTTTAAATCTTCGTAGTAAGAGATAGATTCAAAAACTGTTTCTGTAACATCTAAGTTTCCGGAAGATACGATTTTTCCAAGCTTTGAAATCTCTTTTGATACATTTTCAAGAACGTCGGAATCTGATGCAATCTTGATTTCAAGAATAGAAGAGAAAACATGAAATCCTGTTTTATAGATGCTTGGGTTGGTAAGTAATCTTCTTACAAATTCTCTGAATGTCTTTAACTCTCTGTATCTTACAGTGATGATGTAATTGTCTTTTATGATAAAAGAGACAGTATCGTTAAATGCGTTCTCTTCTTCTCTGATTAAAAAGTATGTGTTAATCGTTATGCTGTCTTCCTCTTCCCAATATCTTGAACTTATCTCTATATCTTCCCTTTCTTGGAATGATGGAAATTCAATCTTAAAAGTTTCTACAGACCATTTTATTTCTTCTTCCGTTGGATTGAAGATATCAACCCATAAGATGTTAGACTTATCCTCTATTTTTTCAAGTTCTTTAAGCTGGATTGACTTTATTATTAAGCCTTCTCTGTAAAATACTCTTATCATGAATAAGATTATACCATAATAGGCTCTATATATATTTCTCCAAAATGTTCTTCCTGGTAAAGATTTATCTTATTGTCGTAATTTAAAAATAGCAGTGCTATAAATGCTTGAGTTTTATCCGGATAGTTAAATTCTGAAAATTTTATAACTTGTAGGACTTCTTTAAGATAGTCTTCTATAAATTTTATCGCTTCTTCTAGTGAAGCTTTGTGTAGTTGATAATCAAATTTTTTTATTTTTTTAGCTGAATTTCTTTCTCTTTTTTGCGAAGGGCTTCTTTTTGATGGTGAGTAATCTACCGGTGGTTGTGTATACTCTTTTAAAATCATTGCAAGTTCTTCTATTGTATAAAATCTTTTTATTCCAAAAAGACGTTTTCTTGATGTTTTATCTTCATTCTCTTCTTCATCTTCAATTTTTAAGCTTTCTGCTTTCATCTTCAGAAGTAATGCTGCAACGATTAGGACTTTTGATACAGTTTGAAAATCCGGAATGTACATTTTTTTAACTTCTTCTAAATACTTTTCAGCTAAAACAGTAATATCTATATTCCAAGGGTCTATCTCTCCTTTTAAAACAAGCTTTAAGATTATATCAATCGGATTTTGCTCTTGCATGAATTCTCTCCATCATGAACTTGTAAAACTCCTCAGGTATTAATATTTCATAACTAACAGCATAGACATTTTTTTGGTTTATTTTTACCAAATCTTTTTCGGTTGTTATATAAGTTTTATTTAGGTCAAACTTAAAGTTTTTATAGTCAAAATGGTCTGGAAGGTTTATAAACTCTTCTACTATAAAATCATACTGTTTTGACAAAGACTTTACTAAATTAAAAAACTGTAGATTGTTTCCAAGTCCTGATATAACAGACACTTTTTTTCCTTTCAAGAATGAAAAATCTATTTTGTTATTATCCAAGTCTATTAACCCATCGAATCTTTCTTGTGTAATAAAAAACGGCTTTCCAAATTCTTTAAGTTTATCAATGACATCGGCTTGTCCTTTATATCTTGTAATCAAAAAAACATCAGCATACTTGTAAAAGCTCTTTGGTTCTCTAAGATTTCCAACCGGTAGAATTTTATCCTTCCAAAATGGCTTACCTGCGTCTACAACAAGTATATTAAAATCTCTAAAAAGTTGAAAGTGCTGAAATCCATCGTCAAGGATAAAAAAATCATAATCTTTAATCTTTAAAGCATACATTCCTGATTTATACCTGTCTTTTCCTACGAAAACATCCATTCCTTTTTTAACCATTAAAAACGGCTCATCTCCGCAGCTTTTAGCGTTTAGAGTATTATCACATTTAATGATTTCTTCTTTTGATTTTCTTTTGTACCCTCTTGACAAAACTGCAACTTTAAAGCCTTGATTTTGTAAGTATTTGCTTATGGATATGGCAATCGGAGTCTTTCCTGTGCCACCAACTGAAAGATTTCCAACAGATATAACAGGCTTTGGCAGTCTTTTTTTCTTTATTATATTTTTTTCATATAAAAACCTTCTTAATGATGCTAACGTCCAATAGATGGCTGACAATGGATATAGTAGATTACGAAACATTTGGAAAGTATTTTCTGATTTCTTCTAATACTATATCTTTATTTTTTCCGTATCTTCTTGAAAAATGAAAAACGATTAAGTTTTTAACATTTGCAAGGTTTGCGATTTCTGCCGTTTGCGTTGTCGTTAAATGATAAACTTTGCTTGCCTGTTCTTTATCTCTTTCTAAAAAGACCGATTCACAGTATAAATAATCTGAATCTTTAACAAGGTTTACTATTTTTTCTTTATTTTCTTGGCTGTAAACTACATCAGTAATGTAGGAAATTTTTATGCCTTTTTGAGCATAGCTGTACTCTTCTTTTAAATATTCGTAAGGATATTCTTTATCTAAGATTTTAAAGGTTTTGCCTTGATTTTCTGGATTTTCAAGCCACTGTTTAAAAAACCCTATCTCTTTTCCTTTTAATGGTAATTCTTGGATTTTTTCTTTTTTTAGAAAAAGTCTGTCTTTATACTCAAAAGCATATCCCATGACCTTGATTTTATGGTCTAAAACTGCATACCTAACTCTATAATGGCTATTTTCATAGATTATATCACTATCAGCCTCTTCCTCTTTTATAAAGTCATTTGCGAATTTTTTCTTTATGTCAAATTCATAATATTGATAAAGGTTATCTTTTAAACATTTAACTTTGAATATTATCTGTGGTTCAAGGTCAACAAGATTCCAAGTATAGCCCTGTAATTTACAAAAAACATTGTAAGATAAAGGGTCTATTCCAAACATTTCAACAGTTTGTGGTCTTCCAAGCTTGCTTCGAAGTAAAAAATCAAATCCAATAAAATGGTCCATATGTGTATGCGTAATAAAGATTTTATTTATCTTTTTGATTAGATCTCTATCAAGCTTATAAATATTTCCAACATCAAAAAGTATAAAGTCTTGTAATTCAGGAATTTCTATAACTATTCCCGGGTCTTCGTATTTTTCATTTATAAGATAATGTTTTATTCTACTGGACATGGTTTAGCTCAATCTTTCTATTTCTTTTTTTATATCTTCAATAACTTCTTTATTCCAAATTTCTTTTTTGCCTGCTTCGTTTTTTACAGAAAAAACTATAAAAACATCTCCACCGAATTTTTCTTTAAACTTCTTGTGCGATTTTTCTAACCAATCTTTCCACTTATGAATTTCCGGTGTTTGATTGTACGATATAGGTTTTATCTGAATTCCGATATACTTATCTTTCACTTGGATATAAAAATCAACATTATATAACCTATCCCAATTATCCGGTGCAGGAATTAACTTTACTCCAAGTTCTTTTTCTAAAATGCTATAAATTGTATTAATTTCTGTTTGATATCCTTCAAAGGTTCTGTTAATGACTAAATTTTTAATATAAACAATACAATCTTCCTCAGATACTTCTTCTATTTCTTTTTTTAAGACCTCTGATATTTTTGTATATAATTTTTTTCCTAAATCTTCTAAATACTCATCTGGCTTGATATAAATTTTCTTTCTCTCTAAGAATTTTTTTAATTTATCCTTATAGCAAATCTCCCATTCTTCTATTTTCTTTGGGGAGCATTCTCTTATCCATTCAGACACAGGTCCTACGCTATTTTTTTTATTTAAACCCCATCTGTTTGTCGCTATGTTTAGAATCCATTCTTTACTCATTAATAAGTTCCTTTTCAAGTTTTAAGAATTTTTCCTTTAAACTAAAATCTATTTCCGTGTCTGTTTTTGCCATACCTGATTTAATCATGTAAGCATTAATAAATATTTTATTTTTTAAATACACGTAAGCATAAACCATATTTTCATTCAAGATAGGGTTTTTATCAAATTTTAGTAAAACTTCTTTTTTTAGAACATGACTTTTAAGATATTCTAAGGATTTTTCTTTATCTAATATTTTTACACCTAACAGCTTTACATTAAGTCCTGTGTTAAGCTTTATAGTATCTTCACTAAGTATGTCAATAACCTTATAGGTAGAATCTTTTTTAAAATTTAGTTTTTTCGGGTCTATCTCCGGCTTTGCGTCTTGGATTGAAGGCGTATAATCTATTGGTTTAACTTCTGTTTTTGTTTCTCGTTTTATAACATCAATTTTTGTGAATAGAATATCTTTAAACGAGATTTTTTGCTTTATGATATCTAAAAATTTTTCGTTTATTTCATATCCTATTGCATTTCTTTGTAGAAGATTGGCTACTTTTAAGGTAGTTCCACTTCCTACAAAAGGGTCTAAAACCGTTTCTCCAACAAAAGAAAACATTTTTATAAGTCTCTTTGGTAGCTCTTCTGGAAACATAGCTTCATGATTTATCTGCTTTTCACCGCCAAATTTCCAATGTCCTGAAAAATATTCTTTCCATTCTTCTTTTGTAAGCTTTGATTTTTCTTTTATATCTTTTGCTATTTTTTCTTTACCGCCCGGTTTTTTAAAAATTAATATATATTCGTAATCTATTTCTATCAATCCGTTTGGTGGGTATGGATAAGACCCCATTACAACGGCTCCGCCTGTTGTGTTCATAGTTGTTTTTTTCTGCCAAATAATACTGCCCATGTAATCAAATCCTATTTTTTCACACTGGCTGATGATTTCTGAATGAATGGGGATAACTTTATACCTTCCATAAATTACAGACCTTGCAAATTGGTCTCCTACGTTGATACATAATCTTCTGCCCGGTTTTAGTACTCTAAAACACTCTAGCCAAACCCTGTATAAATCTTTAAGATAATCGTGCAATGTTTGACCATAACCTATTTGGTTTTCAACGCCGTAATCTTTTATATGCCAATATGGTGGTGAAGTAATTATTAGACTTATACTTTCGTCTTCAACTTCTTCCATGCTTCTGCTATCTGCAACGTATAGCTTTATCCAATTATCCATTTTTTAACATACTCTTTAATTTTTCCATCTCATATTTTCCACCTAAGAAAACAGGTACTCTTTGATGTATGTCTGTTGGCTTGATGTTTAATATATCTTCCTTTCCTGTCGTTGCTATTCCGCCGGCTTGGACTGTTAAAAATGCCATAGGTGATGCTTCGTATAAAAGTCTTAGCTTTCCGTTTTTATTTTTTACATCCGCCGGATAAGCAAAAATTCCACCTTTTATTAACGTTCTGTGAACGTCTGCAACCATAGACCCGATGTATCTTGATGTGTAGCCTTCATCTTTTAGACTTTCTATGTACTCTTTTAATCCTGCATCAATCCATTTTTTATCGTTGGATTCATTGATTGAGTAAATCTTTCCTTTTTCTGGTATTTTCATATTTGGATGAGAAAGTAGATACATACCAACCGCCGGGTCTAATGTAAAGCCATTAACGCCATTTCCTGTTGATAAAACAAGCATTGTAGAAGACCCATAGATTACATATCCGGCCGCAACCTGCTTGTATCCTTCCTGTAAGAAATCTGAAACATCGGAATTTACTCTTCTATGAATAGAGAAAATTGTTCCTATGCTGATGTTTACATCAATGTTAGAGGAGCCATCAAGCGGGTCAAAAGCTATCACGTATTTAGCATCTTTTCCTTCTTCTGGGAAGATTGGCTCGTCAAGTTCTTCAGAAGCTAAGGCGAAAAATTCACCTGACTGTGAGAGGTATTGAATAAGCAGATTGTTTGAAAGCTCGTCAAGCTTTTGAACTTCTTCGCCTTGAATGTTTTTTTTGCCCGCCATTCCAAGAATATCAGCCAATCCTGCCATTCTTACATGAGAAGCAATAACTTTTGTAGCTGATTCTATCGCAACCAATGCACGGGATAAAGACCCTGTTGCATTCGGATAAAGTCTTTCTTGTTCTAAAATAAAACTATTTAAATCCATACCTATTTTTGCCATTTTAATTCCTCCGCTTCTTTTTTATACTCTTTAAGCTTTGGTATAAATCTTCTATCTTTTATGTTTTGATATACATAATGAAAGTCTAAAGCACTGTAATAAGATTTAACAATCATTCTAACAAGTTCACAAACTAAGTCATCACCTTCTACGCAGAATTTCATCATATCTAAAATCAAGTCTTCAAGAGATAGGACGTTTAAAATCTCTTCTCCGTCAACCTCTATTTGATTTAACATTCCGGTTATTAGATGAAAATCTTTACTTACTTCTATAGTAATATCATCTTTTAGCCAAAGGTCGCCAAATTTTTTATATCCAAGATTGGATAAAACTTTTTCAAGAAAAATTACATCCGGATGAAGAAGTGAAATCATATTGGCAGGATACATTCCCTGGGTATAAACAGATAAAGCAAACTTACCAACTATTACAGGGCGAGTTTTTTCTCCCGCCCTTTTATACTCTCTGTAAATCTCTTTTATGGCTTGTATCTGTTTGTCTAAACTCAATTAATCTGCTCCGGCTTCAAGCTTAATCTCTTGTGCTTTTTGTTGAACGTCCTTTGTAGAACCTTTAACGTAGCTTTTTTTAACAAGTTTTATGTATTTGTCTGTGTACTGCTTTGTGTCAAACACTTTTAATTTTTCAAATAAGAATTCAAACTTTTTCTCTATTGCATCAAGAATTTCTTCTTTGTTTTCTAAAGTCCACCATTGATATTTAAACGGTCCAAATCCTCTTTTTCTTGATTTGTATAAGAATTGTTCTCTTGTCATTCCTTCTTTCCATTCATCTTTAAAGTTTTCTTCGATGAATTTGTATATCTCTTCTTTAAACTTTTCTGGTGCAAGGTCAAACATGATGTTTTGAAATCCCGTTGCTAAATGTATTTCAGAGCAGTTGTTTTCTGGGAATTTATCAAACAGCTCCTCCGGTAATGTAGAAGCTCCGTGTTGAACCGTTCCTGAAAGTCCGTATTTCTTTCTTGCAACTTCTCCAATATCTCTTAATACATTAAAGTCAAGTTTTACTTTTGCAACCGTACCATCCGGAAGTGGAATACCTCCGTGCTCTGTTCCCGTTTGGACAGAGATTTTAGATATACCCGGCTTTTTATTTAATGTCTCTAAATATCCTTCCATAAACGCCTCAAATTCTTCTACAGTAGAGTTTTTACCGCCAATATGTCCAATCTCTGCACCAATGGATACGTTTATTCCTTCCGGCTCTATCTCTCTAATATAGTCTGTCATTTTCGCAGTGTTTAAGTAGTTATGATATTGCTGTTCTTTTAAAGTTTTTTTTGAGTAGTCAACCAACGTTGATGGGTCTATATCTATATTGTAAAATCCTGCATCTATTGCTTCTTTTGTTAATTCTTTGATAGCGTTTAATTCTCTTTCTGGATTTTCAAAGTATTTTTTAGCACTAAATTGGAAGTGGTCTCCTTGTATGAATACAGGTCCTTTGTACCCTTCTTTTATAGCTGCAGCTAATACGCATGCTGCATACTCAGAAGGTCTTTGATATGTGTATTCAATTTCAGATTTAGCAATCTCAAAAATCATCGCACCGATATTATTTTTTATTCCAACTTTAAACATTCTTCTTGCAACGTCGTAAGTCATCCCTCTAATGTTTACTGCCGGTGTTGTAAAGTTTCTTGTTTCTCCTCTTCCCATTGCCATGTATAAATCATGTATGGAAGATGCAACAGCTCCAAACTCATTTGCTATTTCTCTGATAATGTATTTAACTTCTTCTTTTAAATTGTAATCTTTTGAAAAAACCGCCGTGTAAATAAGGTCATCAATAACTGTTTCTCTTAATTTTTTTTCATCTAAAATTTTTATGCCGGAATCTGAAATCTCAACAACTCCATTTAAAACTTCTTTAACTTGGTCTAAATTAGAAAGAATATTTGCCATAATACCCTCCTTTAATGGTTTAATTCAAAAATATTATAACATTGCAGATAAGAAGTGAGTAAATCGGAAAATGAAAAGATTTGTTAGTTTTGATTGATTTTTGGGAGTTGTCATAAGAAGAGAAAATAGAGATCTTGGTCAAGATGGTAATCTAAGCTATTTGATTTTTTATAATTCACACGGTTCAGATGGAACGCAAAACGTGAGAAGTGAAACGATACACGTGAAACAATATTTAAATTACTTTAGATCTAACGTCTCACATCTCACCTCTCACGTCTCACTTTAAATAACCCACACGGTTCAGATGTAACAGAATTAAGACTTGGTCTGATGAGAATTTCTATGAACTTTATAACCCACACGGTTCAGATGTAACAGAATTAAGACTTGGTCTGATGAGAATTTCTATGAACTTTATAACCCACACGGTTCAGATGTAACAGAATTAAGACTTGGTCTGATGAGAATTTCTATGAACTTTATAACCCACACGGTTCAGATGTAACTGATATTGATAAATTTGTATCTAATCTTAAGCAAGACTTTATAACCCACACGGTTCAGATGTAACGGTTCCTGTTAAATTCTTTATATAAAAGATTTTAGCCTTTATAACCCACACGGTTCAGATGTAACTAAAATTGAATATGAAAATTAAAAATTGCATAAAAACTTTATAACCCACACGGTTCAGATGTAACGGTTCCTGTTAAATTCTTTATATAAAAGATTTTAGCCTTTATAACCCACACGGTTCAGATGTAACTTGGAGTAGTTCTTGTCGTTATAATCTTTTTACAGAGACTTTATAACCCACACGGTTCAGATGTAACCCCAAAGAGCACAAAAAGTTTTTGCAGTTTTTGCAGCTTTATAACCCACACGGTTCAGATGTAACTCGGCTATGATTTCTAAAGCAGAGACTAAAAGAGCAACTTTATAACCCACACGGTTCAGATGTAACTTGTTGGAACTGCACCAGTTCATACTACTATTCCTACCTTTATAACCCACACGGTTCAGATGTAACTGACCCGACTAAAGTCCAAGCATCGGATATAATCGGCTTTATAACCCACACGGTTCAGATGTAACTTATGGCTTTTTATGATTGTTTTATGATTGCATTACTTTATAACCCACACGGTTCAGATGTAACATATAAAATTTATAATGTAAAAAATTGAATAAGAAAACTTTATAACCCACACGGTTCAGATGTAACTTGCTTTCAAAAGATAAAAGAGATTTTGTAGATTTACTTTATAACCCACACGGTTCAGATGTAACCTAATAATAGACTAACAGTTGCTAATGCTTATGATGCTTTATAACCCACACGGTTCAGATGTAACCTAATAATAGACTAACAGTTGCTAATGCTTATGATGCTTTATAACCCACACGGTTCAGATGTAACCTAATAATAGACTAACAGTTGCTAATGCTTATGATGCTTTATAACCCACACGGTTCAGATGTAACAATAAAATTTATATGGTAAAATAATTTAAAATAAAACTTTATAACCCACACGGTTCAGATGTAACTTAATTTTTTATGGTTTTTATTATGATTACATTTTTACTTTATAACCCACACGGTTCAGATGTAACCCGTTAAATCTTAACTCAACAATCATATCGCGAAAACCTTATTCAATTGCCAATGTGTAAAACATTATACCAAATTTTTAAGAAATCGGCAAGTTGAAGTTTTTTTCCACAAACCTCGATATACAGAAAATATATTATTATATTTTATCCTCCAACTTCCCATCACAAGCCGATTTCCAAAAACCCCAAACTCAGAAAGGGGCGGAAAATATCACTCCTTAACTTCCCGATCTGAAAAAATTATAAAATAAAAAATTATAAATTCTCAAAAACTTAAAAATTAAAAAATTCAAAATCAAAAAGTTTAATTCAACAAATACTTACAACTTCTTTTCAAAAAATCCCTTTCAAACCATTACTACACAAGCTTAAATCAAACATCAAAAAATAAAATCACATTATCAATACCTTAGCTCTACTGACTGTTAAATCATCTCACCAAGCCATCACTCAATCAAACAAAAATTACTAAGATATTGATTAACTTATCTCTAACTTTTCACGTCTCACGTTTCACGTTCTCACGTAAAATAAGCTTGTGCGGGCTAACCTATTCAATTGCCAAGGTACAGATAAAAAATTAAAAAACTAACATAAATATACAAAAAAATTTTTAACCTGTCAAGTAGAAAATTTAAAACAGCTTCTTAATATTTAACTTAAAATTTTTTCCTTCCACTTTTTAGCTATTGATAGCACTCTTTCTTTTTCAACAGTTAAAACTTCCTTGTTTTTAACTACAACTTTTCCATTTATTAATACAGTATCAACATCACTGCCTCTTGATGAATAGACT
The DNA here is from genome assembly GCF_000020325.1 of Sulfurihydrogenibium sp. YO3AOP1. Lineage (NCBI taxonomy): Bacteria > Pseudomonadati > Aquificota > Aquificia > Aquificales > Hydrogenothermaceae > Sulfurihydrogenibium > Sulfurihydrogenibium sp. YO3AOP1. Next base: position 28,411 of record NC_010730.1, read on the forward strand.
ATCTGTATGTATGGGTCAAAAAGTGGCTGTAAGTGTGGTTGATTTATATCAATTATTACTAAATCTGCATACTTACCAACTTCTATACTTCCTATTTTTTTGTCTAATCTAACTGCTTTTGCTGCATCTCTTGTTGCCATTGCTAAAACTTGCTTTGCAGGTAAAACTGTTGGATTTAAGTTATATCCTTTGTGTAATTTTGCAGCAGTAGAAAGCTCACCAATAATATCAAGGTCATCGTTTGAAGCTGTTCCATCAGTTCCAAAAGAAACAATAACTCCTTTTTCTAACATTTTTGGAACAGGTGCAATTCCTGATGCTAATTTTAAATTACTCTCTGGGCAGTGGGCAATCTTTACATTTTTTTCTGCCAATAGTTCAATTTCTTCATCTGTCGGATGAACCATATGAGCTGCTAAAACTCTATCATTTAAAACCCCGATATTGTTTAGATGTTTTACAGGTGTATCTCCATATCTGTTTTTAATATCTTCAACTTCATGTAAAGTTTCTGCAACGTGTATGTGATATACAACGTCATAATCTACTGCAACCTGCATGGATTTTTGTAGCGTTGAAGGGCTGCACGTGTAAGGTGCATGTGGTCCTATTGCTGGATATATAAACTCATCATTTTTATATTCTCTTATAAAATCTATGGTTTTTTGGATTCCTTCGTCTGGTGTTTTTGCTCCGGGGGTAGGAAAGTCAAGAATTCCGGTGGTCAATACAGCTCTCATATGTGCGGATTTTACAGCATCAGCAACTGCATTTTCGTAAAAATACATATCAACAAAACATGTGATACCATTTCTTAACATCTCATAACATGCTATATCTGTACCATCTTTTACAAACTCATAACTAACAAACTTTCCTTCAACTGGCCAAATATACTGTTCAAGCCACACTTTTAAAGGATTATCGCTTCCATATCCTCTAAGCAGAGTCATTGCTGCATGGGTATGTGTGTTTATAAATCCGGGTAGTACAATATTTCCATTAGCATCAATTACTTCTCTACTTTTTAAATTCTCTTTGTTTTCTCCTACTTCTGCAATTTTTCCATCTTTTATGGCAATGTATCCATTTTTATATTCTGTAAAGTTTTCATCCATTGTTAATACCCAAGCATTTTTAATTACTAAATCAAACATCAATCTGCCTCCTGTATTTTTTTATAATCAAAATCCACTATGTTTCTATCCTTTTTACTAAACTCAATTCCAATTAAATAAACTTCTTCAAACTTACCTAAATACTTTTCATAATATCTTTTCTCTTCAATCTGTTTTAAAGCTGTCTTTTCTGGCTTGTCTTCTACTACTTTGAACTCTATGATATACACTTTGTTATTGTATATAACTGTTAAATCTATTTTGCCTTTGTTTGTGGTATCCTCTGCGATTATTTCAAATCCTGCTCCACTAAATAGAGCATAGACGATTGATGCATAAAAGCCTTCGTAGTTTTCTAAATCATTCTTTCTATACCAATCATATGGTATGCTTGCAAAGAATCTGTATAAGATGTCTTTTAGTTTATCTATTTGGTTGTCTCTTAAAGCTTTTTCTAACTCATTTTCTGTTTTATCTTTTAAACTACGGTCAGGAACAAAATGTAGCAAAAAGAAATTATTTAAACTTACTTTTACTTCATAGTTTGGATATGAGAGTGTATAAACTTCTCTGTATAGTCTTCTTTTTACATCTTTTATAGTCAGATATCCTGCTTGAAATAAAACATTTTCTACATATAAATCATCAATATCAAGATTGGATAAAAGCTCTTCGCCTACTTCTAAGTTTTCTAATTCTGGTAAATAATAATTGTACTGTTTAAAAAGTTTGATTAAAAATGTAGGTGTTCCTGATTCAAACCAATAAGGTCTAAATATTTTCTTATCAAAAAGCAGTAAAATATCAAAAGGATTGTAAACCTTCTCTCCAAGCCAGCTGTAGCCGTTATACCATTTTCTTACTTCTTCTTTATCAAAATCTACTATCCTATCTGCAAATACTGTTTCTAAATCTGTTTGTGTATATCCGCAGATAGTAGCAAAGTTTGGGTCTAATGTAATATCGTTTAACTGGTTTAATCCACTGAAAATAGATACTTTAGAAAATCTTGATACTCCTGTTAAGAATGCAAGCTTGATGTATGGGTCTGATTTTTTCAGTGCTGAATAAAGGTCTTTTAATATTTCTCTATTTTCTTTTGCATACCCTATGTTTTCTATTGCATCTAAGATTGGCTTGTCATACTCATCTACTAAAACTACCACTTGCTGGTTATATTTCTTATACAGAGCATAAATAAGCTCACTGAGTTTACCGCTAAATGTCTGAAAAGTAATCTCAACGTCAAACTCTCTCTGTAGACTAATAAACATTTCTGTTAGTTTGATTTTTAAATCTTCCTGTGTCTTAACATTTCCTTCTGTAAAATCAATTTTTATAACCGGATGCTTTTTATTCCAATCCCACTTATCATAGATGTACAAGCCTTCAAATAACTCTTTATTTCCCGAGAATGCTTCTTTGACTGTATCTAAAAATAGAGATTTCCCAAATCTTCTTGGTCTGCTAAGAAAATAATATCCACCTTGTTCTAATTTCTTAATGAAAGGTGTTTTATCTACATAGTAGCAGTTTTCATTTATAATCTTTTCAAAAGTTTGAATGCCTATTGGTAGTTTTTTCATCAAACTAACCCATTAATTTACTAAGTCCATTTTCATATAAATTTTTCAAATTGCTTAAAGGCTCTTCAAGTATGATTTTATCGTTAACTTTTAATAAAATTTTATCTCTTTCTAAAACTTTACCGACAATCTTAAAGCCCAATCCTAATTTTTTAGCCTCTTTTTCTAATATTTTTAAATCATCTTCTTTTAATGATATAACTACGATAGACCTAAGCTCGTCAAAAAGTTCAAAATCCGGTCTGTATTTTGTTTCTATATTTAGCTCTAAACCAAGTTTTTGACCTTCTCTAAATGCTGGCTCTAATAAAGCTGTGATTAGTCCACCATCGCTAACATCATGAGCTGATTTGATTTTGTCTTTATTTTTATGGATAAATTCCATTAACTTTTTTTCTGTTTTAAAGCTAATTTGCCCTATATCTCCCGCTACTGTATTAAAGATTTCTTTTAAATACTCACTTCCTGCTATGTTTGGCCCTTTTTCTGTTTCTCCAACGATTGCTATCAAGTCTCCTACTGATTGATAGAATGACGGTATCGCTTCTTCTACTTTATCTAATACTCCTACTGCAACCACTATTGGTGTTGGATATATGTTTATTCTCTCGTCTGATAATACTGTTTCGTTGTATAAAGATACGTTTCCGCTTATAACTGGTGTATTTAGCTCTTTACATGCGTCAGCCATTCCTTTTGTAGCTTGTTCAAACTGCCACATGATTTCTGGATTTTCTGGATTTCCCCAGTTTAAACAATCTGTTATTGCAAGTGGTTTTGCTCCTGTTATATAAACATTTCTAACCGCCTCGGCTACAACTCTTTTTCCGCCTTCGTATGGGTCTAAGTAGACGATTCTGCCATTTCCATCAGAAGATATTGCTATACCTTTCTCTGTTTTTACTTCTGGTCTAACAACCCATTTTAATCTTAAAACTGCACTATCATGACCGGGTTTAAAGACTGTATTTGTTCCTACTTCATGGTCGTATTGAGAGTATACCCATGATTTTTTAGCAACTGTTGGAGATGATAAAACTTTTTTTATAGCTTCCGCTAAATCTACCTCAGGAAGGTTGTTTTGGCTAAATGATTTGACTTGTTTTAGATACTCAGGCTCTTTTCTTGGTCTGTTGTACACGGGTGCATCATCTACAATAGCTGAGATTGGAAGGTCTGCAACTTTTTCTCCTTTGTAGAATACTTCCATTCTTTTTGTATCTGTTGTTTCTCCAATCACTGCTGCTTCAAGTCCATGTTTTTTGGCTATTTTTATAACTTCTTCTACATTTTCATCATTTACTGCATAAAGCATTCTTTCTTGAGATTCTGATAGTAATATCTCGTAAGGTGTCATTCCTTCTTCTCTAAGTGGAACATTTTCAAGATATACTTTGACGCCCATTCCAGATTTTGCTCCAAATTCTGAAGTTGAACCTGCAAACCCTGCAGCTCCAAAGTCTTGACATCCTTCTATCAATCCTTTTTCCATAACTTCTAATGTACATTCAATTAATCTTTTTCCAAAGAACGGGTCTCCGATTTGAACGTTTGGTCTTTTTGATTCACTTTCTTCGCTAAATTCTGCCGATGCCATCGTTGCACCATGAATGCCATCCCTTCCAGTAGAAGACCCTACCATTACCATTTTTTGACCTACTTTTGTAGCTCTTGCTCTAAACATTTTGTCTTTTTCTAACACTCCAAGACAGAAAGCATTTACAAGCGGATTTCCTGCATAAACTTCATCAAATACAGCCTCACCACCAACCGTAGGAACCCCTATACAGTTGCCATAAAATCCAATTCCTTCAACAACTCTTTTAACAATAGGCTTAGCATCTTTTATTCCTTTTCTTGTGCCATCTTTTCTTATATCTCCAAATCTCAAACTATCCATTAAAGCTATTGGTCTTGCACCCATTGACAAAATATCTCTGATAATTCCACCAACACCTGTTGCTGCCCCATGAAATGGCTCAATATATGATGGGTGGTTATGAGACTCTATCTTAAAAGCAACTGCATATTTATCATCTATTTCAACAACTCCAGCGTTTTCACCAGGTCCTTGAATAACCCAGTCAGCTTTAGTTGGAAATACTTTTAAAAATGGTTTTGAAGATTTGTATGAACAATGCTCACTCCATAAAGCTCCAAAAATTCCAAGCTCTATTTCATTTGGCTCTCTACCTATCAGCTCTACAATTCTTTTATATTCCTCAACGTTTAATCCATGGGCTTTTAAAATTTTTTCTTCCATTGATGACTCCTGACTTTAGTAATTGAAATTATTATATCATTTGTGGATTTATGGGATGGGTCTGTACAAATTATTAACAAAATCTTGAAATGATTTTAATCATGAATTAACTTAATACAATAATCTGTTAAAAAAAGAGGGCTATATTATGTTTGATATAGATAAAGAATTTGAAAATCTTAAAAATAAAAAGAACGGTTTCATACCATTATTACATTCCATCCAGAATCACTATGGATATATACCCATTGAATTTGTAGAAATTTTAGCTAAAAGGTTAAATTTATCAAAAGCTGAAATTTGGGGAGTAATAACATTTTATTCTGATTTTAAAACTAAAAAACCGGGAAAAAATATAATAAAAGTTTGCAGGTCTGAGTCTTGTATTGCAAACGGCGGGTTGGAAATACAAAAATATCTCAAATCAAAGCTTAACATAAACTTCAAAGAGACAACGGAGGACGGGAAGTTTACCCTTGAAGAGGTATTCTGCTTTGGCAACTGTGGATGTGGTCCTTCTGTAATGATAAATAACAAGCTTTATGGAAGAGTTTCTTTAAAAAAATTAGAAGAATTATTAAAAAATCTTTCTGGAGATAAAAATGAACAAGATATTTAAAGTTTATGTTCCAAAAGATTTTTCTTCAGTCTCTGTTGGTTCTGACGAAGTAGCTGAAGAAATTGTAAATCAGGCTAAAAAGAGAAATTTAGATATAGAAGTTATAAGAAATGGCTCGAGAGGTGCATATTGGCTTGAGCCTTTGGTTGAAGTTGAAACAGAAAAAGGAAGAGTCGGTTATAGGAATATTTCTATTGATGATGTTGAAAGTTTATTTGAAAGCAAATTTTATTTTGGAAGTCAAAATCATGAAAAATATGTTGGATTGGTTGAAGATTTAGATTTTTTTAAAAATCAAACAAGGATTACTTTTGAAAGGGTTGGTTTGGTAGACCCTTTATCCATAAAAGATTACCAGTCAAACGGTGGTTTTTTAGGTTTAAAAAAAGCAATTTCTATGAAATCAGAAGAAATCATTGAAGAGATAAAAAAATCTGGTTTAAGAGGTAGAGGAGGAGCTGGATTTCCAACTGGAATAAAATGGGAAACCGTTTTTAAAACAGGCTCTGATAAAAAATATGTAGTATGCAATGCTGACGAGGGAGATTCTGGGACTTTTTCTGACAGGATGATAATGGAGTCAGACCCATTTTTACTAATAGAGGGGATGGTTATCGCAGGTTTGGCGGTAGGAGCAGATGAAGGTTATATTTACCTACGTTCAGAGTATCCTTTGGCTAAAGAAGTTTTAACAAAGGCAATAGATTTGGCATACAAAAACAGGTATCTTGGTAAAAATATCCTTGGCTCAGGGAAAGACTTTGATTTAGAAGTATATGTTGGTGCAGGTTCTTATGTTTGTGGAGAAGAAACTGCACTTTTAGAAAGCTTGGAAGGAAAAAGAGGCGTTGTCAGACCAAAACCTCCTTATCCTGCAATCAATGGTCTATGGAACAAGCCAACGCTTATAAATAATGTAAATACATTGGCAACAGTTCCTTGGATAATCAGAGAAGGTGGAGATAAATATTTTAACTATGGTGTAGGAAAATCAAGAGGAACAATCGCTATTCAGCTTTCGGGGAATGTTAAACATCCCGGATTAGTAGAAGTTCCTTTTGGTATTTCTATTAAAGATATTGTTTATGGTTTTGGTGGTGGAACAAAAACAGGAAAAAAAGTTAAAGCTGCATTGATTGGTGGTCCATTTGGTATTTATATTCCGGAAAGTATGTTTGATATTTCAATAGATTATGAATCACTATCTAAAATTGGAGGTACGATTGGTCATGGAAGTATTGTAGTTTTTGATGAAGAAGCTGATTTGAAATATTTAGCGAGATTTGCAATGGAATTTTGTTTTATAGAATCTTGTGGAAAGTGTGCTCCTTGCAGAATAGGTTCTATCAGAGGTTTAGAAATTTTAGATAAATTGTTAAATCAAGGAAGAGATGAAAGGTTAATAAGCATGTTTGTAGATTTATCAGAGGTAATGATAAATACATCTTTATGTGGTTTGGGTGGAATGGCACCAAAGCCAATATTAAGTTTGTTTAAACATTTCCCAGAAGAGTTTGGATTGTTTAAAGAAGACCTTGAAAAATTTAGTTTTTAGGAGTTTGACATGATTTGTAGAATTTTTGATGATTTTGGAACTCCACCAAGCAATAGTGAAAAATTGATTACAGTTGAAATAGATGGCAAAGAAGTATCAGTTCCAGAAAAAACATCTGTTTTAAGAGCTGCAAAAATGGCTGGTATAGATATTCCAAAATTATGCTCCACAGACACACTTAAACCAGTTGGTTCATGTAGACTATGCATTGTAGAGATTGAAGGTAAAAAAGGATATCCGACAGCATGTACAACCCCCGTTGAAGAAGGAATGAAAGTTAAAACGAATTCGGAAAAGATACAAAAATTAAGAAGAGGAATATTAGAACTATATATTTCAGACCATGCTTTAAGATGTGGAATATGTCCGGCAAATGGCTCGTGTGAACTTCAAAGGGCCTTAAGCTTGGTTGGTGTTAGAGAATTTAAATATAAAAAAGGATTAAATCATTGTGATTTACCAGTGGACAATAGCAATCCATACTTTGTTTTTGACCCATCAAAATGTATTATGTGTTATAGATGTGTGGAGGCATGCAATGAAATTCAAGGAACATATGCTTTAGCAGTTGAAGGAAGAGGATTTAACTCTAAGATAAAACCCGGAATTGATGGGCTTTTTATAAATTCTGAATGCGTTTCCTGTGGAGCGTGTGTAATTAACTGTCCTACAGGAGCTCTTGTAGAGAAAAAAGTAGTTGAACATGGTAGAGGGAATAGATTTGTTAAAACTGTGTGTCCATACTGTGGCGTTGGATGTTCATTTTATGCCGAAGTCAGTGGAAATAACGTAATCAGAATGATTCCAGACAAAAAGGGTAAGGCCAATCAAGGCCATGCATGCATAAAAGGAAGATTTGCTTGGTATTATATATATTCAAAAGGCAGGATAACAAAGCCAATGATCCGTAAAGGCATTAATGAACCTTGGAGAGAATGCACATGGGAAGAGGTAATAAACTTTGTTGCTAACAAATTTAAGTCAATTCAGGAAAAATATGGTAGATATTCTATTGGGGCAGTTACTTCTTCAAGGTGTACAAACGAAGAAACATATTTATTGCAGAAACTTGTAAGAACTGCTTTTAGAAATAATAATGTTGATAACTGTGCCAGGGTATGCCACGCACCAACAGGATATGGCTTAAAAACAGCATTTGGTACATCTGCCGGGACAAATGAGTTTAATTCAGTTTTAAAATCTGATGTAATAATGATAATTGGAGCAAATATTACAGAAGGTCATCCTGTTTTTGGTTCCTTAGTAAAAAGAAGAGTTAGAGATGGGGCTAAACTAATTGTAATAGACCCAAGAAAAATAGAGATTTCAGACTCTCCTCACGTTAAAGCTGACATCCATCTTCAGTTGAGACCGGGTTCAAATGTTCCGCTTTTAAATGCTATGGCTCATGTAATCATATCTGAGAATTTAGAAGATGAAGAATTTATAAAATCAAGATGTGATTTAGAAACATATGAAAGATGGAAAGAATTTATTTTAAAAGAAGAAAATTCGCCAGAATATGTAGAAAAAATAACAGGAGTACTTGCAAGTCAGATAAAAGAAGCTGCAAGATTGTACGCAAAAGCAGAAAAAGGGTCAATATACTATGGTCTTGGAATAACCGAACATACACAGGGAACAACAGCAGTTTATGCTTTAGCCAACCTTGCTATGATTACAGGTAACGTTGGAAGAGAGGGAACAGGTGTTAATCCTCTAAGAGGTCAAAACAACGTTCAAGGTTCTAATGATATGGGGTCATTTCCCCATGACCTAAGTGGATACAGACATGTTTCAGACCAGGCAACAAGAAAATTATTTGAAGAGGCATGGAATGTAGATATAGACCCAGAACCCGGGTTAAGAATCCAAGATATGCTTCAGCTTGCAATAGATGGAAAATTTAAAGGTATTTATCTTCATGGTTTTGACCTAGTTCAATCGCTAACAGATACAAACTATGTTATTGAAGCATTAAAGTCAATGGAGTTAGTGGTTGTCCATGATTTATTTTTGAACGAGACAGCAAAGTATGCTCATGTATTCATTCCTGGATGCTCTTTCTTAGAAAAAGAAGGGACGTTTACAAACGCTGAAAGAAGAGTTCAACTTCTTAAAAAAGTCATTAAACCTATGTGTGATAAACAAGAGTGGGAGGTCTTTTGTGAAATAGCAAGAGTGATGGGATATGATATTAGCTATCAGAATTCTCAGGAGATCATGGAAGAAATATCGAAGCTAACCCTAACATACAACGGAATTACATATGAAAAATTGGAAAAGTTTGGAGGTATTCAATGGCCTTGCAATGAAAATGCTCCGTACGGCACTCCTACATTGCATAAAGATGGTTTTCTAATTGGAAAAGGAAAATTCTTTATTACTGGATACATTCCTTCAAAAGAAAAAATATCATCAAATTATCCATTGATTTTAACAACGGGAAGAAATCTATTTCAGTATAACGTTGGTACTAACACAAGAAGAACTTTTAATATCAATTTTTACAAAGAAGATATTTTAGAAATAAATCCAATGGACGCAAAAGCAAAAAATATAAAAGATGGAGATTATGTTAGATTAAAAGGTGAAAATGGTTCTATAGTAATAAAAGCAAAAATAACGGAAAGGGTTAGTCCCGGAGTGGTGTTTTCAACTTTCCATTTTCCTGAGACAAAAACAAATGTTCTAACAAAAAATAATTTTGATTGGGCAACACTATGTCCAGAGTATAAATTTACAGCTGTTGATGTTGAACCTATTGAAAAACCGATTTCAGAATCTGAGCCAGAATTAAAAGAATCGGGAGAAAATATAATCATTGATATGGCAAATAGAATTGGGTTATTTTTTGAATTTTATGAAAAAGAAGACAGTATTAAAGCAATAGTTGATCACTTTAAAAAATTCTGGCATCCTTTGTTGAGAGAAAAATTAAAACAATTCAAAGATGATAAGGCTTTATTACAAATTGTTAAAGAAGCAATTGAAATTTTAGACAGCAATTAGAAATTCATGAGAAATTATAACAAATATATGTATAGGTTATATACAGCGGGATGAGAGATTTAAAAAAATCTAAGATTTTTCGCTGGCTGCAGAATGATAAACAAACTGACGGGCGATGTATACGGGCGATTCACGAATCGTCTCTACTCACTTTTTATTTATTTAAATTTTATAAAAATTCCCAATTTCTCACCCCAATATTAGAAAAAAATTTTTGGTAAATTTCTGAGAGTGCTTTAAAATTTTAACTAATTCTAAAAATTAATTAATCTTTTGATCGTCATTCTGAGCGTAAGCGAAGAATCTCCTTTTTCCTCAATTTTTAAAAGAGGAGATCCTTCGGACAAAGTCCTCAGGATGACAGGAAAAGTTTGAATGATAAACATTAAAGGAAGATAACCTTATTCGTCATCATGAGTAAAGCGAAGAATCTCCTGTTTTTCTTACCTCTCACTTACTCACTTTCTCACCTTCTTTAGAAGAGTGGATCCTTCAGACTAAAGTCCTCAGGATGAAAAGCAAAGGTAAAGATACTTTACACATACGTTATATAACTTGCAGGAATTTTATAACATCCTCACTTTATTAACGAATGTTTTCTGAGAACTTCCTTTAATTTCTCTTCATTAGATTTAGACATTGTATAAAGTGGAAGTCTTAATTCTAAGCTTTCAATTAAGCCCATGAGATATGCAGCTGTTTTTATAGGAATTGGGTTTGTCTCAATGAATAAAACTTTAAATAAATCCCAATACTGATTGTGAATTTTTTTAGCCTCTTCAAACTTTCCTTCCAATGCAAGCTTGCACATCTGAGATATTTCTTTTGGAATTATGTTGTTAGCTACAGATATAACACCTTTTGCACCTACTGCCATCATCGGTAGTGTTAATGCATCATCTCCGGATAATATTAAAACATCTTCATTTGTCAAGGATATAGTTTCTGAAACTCTCGCTACATTACCTGTTGCTTCTTTTATTCCAATAACGTTTGGAAAGTCACCATACAATCTTGCAAATGTTTCAGGTAGCATATCGACGCCGGTTCTTGATGGTATGTTGTATAAAATTAGTGGTATGTTTGTTTCTTCTGCAATTGCTTTGAAATGTTGATATATACCTTCTTGTGTTGGTTTGTTGTAGTACGGGACAACTTGCAGTGAAGCATCAGCCCCTACTTTTTCTGCAAACTTTGTCAGAGTAATGGCTTCATGAGTTGAGTTTGCACCGGTACCGGCAATTATTGGAATTCTTTTGTTTGAATACCCAACCGCAAGTTCTATTAGTAATTCATGTTCTTCGTATGTTAAAGTAGGAGATTCTCCTGTTGTTCCTGCTACAACTATAGCATCTGTTCCATTTTCTATATGAAATTCTATTAATCTTTTTAATCCTTGTCTATCAAGCGTACCATCTTTAAATGGAGTAATTAAAGCAACAACAGAGCCATAAAACATAATAAAAAGCCTCCCGATTTGAAATGTTAAAATAATTATAACTTATTCTATAAACATTTTTTAAGGTTTTTAATGGAAAGAATCATAGTAAAGAATTTAGAAGAATTAGATAAGCTAACAAAAGAGATTGCCAAAAATCTAAAAGGAAATGAGATAATACTCCTTGAAGGAGACCTTGGAGCTGGCAAAACTACTTTTACAAAGTATTTACTAAAAAATCTTGGAGTTGATGAGCATATAACCTCTCCAACCTTTACAGTCATGAATCAATACGAAAGTCCAAATTTTGATATCTATCACATTGATATGTATAGAGTTAATGATATTGATATTTCTGATTTAATTGGCAATGGTTTAATCGTTATTGAATGGCCAAAAATCGAGATAAGATGCGATGATTGTAAAGTTATAAAAATAAAGATTGAGCCATTAGAAGATGATTCTCGTATTTTTGAGATTAATCAATAGAGCTTGGTAATGAGAAGGTAAGAAGCGAGAGGTGAAAATTATTTTAAAATTTTTTACACATAACGGATCACACATCGCTTTGTATTTCACTTTTCAAACATAACCTGTTATTTCTTTGTCATCTTGAACAGAGTGAAGGATCTCTTTTTTTACAATAAATGCTTTGTCCAATAATAAAGGATCATAAGTTTATTTTTTCTATATACATTTTATTGCTTTCCTTTAACTATTATACACTATCTAACAACTACTCATTATTAAAGACCTATTAATAAGCATAGTTTTTAAAAATATCTCGGTTTTTAATATTCTCTAATTTCCTACTTACAACAAAAAAATGGTTTTGAAAGAGATTGTAAGGATAAATACTTACGAAATAACAAAAGAGGTTGCTAAAATTGCATGGTGTAAGTAAGGGTATCTATATCTGCTATCTAAAAGAGCTTGAATTTAGGTATAACTTTAGAGATAATATTGATGATAGTTTATATAAATGTTTAGGTAGAATAAATTGAGGAGTTATCTATACTTATGTCAGAAAATGAGGGAGGAAGGTAATTTTTAAATAAAGCAAAAATTTCATAGAGGGCATAAAAACCATGGAACAAAAAATAACATTAATTGATGCATGTATAGCTTTCCTTAATGCTGGAGATTATGAAAAAGCTATAGAGGTCGGCAAATTAGCCGTTGAAAAATACCCTGATAATCTAGTGGCCTATCTTTGCTTAGGAGAAGCTTATTACCGTACTTTAAAACTTGATGCCGCTTATGAAATTTTTAAAAAAGCAGAAAGTTTAACAAACAAAAAAGAAAATCTAATGCAAATTTACAGTAGAATTGGTCAGATTTTAGAGAATATGAATAACTTAGATGATGCGCTTACATACTACAATAAAAGTTTAAGTTTAGCAAAAGAATTAGGTGATACAGATATACAGGCTATTGCACTAAAAGGCATTGCTAGTATATATCATCAAAAAGGAGAACTAGATAAAGCTTTAGGTCATTGCCAAGAGTATTTAAGTTTAGAAAAAAACGAAAAAGGAAAACCGATTGTCTATAACAATATTGGCAGTATATATTACGAAAAAGGTAATTACCAAAAGGCTATCGAGAACTATTAAAAGGCTATTGAAGTAGCTGAGAGATATAAAGATTATTTTAATGTTTCTTTTTCTAAGTTGAACCTTGGGGAAGTCTATAGAGATATGAAAGATTATAAAAATGCAGAAAAGTATCTTTCTGAAGGGCTTGAAGGTGTAAAAAGAGCAGGAGATGAATATTTCGAAGCAAAAGGTTATAGTTATTTTGGAGATCTTTACAGAGACAAAGGAGACAAAGAAACGGCACGAGATTACTATACTCGTGCATATAATCTTTTTAAATCTATCGGGGCAGAAAAAAATGCTAAAGATGTTTTAAATGAAGCGAAAAAATTAGATAAATCAATCTAATTATCTTATCCCTGCCAGTTGGTAAGAGGTTTTCTCAATCATAATCAAAACTTTTTTAAAGTGTTTGTAGGACTCTTACAATTACTTTCAAAATCTGAGAGTGTTCCAAAATTCTCGTAAGCTTACCTTTTCCTGTCATCCTGAGGCTGTAAGCCGAAGGATCTCCTCTTTTAAAATAAGGAAAAATGAGATTCTTCGCTAACGCTCAGAATGACACCATTGGGTCGTTCTTTGTCATCCTGAACGAAGTGAAGGATCTCATGTTTTAATGTGTTTTAAAAGGAAGGAAACAATAACAGGAGATTCTTCGCTGGCTGCAGAATGACGATGTGGATTTTTGGAACACTCTTTTTAAAATCTTGAAAAACTATCAGACAAGAATAATTTAAAAATTCACTATGTTATAATTTAAAATTGAGACTTTAAAATCAAACGGGGTATTACTTGCTTTCAGAGATTAGAATTAAAAAATTCCTTTATTTAAAAGATATTGAGATTTCCCTTTCTGATAGACTAAATGTTTTTACCGGTGAGACTGGCGTTGGTAAATCTCTAATCATTGATGCTATATCGTTTGTTCTTGGAGAGAGAGGAAGCTTTGAAGAGAATGATTATGTTGAGCTGATGTTTGAAGCTGACAATCAGTATGCAGAAGATGGAATTTTGATTCTTGCACGGCAGGTAAAAAATGGGAGAAATATATATTATCTAAACGGAAGAAAGGTTGTTAAATCTATCATTGATGAGATTTCTCAAAACCTTATAGAGATTCACGGACAGCATGCAAGCCAAAAGCTTTTTGATGCAGACTATCAAAGAGAAATATTTGATAAATTTGCAAAAGCAGAAGATAAACTTGAAGAGTTTCAAAAGTTATATTCAGAGTATATAAAAGTCAAAAAAGAGTATGAAGATATTTTATCAAAGCAGGCAGAAAATCAAAGAAAGATTGATTTTTTAACATTTCAGATAAACGAGCTTTCATCTGCAAACATAAAGCCCGGAGAAAAACACAAGCTTGAAGAGGAATATAGATATTTATCAAATATAGCACTTATAAAAGAGGTTGTAGAGCTTTCTAAAAGTGTTTTATCGATTCAAGACAACAGCGTTTTATCAAATTTAAGCTTGGTGATAAAAAATATCTCAAAAATTTCTGATTTGAGTGAGAGTTTAAATAAAGTTTTACAAAATCTTGAAGAAGCTAAAGCCTTGATTGAAGATGCTTTTTATAAGCTTGAAGATACAGATTTTTATGCAGATGATTATAAGCTTAGAGAGATTGAAGAAAGACTAAATCTTATAAATGACTTAGAGAGAAAGTATCATGTTGAAGCTGATGAGATGCCAAACTTTTTGGAGAGTTTAAATGGTGAGCTTTCTACACTTATGAGCTTGGAAGACAAACTGCCTGAGCTTGAAGAGAGGTTAAAAACATTAGAAAATAAGATTAATCAGTTAGCGGATGAAATTTCAAGCATTAGAAAAAGCAAAGTAAGTGAGTTTGAAGACTTAGTGGTTGAAGGTTTAAAGGATTTGGCGTTTAAAACACCTATTTTTAAGGTTAAGATAGAAGAAAAGCCAATAGACAAATACGGAAAAGATAAGATAACTTTTTATTTTTCTGCAAACTTAGGATTTGAACCAAGACCGCTTTCAGAGGTTGCATCCGGCGGTGAAATTTCAAGAATCTCTTTAATATTAAAACTAATATCAAAAAAATCTGTTAAAACCTTAATCTTTGATGAGATAGACACAGGAATTGGCGGAAAAACAGCTATAGAGATGGCTAAAAAATTAAAAGAGCTGTCAAAAGATTTTCAGGTTATTTTAATCACTCACCTTCCACAGATTGCAGTAGTTGGAGATAGACATTTTTACATCAGCAAAGAGATTGAAGACGGTAAAACGGTTGCAAAGGTAAGTCTTCTTGAAGAAGACAGAAGTCATGAAATAGCAAGAATGCTTACAGGAATGATTGATGAAAATTCTTTAAGTTTAGCAAAACAGCTTTTGAAAGAAGAAGAGAAATGGACAAGATAGTAATTCATGGTGCAAGACAACATAACTTAAAAAATATAGATTTAGAACTGCCAAAGAATAAATTAATAGTTATCACCGGACCATCTGGCTCCGGGAAATCTTCATTGGCTTTTGATACGATTTATGCAGAAGGTCAAAGAAGATATGTAGAAAGCCTGTCAGCTTATGCAAGACAGTTTCTTGGAGTAATGGAAAAACCTGATGTAGATAGTATAGAAGGACTATCTCCCGCAATAGCAATAGACCAAAAAACCACATCTAAAAATCCACGTTCAACAGTTGGAACAATAACAGAAATTTATGATTATTTAAGACTCTTATTTGCAAGGGCAGGAAAACCACACTGTCCGGAATGTGGGGTTGAAATCTCATCCCAATCTGCACAAGAAATATCAGAAAGTATAATGTCTTTGCCGGAGGGAACAAAAATACAGATAATCGCACCAATCATTAGGGGACAAAAAGGAGAGCATAAAGACACCTTAGAAAAGTTAAAAAGGCTTGGATATCCAAGATTAAGAATAGATGGAGAAGTGTATCTTACAGAAGAAGTTCCAAAGCTTGATAAAAACAAAAAACATACGATTGAAGTTGTAATAGATAGAATTGTTATAAAAGAAGGTTCAAGAACAAGAGTTAATGACTCTGTGGAGCAGGCTTTAAAGCTTTCCGATGGACTTGTGGTTGTAAATCTTGTAGATGAAGGTAAAGATATTATTTACAGTGAAAAGTTTGCATGTCCTATTCATAACTTCTCCATTCCTGAGCTTTCGCCAAGACTTTTTTCTTTTAACAGTCCTTATGGAGCGTGTCCAACCTGTAAAGGTCTTGGAGTTATTCATAAAATTGATGAAAATCTTTTAATAGATGAAGAAAGAGTAGCCACAGAAGCTTTTAGAATAGCCGAGAATATCTCTTTTAAATACATAAAAGCAATGGTTAGCGATTATTTAACTTTTAATAGAATTCCAAGGCTTAAAAAATTCAAAGAACTGCCACAGCATGTAAAGGAAGAGATTCTTTATGGTAATGGATATTTTGAAGGTGTAATTCCACACCTTGAAAGAAAATTCTTAGAAACAGATAACGAAAAATACAGAGAAGAAATAGGGAAATACATTAAAGAAATTCAATGTCCGGAGTGTAAAGGTGCAAGGTTAAGAAAAGAAGCATTAACTGTACTTGTCAACGGCAAGAATATTTACGATGTTGTAAAAATGGATATAGCCAAAGCTTTTGAGTTTTTCCAAGAGTATGAGAGCGTACCGAAAACAGAAAAAGAAAAATTAATCTCAGAAAAGATTGTAAAAGAGATAAAAGAAAGATTAAAGTTTTTATTAGATGTTGGACTTGATTATCTAACCCTTGACAGGACGGCTACAACTTTAAGCGGTGGAGAATCTCAAAGAATTAGACTTGCTACTCAAATAGGCTCTAAATTGTCGGGTGTTTTATACGTTCTTGATGAGCCATCCATAGGACTTCATCCAAGAGATACAGAAAAGCTAATCAATACATTAAAAGAGCTTAGAGACCTTGGAAACACTGTTATAGTAGTAGAACATGACCCGGAGACTATTGAAGAGGCAGATTATATTGTTGATATTGGACCGGGTAGTGGTGTATACGGTGGCTATATTACAGCAGTTGGAACTGTTGAAGAGATAAAAAATAACCCAAATTCATTAACAGGTAAATATTTAAGCGGAAAGCTAAAAATTCCACTGCCGGCAAAAAGAAGACCCCCAAATGATAATAAATACTTAATCATTCATGGTGCAAAAGAGCATAATCTAAAAAATATAGATGTAAAAATTCCACTTGGATTGTTTGTGGCTATTACAGGAGTATCAGGAAGCGGAAAATCAACGCTGATATACGATATCTTATGGCAAGCAGCTAAAAACAGATTCCATGGGTCAAACGAATACGTAGGCAAGCATGAAAAAATAGAAGGATGGGAGCATATAGACAAAGTTATAAACGTAGACCAATCACCCATAGGAAGAACGCCAAGGTCAAACCCGGCAACCTACACAAAAGTTTTTGACTTAATAAGAGAGCTTTACGCATCTACTCCTGAGGCAAAAATAAGAGGATACGACCCAGGAAGGTTTTCTTTTAACGTAAAAGGAGGAAGATGTGAAGCATGCCAAGGTGAAGGCGTAGTTAAAATTGAGATGCACTTTCTGCCGGATATATACGTAACCTGTGAAGTTTGCGGTGGAAAAAGATACAACAAAGAAACTTTATCGGTTTTATACAAAGGAAAAAGTATTGCAGATGTTCTTGATATGACAGTTGCAGAAGCTTTGGAATTTTTTGAAAATATTCCATCTATTAGAAACAAATTAAAACTTTTGCACGATGTGGGTCTTGATTATATAAAACTTGGACAACCAGCAACCACGTTGAGCGGAGGAGAAGCTCAAAGAATAAAACTTTCAAGAGAACTGTCAAAGAGAGATACAGGGAAAACTCTTTACCTGTTAGATGAACCAACAACAGGTTTGCATTCTCATGATGTAGCAAAGCTAATACAGGTTTTAAATAAGCTTGTAGAAAAGGGTAACACTGTTGTTGTGATAGAACATAATCTTGATGTTATAAAGTGTGCAGATTGGATTATAGACCTTGGGCCAGAAGGCGGTGATAGAGGTGGTTATATTGTTGCAGAAGGAACGCCAGACATGGTTGCAAACAATGAAAAATCTTATACAGGAAAGTTTTTGAAAAAGTATTTAAAGTAGAAATAAGAAATAATAGGTGGGGGTGCTTTAAAATTTTAACCAAGTCTAAAAATTAATTTAACCTTTTGATCGTCATTCTGATCGAAGCGAAGAATCTCCTTTTTCCTCATTTTTAAAAGAGGAGATCCTTCGGACTAAAGTCCTCAGGATAAGGCAGGGTTAACCCTGCCTTGTTGATTTATACGATTACTTACCGATTTTATCAAAGAACTTTGATCTTTTAAGTAAATACCAAGTTATTGTTCTAACAGGTATTCCTGTTGCGCCTTTTGGGTGATAATACCAACCACTCGTATGATGAGAAGGTCCGGCAATATCTATATGAACCCATGGAATTTTTGGGTCAACGAATTTCTCTAAGAATAATCCAGCTGTGATAGCACCACCGTATCTTGTCGTTCCAACGTTATAAACATCAGCATGAGGAGCTTTTATCTGCTCTCTTAGTTTATCGTTAAATGGAAGTTGCCACATCCATTCTCCTGTTTCTTCAGAAGTTTTTAATATCTCATTTATAAATTTTTGATTATTTCCCATTACTCCGGCTGTAAACTCTCCAAGAGCAACAACGCAAGCACCGGTCAATGTTGCCATATCTATAATTGCATCTGGTTTTAACTCAGAAGCGTAGGATAAAGCATCAGCAAGGGTCAATCTTCCTTCTGCATCTGTGTTGCCAACTTCTATTGTTACACCATTTTTAGCTTTTAATATATCATCCGGTCTGTAAGCTTTTCCACTTGGCATATTTTCTGCCGCTGCCACAATTCCATGAACAGTAATATCAGGCTTTAATTCTCCAATTGCTTTAAAAATTCCAAAAACAGCACAAGCACCTGATTTATCTGACTTCATCCATCTCATAAAATCGCCAGTTTTTATATTTAAACCACCGCTGTCAAACATTAATCCTTTTCCAACTATAGCAACTTCGCCTTGTGAATTTTTAGGTCTGTATGTTAAATGTATAAATCTTGGTGGATTATCGCTACCTTTTGCAACTGCCAAGTAAGCACCCATTCCCATTTTTTCAATCTCTTCTTCATCGTAGATTTTGATTTCAAAACCATACTCTTTTGCAAGCTTTTCTGCAATTTCTGCAAATTGGATTGTGTTGATTACGTTAGCCGGCTCATTTACAAGGTCTCTTGTAAAGTTTTGTGCTTCTGCAAGAATTTCCCCAATTCTAACAAATTCATTCAATCTGTCTTTATCTTGATTTTTTGGAATATTTACCTGAACTTCTTTTACTTTATGCTCATCTTTTTTAGAGAAATATTTATCAAACGAGTAATCTCCAAGTATTAACCCTTCTGTGATGGCTTGAACTACTTCATCATAATTTTCAAACTGTTGTAAGTTTGTATCAATGATAATATCAGATAGCTTAAGCTCTTTTGCTTTTCTTATTATGTAGCTTGCAACTCTTCTTAAAATATCATTTTCAAATTTTTTCTCCTTACCAAGCCCGACAATAGCCACATAGTTAGCCTTAATCTTTCCAAGAGTTGGAACTATTAAAAACTTACCTTCTTCAGCTTTATATTTTTGTAGTTTGATTAAATCAGAAACTCCACCATTTAAAGCTTTATCTATCTTTTCTAACTCTCCTTCAAGCTTTTTATTATCTTCAAACATTAAGAAAAATACTGCATCTGTCTTAACGTTATCCAACTTTTTTGTTGTTAAATTTATCTCCATCTATCTACTCCTTTGATTTTAGATTTCTTAAATATAATTATAATATACCTTGGAGTAATAAATTCAAAAAAGTATTAGATTCTTCACCGCCTACAGAATAACCAGAAAGAATATTCTTTCTCCGATGTTTGATCTCAGGATTTTTAATTCTAAGGTCATTAGTCAGGACGACTTCTTCTTTAAATTTTGGTAATCGCTTAAAATAATCCACCTATGCTATTAGCATCATCAGAAGAAAAAGCAGAGGAAATTTTAAGAGAAAAGGTATACTTAAAACATTTGATGGCTGTCCTTTCTGTCATTTTTGATTTTTTAGATTTTCCAAAACTATTATGACCTATACGGAAATTTGATTTTTTAATTTCATGTGTTATAATTTACTGTAAATATAAAATATAGGAGTTAAATTATGGCTAAAGCTATTCAAAATTTTGAATTATTAAATACAGAAGATAAGCTTGTATCTTTAAATGATTCACTTGGTCAAGGAAAACCAATTTTTATTTACATCTATCCAACGGATGAAAAATTTAAATGCAATAGATCTGAATGCCCATTTAAAGAAAACTTAGAAAAAATTCAAAAAGAAGGTGTGATTGTAATAGGAATTAGCCAAGACACGGTTGAAGAACATAGAGAGTTTAAACATAAATACAACATAAATTTTGAACTTTTATCTGACCCTACGTTGGGAACAGTAAAAGGATTAGGAGCTTATGAAAAAGTATTTGTAAATGGGATAGAAAAAGAAAAGGTCATAAGAAAAGGAATCCTTGTAGATGACAAAGGACATATTATAAAAGAATGGGAACCTCTTAAAATAGAAGAGGAAACCGAAGATGTTATAAAAGTAATTAGGTCATTAAAATCTCACTAACAGGAGGATGATATAATGGGTTCTATTGGAATGACAGAGCTTTTACTAATATTTGGAATTATAGTTTTACTATTTGGTGCAAAAAAGTTGCCTGAGATAGGAAGAGGATTAGGCGAAGGAATCAGAAGCTTTAAGTCGGCTATATCTGGCGAAGAGAAGAAAGAAGATGAAAAAGTTGTCACACCTAAGGAAATAGAAGCAGAAGTAATAAAAAAAGAAAAAGTTAAAGAAAATGCTTAATGAATTTTGCTCATAAAAAGATTACTATTAATTAAAACTTTACTACTGCTTATATTTAATACCAGCAAAGCCTATCCTGTCGAGCTGGTTGATTTAAAAACATACTTAAAGAATGATAAAAGTTTAAAAAGTTTATATCAATTTACTAATTTTTCACCGATTTGGATAAACGATAGTTTTGAAGAAAAAACTGAAAAACTTAGAAATCTAATAGAAGTGTTGGATAAAGAAGGTTTAAATCCATCAAACTACAACTTCTTCTTAAGCAGAAATCCTGTAAAAGATGAGATTGAACTATCAAAACTCACTTTAAAAATTTGCTTAGACCTTTATAATGGAACTATAAATCCTAAAGAAATTTTTAGAACTTGGAACTTACCAAAGAAAAAATTTAACAAATATAAAGAACTTGCCAATATTATCAAAGAAAATCAATTAGAAAACTTGCCTGAACTCTGTCAACCAAATTACGATGGTTATTTAGCATTAAAAAAATATTTATCAAAATACCATGAAATCATAGCATCAAATCCATATTTACCAAAGATAAATAAAAAATTAAAACCGAAAACAAAAGATAAAGAAGTCAAAAAATTAAGACAGCTTTTGTATATCTATGGTTTTTATAACGGAAACACAAATTCTGATGTATATGACGATGAACTTTTGGAATCGGTAAAGAGATTTCAAGAAAGTAGAAACTTAGAAGCAGACGGAATAATAGGCGTCAAAACATTAAGCGAATTAAACAGACCTCTTAATGAATTAATTGATATTATTAAAATCAACATGGAAAAATACAGATGGTTGCCTGAAAATTTAGCTGAAAATAGGATAGAAATTAATATTCCTTCATTTGAACTAAAATATTACGAAAATGATATAGAAGTATTAAGTACAGAGGTTATTGTTGGAAAAAATTATGAAGAAGATTTTAGACCAACACCTATATACTACGGTAAAATTGAGAAAATTACGTTAAATCCATACTGGTATGTACCTAAGAAAATTGCAGCAAAAGATATTCTTAAAAAGATAAAGTCTAATCCAAGATTTTTAGAAGATTTTGGTTTTAAAGTTTTTTATAACGGTCAAGAAGTTGATTATAAAAAGATAAATTGGCGTAAATATAATGAAAGTAATTTTAACTTTACTTTGATACAAAGTCCCGGTGATAAAAACTTTTTAGGAAGAATAAGAATAACATTTTCAAACCCATTTCAAGTTTATTTACATGATACTCCATTCAAAGAATTGTTCAAACAGAAAAGAAGAGCATTTAGTTCTGGTTGTATAAGAATCAATGATGCTTTGTCTTTAACTTCGTATATCTTAAACAAAGATAAAAATGAAATAGTAAATTTTATAAATAGTAATAAAACACTTGATTTAGTTCCTTCAAAAAATATTTATGTTTATATTTTTTATTTCACAGCATTAGTAAAAAATGATACAATATATTTTTATGAAGATTTGTATAATTTTGATAAAAAGATTTTAAATTTAATGTTGGATATTGATGAATAGAAGAGATTTTTTAAAATTCGGCTTAATTACAGGTTTTTGTGTACTGGTTCCAAAATCCTTTGGTAGTATTGTTAATAGTTACTTCCAAGCAAGAATTCTTTATTTTTATAATACACATACAGGAGAATTTTTAAAAGAGATATTTTACGAAAATGGAAGGTACAATGAAGAAGGTTTAAAGAATATTTTTTATATTTTAAGGGATTTTAGAACTAATGAAATTGCTGAAATTGATATAAAATTAATAGATACACTTTACATATTAACAAAAACTTTAGAAGTAAACAATAGACCCATAAATATCATTTCTGGGTATAGATCTCCAAAAACAAACAATCTTTTGAGAGAATTAAGTTCAGGGGTTGCAAAAAATAGCTTGCACATGCAAGGGAAAGCAATTGATATAAACATTTCTGGAGTTCCATTACATATTTTAAGAGATGCGGCAATATCCCTCAAAGCTGGTGGTGTAGGATATTACCTATCTTCTAATTTTGTGCATATAGACACTGGAAGAATAAGATATTGGTAATTATTCTCCTTCAGCCATCTCTTCAATAATTGGGTTACAAGCTTCTACAAATCCACACTTTGGACAAACATAACATTCTCTTGTATTTTTATTTTCATCCAAGATTTCATTCCATATTGTTATCCATCCACAATTAAAACATCTTTTTGTATCTACCAACAAGTCTCCGTTTGCATATTCAAAATCCTTACCATTGAAATAGATAAATCCATTTTCATCTCTTATAAATTCACCATTATAAGCTTGATCTGGAATTTGTAAATTATTTTCGATAGAGTATTCTATGGCTTCAAAAACTGTACTAAACTCTTTTAAAACATTTTCATTCAATGCATCTTTCACAAATACTTTTCCATTGTTTCCAACAATTACAACTTTTTTCATGATTTACCCTCCTTTTTAAATTAAAGTTACTCTTTTTCTGATTTAAATTTAAACCAAAAAAATTAATTAGCAAGCAATTTTTAGACTTTCGTAAAATTTTAGTACGGCTAATAAAAAGTGAGTAAGTGAGAGAGTGAAAGGTAGGCAATAGTAAAAAAGAAGAGAAGTGGTCGGTATAGGACTTGAACCTATGACCCCCTGCGTGTCGAGCAGGTGCTCTGCCAACTGAGCTAACCGACCATGTTATTATGAGTTTTAAAGAAATGACCCCAACGGGATTCGAACCCGTGTCGCCGGCGTGAAAGGCCGGTGTCCTAGGCCGGGCTAGACGATGGGGCCATATTTAGAAGTGAGTCGCCTGGGAATCGAACCCAGGACCACCGGTTTAAAAGACCGGTGCTCTACCGACTGAGCTAGCGACTCACAAAAGAGATATATATTATACATCATTTAAGACTTTTGTTCAAGTATCTGTATAGGTCATACCAGTTTGGGAAAATTCCGATTTTCTTGAATTTATAATATCACAAAAGTATGCAATAGGTGATTTTTTGTTTAAACTATGATGAGGTCTTTCTATGTTATACCATAGCATATACTCCATCATTTTTTTATTAAACTCATAAACATCTTTTAATTCATAATCTTCGTAGTACATGATAAATTCATCCTGTAATGTCCTATTCATTCTCTCTACATATGCTTGTCCTTTTGGATATCTTGGATAGTTAAAATAATGTTTTATATCTTTTTTCTTTAATGCCTTGCTAAACTCACCCAAGAATTCACTGCCATTATCTGTTTGTATACCTTTTATCTCAAATGGTATTGCTTTTATTAATTTCTCTAAAAAGTCCTTTGCGTTTTTACTGTTTAGCCTGTCATATGCAAAAGTAAAAGAGATTCTTGTTTTTACATCCTTGGCTACAAATATATAAACTTTTCTACCATTTACATATTCATGCTTTGTATCTATTTGTACCAATTCTCCTGGTTTTGTTGGTTTTTTGTCTTTATATCTATCTTTCTTTGTTTTCTTTTTATCTTCTTTCACTATTAGCTTTCCAGTTCTTCCGTTGATTGTGATTCTTTGCCTGGCGTACTCATGATTTAACTTCCTTTCCTCTTTAAGCATTTTTATTATATTTCCAATTGAACTTGCAGATATCGTAGGAATATTGTGCTGCTTGCAGAGTTTATCAAGTAAAACCTTTATTTTTTCTTTCCCAAGCTTAGGATGTTTCTTTCTTATTTCTAAAACTAATTGTTTATGTTTTTCTGTTATTTTTTGTAATTTTTCTAATTTCATTCCTTTTTTTGATATATAACGATTTTTAAGAGATACGAGATTGTTATTACTGCTTTTATACTCTTTAATCCATCTGTATATGGTAGATTTTGATACACCAAAAGCTTCAACTGCAACCTTCACTGAATGTTTTAAAGCAAACTCTACAACTTGCAATCTAAAGATTATTTCTGGATGTTTTTCCATAACATCATCTAATTCTTTTACTTGTTTTAAAAGCTTTCTTTCAAGTGTATTAATTCTCTGAAGAATGTAGGTAGATGCTCCTACTTTCTTTCTCATCTTTATCCCCCGATTTTCATAATTTTAAATTCTTATATTATATTTTCCCATATTTCTTTTAGCTTATACAACGATGACAGTCAAAGGTTGAATGATAAACATTAAAGGAAGGATAACCTTAGATGTCATTCTACAGCCGTGCGAAGAATCTCCTTCATTTTACTTCTCACTTATTCACTGTATGGGCAATTCATGAATTGCCTTTACTCACTTTCTCACCTTTTAAAGAGGAAACATTTTAGCCCTCGGCTTTAGGATAACCAACAAAGACAAGCCAAATTTACATATACATCATGCAACTTACATGAATTTTAAAACACTCTCTACAATTACTTAATATAAAATCTAAAAATCCCCCCAAGGCTTTAGACCTTGGAGGCAAGGTGTTGGAGGTTAACCTGAAAAAGCTTATTAGAACAAAAATCCAAACTCAGCAGCAGCAGATACTTTCGTATCTTTTGGATTTCCAGAACTATCTGCAAATATTTTGTTATCTGAGTTTACATAAGAAACTTCAGCTCTAACGTATGTGTTTTTTGTTGGTCTAAATGTTGGGGTTGCTGTAATAGTCCAGGCTTTAGATGCACCATTATAAATACCGCTTTCTTTTCCTTTAGAACCGCCATTCACATACTCAATTCTCACAGGTAAAGAGAAATTGCCAAATTTTGGAATAATATAACCAGCTACACCATAGCCTTTACTATCATATCCAGAATCTTTTGCTGTACTATCTAACCATTGATAGTCAAAGTTAATTCCTACGTCTAAATTATCATTAATAGATTTTGAAAGGACAATATCTACTAAGTTTTTATATGCTGTGTAATCATAATAAGATATTGCATAATTAATACCGTAAAGCATACCAAGAGAACCTACTGCATAAGCTCCGGATAATGATAAATCTCTCCCAGAAGGACTCTTAATCTTTGCAAAATCTCCATCAGAGTATATTTTATCTTTGCTTGCTTCTGCATAGAATTTAATATCTCCTACTGCATAAGTGATTCTTGCACCGGGATAAATAAACGGCTGTGCAAACCATACAGCTCCGTATGTGATGTTTGGATTTGTAAATGATGTTGCAAGTTCGTATCCAATATTTGTTGTAAGTAGTCCTGCATCAAATGTTAGACTGCTAATTGGTTTATAGCTTAATACTGCATAGATAGGTCCAAAGCTTTTGTTAATGATTGCTTTGTTATCAACCAATCCACCATCATAAACAGTTGGAAGTAATACTGTTCCAAATCCTACATTAAAGCCAATTCCTCCATCTTTTGCATCAGAGCTAAGCCCAAGAATAAAGTTAGACACTTTAAAGCTGTCATGATTGCTTGAACCAGTATTGTTTGATGCAAAATAACCTGTTGTCAATGCTCCATCAATTTTAATATCACTGTTTGCTACAGTGATCTGTCCAGCATTTGCAACCGCAACGCTGAAGATTGCTCCTGATAGTACTGCTAATTTTTTCATGACAAATGCCTCCTTTAAATTAAAATTTTTATTAGATTTCAAAGCCTCTTTCTCCATGAACCGATTCATCAAGCCCGATAGTTTCAGTTTCTTCGTCAACCCTTCCACCACCTGTTAAAACAGATGTGATGAAGTATAAAATAGCTGTCATGATAGCTGTATATACTATTGTAGCTAAAACTGCTTCAACTTGGACTATTACTTGTCCCGGATTGCCATACAATAGACCTTTTCCAGCAGAGTTTACGCTTGGATTTGCAAAAATACCCGTTGCAATCGCACCCCATATACCATTTAATCCATGCACTCCAAAAGCATCTAAGGAATCATCGTATTTTAACTTAGATTTTAACCAGTAAACACCAATAAAACCGATTACACCAGATACTAAACCTATCACTATGCTACCAATTAAATCTACAAAACCTGCTGCAGGTGTAATTGCTACAAGACCCGACACTACTCCAGAAGCTGCACCAAGTAAAGTTGGTTTTTTAGTTACCATCCACTCAACTAACATCCATGCAATTGCTCCAAGAGCTGCTGCAGTGTTTGTTACTAAAAGAGCCGAAGCTGCAATTCCATCCGCTCCAAGTTCACTACCTGCATTAAATCCAAACCATCCAAACCATAATAAAGCTGCACCGGCAACTGTTAGCACGATTGAAGATGGCAAGATAGCTTTTTTGCCATAATCATTTCTTTTACCCAGTAGTATTGCAAGGACAAGCCCAGCAACCCCTGCGTTTATATGAACAACAGTTCCACCGGCAAAATCTAAAGCTCCTAATTTTGATAAAAATCCTCCGCCCCATACCCAGTGAGCAATAGGAGAGTATACAAAAGTTGCCCATAAAATAGCAAATATTAACCAAGCTTGAAACTTCATTCTTTCAATAACAGCACCGCTTATTAATGCCACAGTAATTGCAGCAAACGTTAACTGAAATCCAACAAACAACAACGTTGGGATATTTCCAGTTGCCCAAATATCATTTACAGATATTCCGGAGAGAAATACATTCTCTAAGCCTCCAATTACTCCTCCAACATCAGTTCCAAAAGCCAGTGAGTATCCCCATAATATCCAAACCACAGAAACAACACAGTAAGCTAAAAAGCTCATTCCAATTGTATTTAAGATATTTTTAGACCTTGTCATGCCACCATAAAATAAAGCAAGGCCTGCCGGTGTCATTAACATAACCAATGCAGTTGCAACCAAAACCCAAGCAGTATTTCCTACGTCTAATTTCTTAGCCTCTTCCGCATAAGATAACAACGGAACCAAACTTGCCGTTAAAAACAACAGCTTTTTCATAACTATACCTCCTTTAAAATTTTTTTATAAAGCTTCTGTTCCTCTTTCACCAGTTCTAATTCTTACAGCATCTTCAATAGTGGAGATAAAAATTTTTCCATCCCCCACCCTCCCCGTTCTTGCAGCAGTAATTATTGCTTCTATTACTTTCTCAACGATTGCGTCATCTACGACCACTTCAATCTTAATCTTAGGCACGAAATCAATAACATACTCAGCACCACGATAAACTTCTGTATGACCTTTTTGTCTTCCAAAGCCTTTAACTTCTGTGATTGTAATACCAAAGTTTCCAAGCGTTGACAAAGCATCTTTCACTTCATCAAGCTTAAACGGCTTAATGATGGCTTCAACTTTTTTCATATCCATTTCCTCCTTTTAAATGTTGTTAATGTTATTTAAAGCAAATACTATGCCAATTTGAAAAAATATTTATAAATCAATTACTTGAAAATTTTCAAATATTTAAACTGAGAATTTTTGAACAAAAAACAGACAGAGTATAGTTATTGATTGCATATTTTTTATGCAAAAGAAAAATTAATTCTTGCTAAAATTAACAATTATCAGATACTTAACAAAATGGCATAAGTATTGCAAGTAAATATAAAAATACATTTTTAGGAGTTAATCATGTCAAATAATAAAGTGGAAGTATACAAAAAAGAAAAACATCCATTTGATGTTGACCTTATAAATAAATTGAAAGTGTATAGTAATCATGAGGAAATACCTTTAGATGATAGAGATATCGGATTAAAATGGTACGGAATTTTTTTACAGAAAAGCTACACCGGGTTATTTTATGGTTAGAATCAGAATTACCCATGGAAAACTTAGTTCAGATCAAGCTAGAGTAATTGCATATCTTTCAAAAGAATTTGGTAGAAATGAAGTAGATATTACATCAAGACAGCAAATACAACTTCGTTGGGTAGAGCTAAAAAATATTTTTACAATATTAGAATCTATTCAAAAAATAGGTTTAACTACTTTACAAACAGGAATGGACAATGTGCGTAATATTACAGGATATCCTCTTTCCGGACTTACCGAGGAAAGTATTATAGATACTATTCCTATTGCTAAAAAAATAGAAGATATATTTATTGGTAAAAAGGAGTTTGCTAACCTTCCAAGAAAGTTTAATCCTTCTTTACTTGGTGCAAAAGTTGACTCTATAAATTGTAAGTATAACGACCTTTGTTTTTACCTTGCAATCAAAGAAGGTGCCTATGGTTTTAATGTTTATGCCGGTGGCAAGATAGGTTCCGGGGGACCAGCCTTGGCATCAAATCTAAATATGTTTGTTCAGCCTCACGAAGTAGTTGATATAAGCAAAACCATTTTGCAGATTTATTCCGAATTAGGAAATAGAGAAGATAGGAATAAGAATCGTCTTTATTTTTTAATAAATGAGCTTGGTATAAATGGATTTAGGAATGAAATAGTAAAAAGGTTGAATAAGGACCTTCCAGAAGCCGGAGATGAATTAGTTGAAAGTTTTGAAGAGCAAACAGGAATAATAAGGCAGAAAAATGGTCTTTATGCTGTTAGCATCATAGTACCTGCTGGAATATTTTACGGTGATGATTTAGAGAGAGTTGCTTACTTAGCTGAAACTTATGGAAATGGAGAGATTAGATTCTCTGTATATCAAAACATATATATTGTAAACGTTCCGGAGGAAAAGCTTGATAAACTCCTATCTGATGAAATTTTCAAGAAATATAAAGTATCAGATTCTCATTACTTAAACAATCTTATGGCTTGTCAGGGAAGTAAAACATGTTCTTTTGGAGTTATAGAAAATAAGCCTGATACTATAAAACTTGCAACCTTTTTATCAAAGAATTTACCAATTAATAAGCCTTTAAAGATGCACTGGTCAGGATGTGTTAAAGGCTGTGGTCAACATGGGGCTGGAGATTTAGGGTTTGTAGGAACGAAAGTCAAAATAAATGGAGTTGTAAAATTGGCTGTGGATGTTTTCTTAAAAGAAGAAAAGATTGGAACCGTTCCTTTGGATGAACTGGAAGGTTTTGTTGAAAAACTAATCTTAGATAAGAGATTATAAAAAATAATCATGGATTACTTGCCAATAGTCCTAAATATAAAAGACAGAAAGTTTCTTGTGGTGTGGGGAGGTAATATTGCATTTGAAAAAATAAATAGACTTATCAAGTTTACACATAACATAACGATAGTCTCACCGGATATAAAAAATGAACTTTATGACTTAATTCAAAAATACAATCTTGAATACATAAAATCAGAATATGTTTATGGGATGCTTGATAATTTTGATATTGTTATTGTAACTGCCGATAACTTAGAATTACAAAAATCCATTTATCATGAAGCTAAATCTAAAGGCAAATTTTGTAATTCTGTTGATATGGCTGAATATTCTGATTTCATTTTTCCATCCATCATAAAAAAAGGGAATTTTTTATTGTCATTCTCAACATCCGGAGCATCACCTGCTTTAGCAAAATATTTAAGAAAATTTTTTGAGGGAATAATTCCAGATGAAATAGAGAAATTTCTTGAAGAGATGGAAACATTAAGAAATCAACTTCCAAAAGGCAAAGAAAGACAAGAATTGATGGATAAACTTGCAAAAGAGTTTGTAGAGAAATATTTTGAAATTGTTTTTAAAAAATGAGGAGGGCTATTCTTCCCTCCTATGGAGATTAATATTTATATGTAAGCTGTATCCAGTATTTTGTTAAATCGTTTTTAATAGATGCTGGCATACTATCTTTACCGTTATACCATGCACCTTTTGCAAGGAAGTTTAGTCTTTTTGTTAAATTTACAGTGTAGAGAACATCCATTTCATCGCCAAAGTTTTTACTTGGTAATGTAAGCAACTGACCTTTATCATAATCATATCCTTGATTTTTATCTGCATCAAATTTGTGATATGTTAAAGATAATGTTCCATAATCTTTATGTGTATATCCTATGGTAGCGTATGCGTCTTTTAATCCATATTTCATATCGGTTGCTACATATGTTAAAAATCTATCTGCCCAGCCTTCGTACGCATGAAGTGTTGCAAATGGGGTTGTAAATCCAGCATTTTCTCCTTTGTCAGCTCCTTGGAATCTTTCATAACCAAGTGTAGCAAAAAATCCATATCCTGAAAGCTTTCCTTCCACTCTATAGAAATCTGCATCTATTTTAGGTTTTGTGGCTAATCCATCTTTTGCGTATGGGTCTTTTTGAATTGCATACTCTCCAAGATATGAGAATTTAACATCTTTTGAAAGCTGGATATCTCCTGTTGCATTTATACCGTATGTATTTCCTCCGTTGAATTTATTGCTATCTTGTTGTATTCCAGCAGATAATAAGTATGCATAACCGGTTAGTTTTAACTGTGGAATAAATTTATATGAAATGTTAAAGATTATTGGCATTTTATCTAATTTCCAGTCTATATTACCACTATCAGTGACGGCAAGTCTTTCATATATACCAGCAAGTAAGATGTTTAGATTATTTATGGTGTTGTCTTGAATGCCTATAATTCCAAAGGTTTGTGGCATTTGTCTCCAGTCTACAGAACCTATAAATCTTTGATCATCAAGATTTAATCTTGTTCTTCCAAATATAAATGATGTTTTGTTAAATTTATACTTGATGTATGCTTCAGTTATTCTTGTAATATCTGGGTCGGCAACGGTAGCATAATTTTCACTTATATTAGCAATTTTTCCTTTTTGTGGGTAATAATCATCTATTAAAGCACCCACATAAGTTGCTTCTAAATATGCAGATAAATTTGGAACTTGGAAGATTTTGTCAATTTGAGCACCTATAGCTACTCTTGTTGTTAGTGCATTGGCATTCTTTTTGTTATTATGTTCGTCTACATACTCATATCTTGGTCTAAATAATAAAGTTGGCTTTACTTCTCCGATAAATGTCGGCGATTGGATTTCAAGAGCATTTGCCTTTTGGTCTGTTAAAAATGGCACTGAGACTGCTAAAATTGCAGTTGATAAGACTGTTTTTTTGAGTTTTGATTTCATGACTACTCCTCCATAAAGAATTTGTTAATAATTGTTTAATTCTTTAATTTTTTTAGCTATTTTTAACACATTTCCAACAAGCATTAATGCAGGTGGCTTAACATCAATCGGATTTTCTGATAGTTCTTTTAAAGTAGAAAATAAAACTTTTTCTTCTGAGGTTGTTCCTCTTTCAATAAAGGCGATAGGTTCATCCGGATTTCTTCCAATCTCTAATAGTTTTTGTGCAATCTCCCGTCTTCTTGATACTCCCATTAAAAAAACTAACGTATCTATACCTTTTAAACAGTCCCAGTTTATGCTTGATTCTTTTTTATTTGGATCTTCATGTCCTGTTATAACTGCAAAAGAAGATGAAGCTCCCCTAAATGTTAGAGGAACCCCTACAGAAGTTGGCACTCCTATTGCCGAGCTAACACCCGGAACAACTTCAACCTCAATACCATGCTCAATCAAAAAGAGCATTTCCTCTCCGCCCCTTCCAAATACGAACGGATCTCCACCTTTTAGTCTCACAACTACATCATTTTTGTAAGCATACTCATGTAAAAGCTCGTTTATTTTTTCCTGCTCTAAGGTATGATAACCTTCCTTTTTTCCAACATATACAAATTCGCATTCTAATTTTGCAAATGTAAGAATTTCTGGATTTATAAGTCTATCGTAAATTATTACATCAGCAGACTTTATGAGTTTAAGAGCCTTTAAAGTTAGCAGCTCTAAATCGCCAGGTCCTGCTCCTACTAAATAAACCTTACCCATCATTAAAAACCTTTTCTAAAATTTTTAGTGCAAAAGTTAATCTTTCTCTCTCAGGATAAAAAACTTTATAAACACCGTATTTGGTTAATTTTTTAGCTGTTATATGTCCCACAGTAATTACTACAATTTGATTCAAAGCTTCAACAAGTTTTGCTTTTTTAAAAATTTCTTCTGCTCTTTTAAATAGATAGTCAACTTGATACGCAGAAGTAAAGAGAACAGCTCCATAAAAACCTTCTATTAGCTTTTCAATAAAAGCATCCATTTTATTTGTATCTATTTGGTATTTATAAACCGAAACTTCAATCATAGAGGCACCTTTACTTAATAAAAAAGCATTCAAATCAGGCAATTTTTCACCATACATTTGAACGAAGAAATTTAGGTTTGTCAGGTCAGCATTTTTAAGCTTTTCTATGAACTCATCAGTGCTTTCAAGATTAATAAAATCTTTAAAACCTTCTTTCAAAAGCACCATTCTTGCCTTATAACCTCTAACAAATACTTTTCCTGATTCCATAAAGTCTTTCAGTTTTTCATATAAATTGGATTCCTTTGCTTTCTGAAAGGTTATATTAACCCCCTCCCCTGTTGTAAAATAAAAAACTTCTGGTTTTTTATCTAAAGCCATTTTTATATTTTCAACGATGATATCTTCTGGTAATTTTTGGATTTTAATTACATCTTCTATAAAAGGCTCAAAACCAAGTTCGAAAACCTTATTAGCTATCTCATCTGCCTTTCTTGTAGCATATATAGCTACTTTTTTATTTTCCATGGCTTTTTAATTCTACCTCCATGAACTTTAACTCCGGTTCTTTGGAAAGCGGGTCTTTATCATCGCCTAATAACTCGTTTACCTTTCCGTATCCAAAAGGTGCAAACAGATGTTTTCTCTTTATATCTCCAAATCTTACTTTTAGCTGAATTTTTCCATTTTCAGATATAACTTCAACTGTTTCATTTTCTAAAATTCCAAGCTCCAAGGCATCCTCTTGGTTCATAAGTAGAAAAGGCTCTTCTTCATTTTTTAGAAGTTCTGGGCTTTTTCCGGTTCTTGTCATAGTATGCCATTGGTTTTTTGTTCTACCTGTCGTAAGTATAAACTTTGATTCTTTATGTTTATAAGAAGCTGGGTGCATCTTTGCTTTTCCGCTATCTATAGGAAAGCTAAGGTTTTCATAGAGCCATCTTTTACCCCATCTCATCGGCATGTTTTCGTATGATAAACTTGATATATCACATAATCTTCCTTTTGTTATTTCCTTAAGCTCTTCAAAAACATCCTTAGAGTTCTCATAAGAGAAATATTTTTCAAAACCAAGACGGTGAGCAAATTCTTTAAATATCTGCCAGTCAGGCTTTGATTCTCCCGGAGGTTCAGAGAATTTTTGGCAAAATGTGATCGTCCTGTCTGAACCAGTCATTATCCCTTCTTTTTCACCCATCTGAGCAGCTGGGAGAATCAAATTAGCATAAGAACAAGATTCATTCCAATAAGCATCCTGAACTACAAGAAAAACATTTTCTAATGCTTTGCGCACTTTATTAAGATTTGGCAGCGTGATTGCTGGATTTGTACATACAACCCATAAGAATTTAATCTTTCCATCCAAGATATAATCAACAGCTTCAGTTATAGTTGGACCGGGCTGAGATTTAATACTGCCTTTTTCTAAACCCCAGAAATTTTCCACAAAAGCCCTATCTTCGTCTTTTCTTACATCCCTGTATCCTGGTAATCCATTAGAAAGGTATCCCATCTCCCTCCCGCCCATTGCGTTTGGTTGTCCTGTTAAAGAAAACGGACAACCTTTGTTATTCAATCTTCCGGTGGCGAGATGTAAATTTATTAATGCAAGGTTTTTGTTAGTTCCCTGGGAAGATTGATTTAAACCTTGACACCAGAGAGAAATAACTTTTTTGCCAAAAGCGTAAAATTCTGCAAGCCTATAAATATCCTTTGCCTCAATTTCACATATTTTTGATGCTACATCGGGTGGAAAATTCATACATTCTGCTATAGCTTCTTCAAAACCTTCTACATAATTCTCTATGAACTTTTTATCAATCCATCCTTCTTTGTATAGAACATAAAGAACTGAATTAAATAGCACTATATCAGTTCCAGCTCTAATTTGTATATGAATATCTGATCTTTTAGCTGTTTCTGTTTTTACGGGATCAATAACAACTATCTTTGCACCTTCATTTTTTCTTTTCAATACACGTTTAAAAAGCACCGGATGAGTCCATGCGGCATTTGAGCCAGCAAATATAAATGTGTCTGCATCGTCTATATCTTCATAATTACAAGGTGGTCCATCGGAACCAAAGGCTAATTTGTATGCAACTACTGCGGTTGCCATACATAATCTTGAATTACTATCTATATTATTTGTTCTTAAAAATCCTTTAACAAATTTGTTAATTACATAAATATCCTCTGTCATTAATTGTCCGGAGATGTAGAAATAAAGCTCCTCATGTGATAGATTTTTTATCTTTTGCTTTAAGATATCGTAGGCAGTACCCCAATCTATTTCTATAAATGATTCTTTTTTGCTTTCCCTATACATGGGCTTTTCAAGTCTTTCTTTATTCATAACCTTTGGATAATAAAGTGGTTTTTTACATATATCACCAAGGTTAGCCGGGTGTTGTTTATTCCCCTTAATCTTCCCTTCCATAAAAATAAGTCCACATCCTACACCACAATAAGGACACTGGAATTTTGCATTCATGCTGTCTTCCTTAAAACAGAAGTTAGGTAGTAAATTAGCTTTTCTTTTGTTTCTATATACTCTCGGAGCTTTACAATCTCTGACCTTAATCTTAGTCTTGGAATTTTAACTTCAACAATATCATAGATAGTAGCAGCCGGTCCATTACTAAGAACAACAACTTTATCAGACAGATACACAGCTTCCTCTATATCGTGAGTTACCATTAGGCATGTAAGCTTATTTTCTTCCCATATACGTAAAAGTTCATCCTGTAAAACTGTTTTTGTCAGTGCATCCAATGCACCAAACGGTTCATCTAAAAGCAAAACCTTAGGTTCTACAGCTAATGCTCTTGCTATAGCAACTCTCTGCTTCATACCACCGGAGATCTGGTCTGGTTTTTTATGTCTGTGTTCATAAACCCCGACTAAACTAAGATAATGTTTTACCCTCTCCTCAATTTCTTTTTTGCTTAAACCTTTCAAAACAGATTTCACAGCTACCATTACGTTATCCCATATACTCAACCATGGTAAGAGACTATAGTTTTGGAAAACAACTGCTCTATCGGGTCCTGGGGAAGATATTTCCTTATTATCTAAGACAATGCTTCCTGTTGTAGGTTCTAACAGTCCAGCTACCATTGAAAGTAATGTTGATTTACCGCATCCAGAGTGTCCTATTAAGCATACAAACTCACCTTTATTTACAAGTAAATTGACATCTTTAAGAGCTATAAAATTTCCGAATGATTTACTTACATTAATAATTTCTAAGTATGCTTTCATCTTTGGAACCTCCTTTGCAGGTAGCTGAAACTGTAATCAAGAATATAACCTATAACTCCTATCAAAATAATTGCAGACATTACATTACGAAGGTTTAAAGCATTCCAAGAGTCCCATATGTAAAAGCCAATTCCTGTTCCCCCAGCTAGCATCTCAGAAGCTACAATTACCATCCATGCAATACCTATACTTATCTTTAAACCAGTAAGTGTAAAAGAAAATGTATAAGGAACAACTACATACCTAAAATAGTTTAGTATGGAAAATCCGAAAACTTTTGATACATTTTTAAAATCTTGTGGTATAGTAGATGCTCCGTATGCTGTATTTATTAGAGTTGGCCATATTGAAGTTATGGCTATAGTAAAAATTGATGCTTTTTCAGAGTTTTGGAATAATGCAAGACCTATCGGGAACCAAGCCAAAGGAGATACTGGTCTTAAAATTTGAATTAACGAATTAAACATGGCATTTAATCTACCAAACACACCTAAAATAAAACCAACAGGAATCCCAATTAAACTACCTATAAGAAATCCCAAAATGACCCTTTTTAAAGAATAGTAGAGTTGCCATCCTATCCCTTTGTCATTTGGTCCGTTATCATAAAAAGGATTTTTAAGTAAATCAAATAAAGTTTTTAAGACTTCTTGAGGTTGCGGAAGGTCCTTTACAAAGAAATAAGTAATTGTCCACCATAAAAAAAGAAAAATTGTAAATCCAACTACTGCAAAAACTAAATTTTGAATGAGCTTTGAAACCTTCATTACTAAATCTCCTTGATGCTATATTTTTTTATTGAACCTTCAGGATCATTAGGATTAAAGATCACGTTGTCTATAAAGCCAGAAATAGGTTTCATATCATCTTTTGGTATCGGTATTTTCATCTCATTAGCAACACTGATATACATGTCCTGTTTTATAATAGTATCTACAACAGCCTTGTAGTTGATTGGTTCTTTAACCATTTTCCATCTTCTAAATTGAGCTAAGAAAAAGATTCCATAAGATTTCTTTGGAAATGGAACTTCTCCGTTTTTATAAAAGAGCATATAATCGTCTTTATATGTATATTTCCCTATTCCAAGGTCATAAATACCTAACAATCTGCTTTCTAACGCATCTGCAGGAGCATTTACATATTTTTGTTGGCTCAAAATTTTAGCAAGCTTTTTCCTATTCTTAGGGTCATCACACCATTTAGCAGCTTCAAGTACTGCTTTCATTATAGCTTTTACTTCTCCTTGATTTTTTTCAAAAAATTCGTTATTGAAAGCCAAAGCCTTTTCTGGATGGTGTTTCCATATATCCTGGAATGTAATATGAGTAAAGCCTATACCTTCCTTAACAGCAACCGCATTCCAAGGCTCTCCCACACAAAAACCATCCATTCTTCCCACTTTCATATTTGAAACCATTTGCGGTGGTGGGTTTGGAATTACTCTTACATCCCTATTTGGATTAATACCGCATGCTCCAAGCCAATATCTTAACCATATATCATGAGTTCCACCCGGGAATGTCATTGCAAAAGTACATTCACCTTTTTTTGATTTTAATTCATTGACTACTTGTTTTA
Organism: Sulfurihydrogenibium sp. YO3AOP1; assembly: GCF_000020325.1. Classification (NCBI taxonomy): domain Bacteria; kingdom Pseudomonadati; phylum Aquificota; class Aquificia; order Aquificales; family Hydrogenothermaceae; genus Sulfurihydrogenibium; species Sulfurihydrogenibium sp. YO3AOP1. The sequence continues at coordinate 66,296 of NC_010730.1, forward strand.
CTTTATTTATTTCTCTAAAACCTACTTTTCCTTTAAATTCATTCGAAAGAGTTATGCCCTGTCCATTAAAATTAATAGTCATAGCAATAGGAATAACTTTACCCTTAGGACCACCTATTCCGGTATATACAGACAGAGGAAGGCTAAACAGACAATGAGCAGCTGTTAACTCACCGTTTAACAGCTTATCTCTAATATTTGGCCAACTTGTCTCTTTTACTACTTCTACATCAACGCCGTATTTTTTGAATAATCCAAGTTCTTGTGCCATGACGACGGTTGCACAGTCTGTAAGAGGTATAAAGCCTATTCTTATTTTCCCTGCAGCTCTTGAAATGTAAGGACTAAAGCTTGAAACAATTGCTGCACCAATTGCTCCTTTGATTACTTGTCTTCTGTTTAACATAACCATTTCCTCCTTTTAAATGTTGTTAATGTTATTTAAAGCAAATACTATGCCAATTTGAAAAAATATTTATATATCAATTACTTGAAAATTTTCAAATATTTAAACTGAGAATTTTTGAACAAAAAATATACAGAGCAGAGTTCTTGATTGCATATTTTTTATGCAAGAGAAAAATTAATTCTTGCTAAAATTAACAATTATCAGATACTTAACAAAATGGCACAAGTAATGCTAAATATTTAATAGAAACTTTTCCTTATAAAGGAGAAAACAATGGTTAGCAAAACTAAGTATTTATTAGAATCAAACAAATATAGGCTGTGTACAGCTTTAAAAACTTACATTGATAAAATTCCTGTTGATAATTTTGACGAAGAGTTATTTTATAAAGTATTTTCTGAAGAATTTTTTATAGAGTTTCCATACATTGAGCTTGTATACGTTTTAGATAAAGATGGAGTTCAAATTTCCGACAATGTTGTTAATCCTATCTTTTCTTCAAAAATCCCAAAAAAAGTTAAAGGATATGACAGGTCTAACAGACCATACTATAAAGAAGTAATAGCAAAAAAAGATTGCACAATTACACAGCCATATACATCTATCGTAACTTCAGACTTAACTGCAACTATATCAATTCCTATTTTGAATGAAAACGATGAAATAATCTATATTTACTGTTTTGATATAGATTTAAAAGGCTTTATGTTTAACCAAGATGTTGATGTTAATAAAGAAAGGTTTGATTTTTTTGTGAAAATATTCTATTCAATATTTAGCATTATCTTGGCTCTGCTAAGCTTAAAATTAATCATATGGGCTGTTAGTTCTTTAACAGAGTTAAGTCTTGATATTAAGCATATTTTTGAAGGTGTAATTTTAATAACTCTTTCCATTGCAATATTTGACCTTGCAAGAACTATTTTTGAAGAAGAAGTATTGATTTATAAAGACCCAAGAAAGCACTCTGAAACAAGAAAAACGATGACAAGATTTTTAGCATCTATCATAATAGCTGTCTCTATTGAAGCATTAATGCTTGTGTTTAAATTCGCAATGACAGAGCCAAACAAGCTTTTATACTCCTTAGGCTTGTTCATAAGCGTTGGAGTTTTGATAATATCCTTAGGTATTTATGTATTCTTAGGCTCAAAAGCTGAGATTAACATAAAAAGATTTGAAAGAGAACGAAAATGAATAATAAAAATATAGGATTTATGAATTTCAAACCGAGGGTGTTCTAAAATTCCTGCAAGTTTTATAATATATGTGTAAAATGAGTTTATTTTTGTCCGTCATCCTGAGGACTTTAGTCCGAAGGATCTCTTTTTTCAAGGTCTTTTTAACAGTGAAGAAGACATAAAGGTGGAGATTCTTCGCTTACGCTCAGAATGACACTTTAGAGGTATAAAGTATACGTCAAGTGAATAAATTCAATAAAAGTAAGAGATTCTTCCCACGACTGAAGAATAAGAATGTTAACTTTTGCACTCAAACTGCTATTTTTTAAGACTTAAGAATAAGTGAATAAGTGAGAAGTGCAAGCGGAAGATGCATAAGTATACCATTACAAGTTTGTTATTCAGTGATTAGACTTCGCTTACAAGTGTTAACTTGGATTAACTCAATGTAAAGCCTAATTTCTCACAAATGGAACTCTATATCTCATATCCAGAATGTTTATAATGATAAATATGTTTTTATATCTTTTTTGGGTTGTGATATTGTAGTCTTCCCAATAGCTAAAAGATAAACTCCAGCATCCCCTGTTCCAATCTAAAGTTAAGTTTTTATTTTGTACATATCCATACTTTAAGTTATTTAAAATACTTGCTCTAAAAGAATAATTTTTATAATTAACAAAAATACTATTAGAAATCTGCTTTTGTGAATCTTCTGTGCTTGTTCCTCTATCATAAGTGTATGCAACTGAATAGATTATGTTGTCTCTAATCGGGACAGAAAAGCTTGAAATAGTTCTTATAAGATTTTTCTTTTCCATATCATAGTAAAGAATACTATCAGCAGAGTATTTGCCAATGTTTAAATAAATACTGTTTTTAAGTGGTTTAATATGAGAGTTATACATATTTTCACCAATATAATAATGATTTAAAAAAGTATATCCTTGAGATATCTCCCATCTTAGGAAGTTATTATTCTTAAAATTAAGTATGTTAAATAAAGAGAAATCAATATCCTCTTTTTCATTGATTCTATCAGACCTATCATAGTATGGCAAAGAAGACTGATTTATTTTTGATATATATTCAAATGAGATTTTTGGAATGATTAAATGATTAAAATCTTTGTAAGGTCTGAAAAATGTTGTTTGAGTAGTATTTTTAAACGGTAAAAGAAATCTTGAGTCAAAAGTATTGTTTCCTTTCGTGTTTAAGTATAAAGTTAATCTTGGAGTCATTTCAAGGGTGTTGAGAATTTTTCCAAAGTAGTTATAATTAACAACTCTAAAAATGTTATCACTTCTAAGTCCGGTAGTTCCCTCTTCTCTAAAAAAGTAATTATTATCTGATAGATAATCAAAATAAAATGGAAGGTCAAAAAGCTTAGATTCTTTCCAGTAAAATCTTAACTGAGGAAGTCTTTGCAAAGTAGTTTTGTTATTTGGCGTCGTTAAATCGTAAAGATAGTTGAAATTTAACTCTAATAGATACTTATCTGTATTAGTCCTTCCAAAAATATAAGACCTTGTGAAAGCTGTATACTTTAATCTTGAATAGTTATAAAAATCTTCAAAAAAGTATCTATCACTTGGAATATCTGCTTTTGTGAAAAACTGCCAATTATAAAACGGAGAATAATTAGTGTCGAGAGAAAATCTGTATCTAAAAGTTTTTGGGCTTTCAGGTCTGTTTTGCCACCAATCTTTTTTTCCAGACTCTTTAAACAAATCTATATTTGTTCTAAAATTAATACCTCTTTCAAAAACTCTTCTATATTCTAAGCTTGTTCCAAGTCCTTGTTTATTTCTATAATCTGTTGTAAAAGTAATGTCTGAAGAGTCATTTATAACATAAAAGAAAGGTTGTCTGTAAACAAATGGGTTATAAGTATCCTGTCCAATCATAGGCTGCAAAAATCCAGTTTTTCTGTCTGTTGTTGCGTATGAAAAATATGGAGTGTAAAAAATAGGAAGTCTACAAAATCTAAAAGACATATTGTATGCTTTAAGTTGGTCATTTTCTTTCAAACTTCCGGATTTGGCTTTAATACTCCAATCGTATTGGTCAAAAGGACAGCCAGAAAATTCACCATCTTTAAAATAGTAAATATCCTTTTCTTTTTTTAGATAATAACCTTTTACATAATATTGATTTTCAACTCTTCCCTGATAATCAAAAACTTCTCCTGAATCGTTTTCAAAATCATACCAACCATGAGACCCGGTTCCTTCAAAAGTGTTTGTTTTTATGTAAAATTTTACCGGGACAGTTGCGATCTTTTTCTCAGAGTCATAGATTACCTTTTCAGATTTTAGTACTTTATCGCCAGAAGTAATAACAACATTTCCTTCAGCTATTACAATATTATCTTTTTCTCTTTCAAGTTTATCGGATTCTATGATAACTTTTTCTTGACCAAAGGATAATGTTATTAAAAGTAATATAGCAATAATTAGAACTCTTTCCAACAATAACCTCAGAAAATTGTAAAATATTACTATATTATACAAGAGGTAAAAGATGACAAACAAACCAAGAGAATGGCTTAGAGAAAAAAGCATAGCTAAAAAGGTTCTTACAGAATCTAATTTGATTTTAGAAGTGGTTGATGCAAGAATTCCTTTTGAAACAAGAAATAGCGTAATTGAAAGTTTAGCAAAAGAAAGGAATAAAAGTTTAATTGTAGTCTTAAACAAATCAGACCTTGTTCCAAGGGAGTTTATTAAAGAAGTCAAAGAAAAAATTGAAAAAGAATTTCCGGCGGTAATTTTTTCCGCACATAAAAATATTGGTGTTAAAGAGCTATTTGATAAAATTAAAGAGTTTTCCAACGAGAAAAAAATTATAAAAATTGGTGTTTTGGGTTATCCAAATGTTGGAAAATCTTCTGTAATTAATACATTAAAAAGAAAAAAGGTAGCAACAACTTCACCAAAACCAGGGATGACCGTTGGAGAAAAGCTTGTAAAACTTGACGAGAATATATTTTTGATAGACACTCCCGGTATAATAACCTTAGAGTTTCCTGAAGATTTAGCATTAAAAGGTTCTTGGATTCCGGATAAATTAGAACAGCCGGCAGATGTTGCTTTAAAATTGATAGAAAAAATATTGACTAACAAAAAAGATGCACTTGAAGAAGCATATAAATTAAAATTACCTGATGAACCTATGGCAGCTTTTGAAGGAATAGGCAGAAAGTTAAATTACAAAATTTCAGGTGGTGAGATTGATTATGATAGAGTTGCTAAAAAGATTTTATGGGATTGGCTGAAAGGAAATATAAAAGCTTACTGGATGTAAAATAGACCTAAGCATCTCCTGGAGGGTGCTTTAAAATTTTAACTAAACCTAGAGATTAATTAACCTTTTGGTCGTCATTCTGAAGCCGTGGGAAGAATCTCCTTCCTTTCTTACCTTTTACTTCTTACTTCTTGACCTTCTCGCTTTTTAAAAAAGAATATCCTTCGGATTAAAGTCCTCAGGATGATAAGGAAAAGGTTGATCAATAAGCATTAAAGGAAGGATAACCTTGGATGTCATCGTATATTAAATATACTAAAAATTTTTTAAACTATAAGAGAATAAGTTTTATAATAATTATAGACATGGGAGAAAAAAAGAAGGACAGATCAAGTTTCTGTCATTGGTCTTTTAAGACCGATCAGGATGTTTTAGACTGCCCTTCCTCTACTTCCTAAAACCTGAATCAGAACATTAGGCTTTTAAGCCTGTATTTAACTACGATGATAGGTTATCAGGAAGTTTCTTTCATGTCAAGTATTTTATGAAAGGAGGTACTATTATGAACAGCTACAAAATTGTTATAGGAGTTGATGTATCTAAAAACTCATTCACTGCTACAGTTTTGTATGATAACAAGAAAGAAAATTTTGAAGTTAAATCTGACCCAGTTGAGTTTGAAATGAAAGTAAAGCCTTACCTTAAGAAGTTTAAAAAGTCAGATATGCTTATCATAATGGAGCATACAGGAGTTTACCATTTAAAGCTTGCTAATTATCTGTATGAAAATGGTTATAAAGTAGCAGTAGTAAATCCATTTTCAATAAAGAAATTTATGGAAGCTAAAATGACAAGAGTTAAAACAGATAAAGCTGATTCATTCTTTATAGCAGAGTATGGAAGAACGTTTTTCGATGGAGAGCTTTATAAACCAAAATCAGATGTAGAAAAAGAAATAGAAGTAAAACTAAAGATATTGGAAGACTTACAACAGCAGCTTACAATGCTAAGAAACAAAAGAGAATCGTTAAGTCATGTACCAATGAAAAAATTGAAAGGAGACTTGTCAATAATTTTGTGTCTGGATTGAAAACTTTTTATTAAACAATTGTAAAATTTCATAAGAGACTCCTTTAAAAGCAGGTATAGGCTTTTTCCATTTTCCATTCTTTAAATTGTCTCTTTGTATAAGCAGATTTATCTCAAGAATGTCCACAGATTGAAAATATCCACCTAAATTTATTCTTACCTTTTCTATCATGCTATTAACACTTTCAACTGGATTTGTTGTGTATATGTGCTTTCTTAGATTTTCTGGATATTTTAAAAAACATAAGTATCTCTCTTTGTTAGATTGAATATGTTTTATAAAGCTTGGATATTTAGACTTAAATCTACCGCATAAATCATCTAATTTTTCTAATCCATCTTCATAATCTAAGCTGTTTTCTTTTATGTTTTTCAGTTCTTTGTTAAATACTTGTGAATCTTCTTTATCCATCTGATTTCTAACGTTTCTTTGTAAATGGACTAAACATAGCTGATGGTCTGTATAAGGAAATAGTGTTTCTATGGCTTTTGTTATCCCAGGAAAATCATCACTTACTATAAGCATTACCCTTTTTAGTCCTCTATCTATTAAATCATTGAATACTTTTATCCAGTCTGCTTTGTTTTCACTACTGAAAAATGTGTAAAATCCAAATATATCTTTATTTCCTTGTAAATCTATTCCAAGAACTACATAGACAGAAGCCTTTCTGATTTTGTTTTTCTCTTTTATATCACAGTGATATGCGTCTATATACAGTACAAATGCATCCGATGGAAGCTCTCTTGTTTTAAAATCATTAAGTCTTTCTATAAGCTCTTTTTTGATTTTATCCATATGTTGTTTTGAGTAGTTTAAGCCCAAGCTTTTTAATGTAGAATCTATCTTGCTTTCTGAGTATCCATTGGATACTAAACTCATAAGAAGGTTTATGTAATCTTCATTAACTCTTTTGTAAGGGTCAGGTAATATTTGTGGTCTAAATCTACCCTTTCTATCTCTTGGGACATTTATGTTAAGCTTGAAAGAACCAGTATTTAGGCTTCTTTCATAATATCCGTTTGCTTTGTTGTCTTCATCATTTTCAAGGAAGAAATTTCTTTCCTGATTCATAATTAGTTCCACAACAGATTCTAAAAGCTTTCTTATACCTATCTTTTCTTCTTGAGTTGTTATACCGTTTGGGAAAAGTTCTTTTACTAATTCTTCGGTAGATCTGTCTAATATTTTTTCAAAGTATTCTTTCTTATCCATTACTACTCCTCCTTATAATTTTATTTAGACACAACATTATTTTAACTCCCATTGAAAGAGAATTTAGAATATTACGATGAGCTAATTAGAAAAATAGAAAAAAACATAAAAGAACTTGAGAAAGAGATAAAAGAATTGTCTAAGAAGAATTATCAAGAGGAATACAAACTTTTAAAAAGCATACCTGGTATAAGTGATAGGACTATAGGAATGATAATATCAGTATATGGAAATTTTGAAAGATTTAAGAGTGTAAAAGATATATCGAGTTTTATAGGAATCAGTCCAAGCCCATATGAAAGTGCAGCATGTGTAAAGAAAAGTGGCTGGATAAAGAAGATGGGAAATCCATATGCAAGGAAAATATTATACATGGCAGCATTATCAGCAATAAGGTTTAACAAATACTGCAGAGAATTATACGAAAGATTAGTAAGTAAAGGTAAGGCTAAAAAGTTAGCATTAGTAGCTGTAGCACATAAGTTATTAAGGCAGGCATACGGTGTATTAAAGAACAAAAGACCATTTGATGAAAATTTTTGTACTTGACATTTAACATAGAACATTCTGAGCGAAGCAAAGAATCTCCTACTTTTATTGAGTTTCTCACCCGACGTATACTTATCTGATTAAATAGTAGACCTCTTTATTCGAGTAATTTTCTTCTCCTTGACACTATTTATTTCATTGTCGTATAATTATGACTGATAAATCAGTCAAAGAGGATTTAAATGAAAAATAAAATCATTCCAATACTAATAGCCATAGCAATCTTAGCCGTTGGCTTATTTATAGTCAAGTCTATAAATCCTAAAAAACAAGAACAACCAAAACAAAAACCTACACCGGTTGTAAAAGTTTTAGAGCTAAAATCTCAAGAAATTCCAATGATTTATACAGCAAATTCAACATTACAAGCAAAAACATCGGCAACCTTAAAACCACAAGTTAATGGCAGAGTAATAAAATTATTTGTAGAAGAAGGACAGTATGTCAAAGCAGGACAGCCACTTGCAATAATCCAACCAGAAAAAGAACAATACCAAGTAGAATCACAAATTTCAGTTATAGAGCAACTTAGGGCAAACTATTTGAATAAAAAAGCTATATATGAAAGAAGAAAACAGCTGTTTGAAAAGGAACTTATAGCCAAAGAAGAAGTTGACAATGCTAAAACAGATATGGAAATTGCTTTAAATCAACTCCGTTCAGCCGAGGCAACATTAAAAGAGTATGAAAGACAAAAAAATGAAACAGTTATAAAAGCCCCATTTGATGGAATTGTTGACAAAAGATTTATAAGCATTGGAGATTATGTAGATAGTCAAACACAAATGTTTTATATCTTAAAGCCTAATCCGTTATGGGCAGTTTTTAGCCTACCGCAGCAGTATATAAAAAATATAAAAATTGGAGATTTGATAGATATTGATATAGATGGAGTAGGAAAGGTTAAAGGAAAAATAGATTATATATCTTCATCCCTTGACCAAAATAACCTGATTGTGGTAAAAGCATTAGTAGAAAATCCTGATAACAAATTAAAAGAAAATATGTACGGCAAAGCCAATATAGTTATTGATGTAAAAAAAGGATTTAGAATTCCTGAGCAAGCTTTACTTTTAGCAGGAAATGAAAGTTTTGTGTATAAAATCCAGGACGGAAAAGCTTTTAAAGTAAAAGTAGATGTAATCAATCAATCTTTTGGCTATGTAGATATAGTGGGAAACCTTCAAGAAGGTGATAAAATAGCAATTACAAACTTAATGATGCTAAAAGATGGAATGCCGGTTAAAGCTATAAACTAAAGGTGAGCAAAATGAAAAAACAGCTAATACTTAGTCTAATAGCAGTACCATTAATAAACGCATACAGCATAACCTTAGAAGAAACGCTTAATATTGCAGAAAAAAATGCTACAAAAATAAGACTATCAGATAAAGATATAGAAAAAGTAGAAGCACAGATAAAAGAAGCAAAAAGTAATATAATGCCACAAGCATCCATTACAGGCTCATATACAAGATGGGATCCAAACTATATAACAGGATTTACACCAAAAAACCAATACTCAGCAAAAGCAGGACTAACTCAAAAAATATTTGACTACCAAGTCTTTAATCTCATAAAAGTAGCAGAAAGTAATTCAGAACTACAAAAAGTAATAAAAGAAGATATAAAACAGCAAGTAAAAGACACAGCAAGAAGACTATTTCTTACATCCTTAACATACAAAGAAATAATGAAAATAAAAGAAGAAAATCTAAAATATTGGCAGGAAAACTATAAATACGTAGAAGCAAAGTACAACGTAGGACTACTTGCAAAATACGACTTTATGAGAGCATCATCACAGCTACAATCAGCAATCGCAGACTATGAAAACGCAAAAGCAAACTACGAAAAATCCATAGAAGACCTAAAAAGATTTCTAATGACAGAAAACATAACACCACCAGAAGGAAATTTAGAAAAACTAACATATAACAAAGAAATAAACATAGAAAACAACACAGCAGTAAAAGTAATAAACCAGCAAATAAAAGTAGCACAACAGCAAGTAGAATACCAAAAATCAGCAAACTATCCATCACTTTCAGCATTTTTAAACTACCAAACAAACAACCAAGTAAAATATCCATCTACATCAGAAGTATGGAAAAAAGGCTACAACCTTGGATTATCACTAAATTGGACGCTGTTTGACGGTTTTGCAAAAGACAGTAGAATACTGCAAGCAAAGATAGACAAAACAAAAAATGAGATAACCTATCAAGATAAAATCATGGAATTAAAAACAACATTAAACAAAACATTGGCAGATATAAAAGCATTGGAACATCAGCTGATAGCAAATGAAGAAAACCTAAAAGTAGCAAAAGAAGCACTTAGACTATCAACAGAAAGATTTAAAACAAACATAGCAAACACATTAGAAGTATTAGAATCAGAAAATAACTACCAATCAGCACAGTTAACCTATCTAAACACGCTTTATAACTATAATTTAAAAATCTTTGATTTGATGAATCTTAATGGTGAGTGATAAATAGCTATATCTCTTTTAGTTAGTATTTGACAACTTGTAATGATTTCTGATATTATTAAACAAAAAAAGGTGACTCATGAAAAAGTTCACCCACGAAGAAAATGTTGACTTTTATCTTAAGTCTATCTATAAAATTCCACTATTATCCAAAGAAGAAGAGGAGTCTTTACTAAAAAAAGTAAAAGAAGGAGATAAAGAAGCACTTCAAAAGCTTATTATATCTAATTTAAGATTTGTAATCAATATAGCCAAAAGATATGCAGGCTATGGAATCCCATTTTCTGACTTAATCTCAGCAGGAAATATTGGTTTAATAGAAGCTGCAAAAAAATTTGATACATCAAGAGGCGTTAGATTTATATCTTATGCAGTTTGGTGGATAAGACAATCAATCATAAATACCATTCAGCATGAAAGTGAAATTATAAAAAAGCCAAATAGAATGTACGCTTATGCTTCTAAAATCAATAATGCCTATTCTTACTTAAAAGATACTTTAAACAGAGAGCCATCTATAGACGAGATTATATCTTTTTTAAAAACTCAAGGTATAAAAGTTGAAAAAGAAATGGTTGAAAATTACTTCTTATTTAAAAGCGTTTTCTTATCCTTGGATACACCTATTGAAGGAACAGATAATGACCTGGTCTTAGAAGATACGATATCTGTTTATAATACACTTGATATTGAAAAAGATATCAATGAAGAAGATTTAAAAAGAGCCATAGAAGCATTGTTAGATACTTTATCACCAAGAGAAAGAACTATCCTTATTCATAGGTTTGGGCTAAATGGCGAAGAACCAAAGACATTGAACGAAGTTGGAGAAATGGTTGGTTTATCAAGGGAAAGAGTAAGACAAATAGAAAATAGAATTTTAAAAAAATTAAGAAAAATAGCAAAAATTAAAAAACTTGAGGACTTGATTTCATAGAAAAATTATTAAACGTAAAAAATCTAAATATTCAAAATATCTTAAAAATTGTTGTTAAACTATAGACTTAAAATTTCACTAAAAATGTCCAATTTAAATATGGTTATGAAAAACTAATTTTTTATATATGTCTTATATTTCAATATTCAATCCTTTCGCACGGGCAGGTTATATGAATTGCTCCGACATCTATCAAGATTTTCACTTTTTCATTTTGACATTTAAATCAAGTTAAAGAATCTCATAATCTCTTCAAATCCGTCATATGTCATATATATGATTCATCTTATTTAAAAAAGATATGATAATATTGTAAAATTTAAAAAAACTTTTGGAAGGCTAATCATGGAGAAGGCAAAGATTGGAGTTTTAACAATATCAGATAGAGCAAGCAAAGGGATTTATGAAGATATTAGCGGAAAAGCTATCATAGATTATCTTAATGACGTTTTGATAACACCATTTGAAGTTGATTATAGGGTAATTCCGGACGAGTTAGAGCTTATTAAAGAAACACTTATAGACATGATAGACAATAAAGGATGTAGTTTAATCCTAACGACAGGTGGAACTGGTCCTGCAAAAAGAGATGTAACACCGGAAGCTACTGAAGCTGTTTGTGAAAAAATGATGCCCGGTTTTGGTGAATTAATGAGACATGTATCATTATCTCAAGTTCCAACGGCAATATTATCAAGACAAACAGCTGGAATAAGAAAAAATTGTTTAATTGTAAATCTACCTGGAAAGCCTCAATCTATAAAATTATGCTTGGATGCTGTAATGCCAGCAATTCCTTATTGTATCGACCTTATAGAAGGAGCATACATAGATACAGACCCTGATAAAATTAAATCATTTAGACCTAAAAATAAGTGAACAAGTGAGTAAGTGAGTAAGTGAGTAAGTGAGTAAGTGAATAGGTTCTAAATAGCAAATCAAATGTGATTTACATGTATGATGAGTGATGTGATTTTCCAGTCTGCATAGAATATTCTTCGTACTTTAGTAAAGAATACTTTATACTCTAAGTTTTAGCTTATGCTTTACAATTGAACTCGAAAGCGCTGCAAATTTTAATTAAGTCTAAAAATTAATTAACCTTTTGATCGTCATTCTGAAGCTACAGCGAAGAATCTCCTGTTTTTTTTCAAAAAATCAAAAGAGGAGATCCTTCGGACTAAAGTCCTCAGGATGGACAAAGGTAAAGTTATATTTACATGTACTTACATACACATTTTACAGCTTACAAAAATTTTGGAATACTCTCATTAAAACTTGAGTTATTATAATATTATAATTGGTTATAAAATAAAGCACCGCCTAAAGCGGTGCCATATATATTAGTTAAAGATCAACCACAGAATGAGTTTCCGCAACCACAAGAGCTTGCTGCATTTGGATTTTTAATTGTAAATCCGCCACCCATAAAGTCCATAACGTAATCTAAAACTGCTCCATTGATATAAGGAGCTGAGAATTCATCAATAGCGATTTTTACGCCATTTTCAGCTTCAACTACTCTATCATTTTCTGCAATTTCATCATCAAATCCCATTGCATATTGGAATCCAGAACATCCACCAGGAACTACTCTAACCCTTAAAATTGGGTTTTCAATTTGATTTTCGTCTGCTATTCTTTTTATTTCCTTAGCAGCCGATTCTGTTACGATAAAGTTTACTGTTTGTACTGACATATTTAATTCCTCCTAAATGAATTTTCCACTATTTAAAATATTACATAAAATCTTTTATTGTTATGATACATATCAGAAGGACATCATATAATAAATTCCAGATCTAACCTTTTCCATTCCAAACTTTGAGTTCATAAGTTCATCCAATAGTGGCTTTTTAGGTTTAAGTTCTATCACAGGTGCATCTTCCTCTAACTTTCCAAGCTTTTTAGCCTCCGAGATAGCATCTTGAATGTTTCCTATTTTATCAACCAATCCAAGAGCTTTTGCCTCATTTCCGCTAAATACTCTTCCATCAGCATAGCTTTTTAGAACGTCTTTTTTGATAGGTCTGTATCTTGCAATTGCATCTAAAAACTGATCATAAACATCCATCACAGTTTTTTCAAGTAATGCTTTTTGTTCAGGAAGTAAAGGTTTTGTTGGATATAGAATATCTTTATTAGCTCCACTTTTAATTGTATTTACTTTTACACCAAATTTGTTTAAAATTTCACTTACATCAACATGCTGAATTATTACACCAATGCTTCCTGTTATTGTTCCAGGATTTGAATAGATTACATTGGCAGGGGTTGAGATATAGTATCCTCCAGATGCAGCAACGTTTCCCATTGATACAACCACAGGCTTTTTTTCTCTTAATTTTTCAATAGCTCTGTAAATTTCCTGAGATGCTCCAACAGCACCACCAGGACTATCAACATCAATCACAACAGCTTTGATGCTCTCATCTTTTGTAGCTTCCGAGATTATAGACACAGTGTCTAAATAGTCTACAATAGTTCCTTCTATTCTTATAAGTCCAACCTTGGGCTGAGATTCATAACGCAAAGCGGAGATAATATAAAAAATTACTATCAACGCTATTATTCCGATCAAGATTTTCTTCTTCATTTTTCTACCCTCTAAAAGATGACAATGTTATCTGCATGTATAACTTCTTCAACATCTTTTCCTAAAATTTCTTTCGCTTTTTCTGTTTTAAGACCTTTTATCTTTTTAATTTCTTTGTAGCCTAAATTTACAATACCTTTGCCGATAATGTTTCCTTCTTCGTTTGCTATTGCCACTACATCTTTTTGATTGAATATTCCTTCAACTTCTTTGATACCACTTGGAAGTAAACTCTTTCCTGCTTTTAAAGCTTTTTCTGCTCCAGCATCTACGATCAGCTTTCCTTTTGGATAGGATAAAAGCTCAAGCCAACTTTTTTTACTGCTTACCTTTTTTGCTTTGTGGGGATGGATAAAAGTTCCTATTTTATTTCCGGATAAAATATCAACTATTATATCTTTTTTCTTTGGCGCAATGATTACCGGAATTGAGTGTTGAGTGGCAATTTTTGCAGCTTCAAGCTTACTTCTCATTCCACCGCTGCCAAATTTAGATTTTGAGCTTTTGGCAAAGTTTAAAGCTTGGTCTACATCTACTTTAATCTCTTCTATCAGCTTAGCATCCGGATTAGAGGGGTCATCTGTATAAAGACCACCGGCGGTAGAAAGAATTATTAATAGATTTGCATCTGTCAGTAGCGATACATGTGCTGCCAAAAAATCATTGTCTCCAAATACAATTTCTTCAACTGCAATAGCATCATTTTCATTTATTATTGGAACAACATTAAACTCTAAAAGCTTATTTAAAGTTTCCTTTGCATAAAGATATCTTTTTCTCTCCCGAAGCCCTTCAATTGTAAGTAGTACCTGTCCTATAATGAGGTTATACTCTGAGAAAAATTTATCGTAAATTTGCATTAAATATGCCTGTCCGACACTTGCGACTGCTTGTTTTTCTGTAATGTTTTTTGGTCTTGATGGAAGTTTTAATTTTTTTACTCCTGCTAAAACTGCACCAGATGAAACGATAATAATCTCTTTATCTTTTAGTAGAGATATCTGTCTTGCAAGGTCCGAGATAAACTCAGTGTCTATGTCATCATCTTTTTCAAGAAGTTGAGAACCTATTTTAATTACAATTCTTTTAGCTTTTTCTATATACTGCCTTCTTTCCATCTAATTTCCTTTCCTTGCGAAAATTAAATATCCGGTATGGGCTACCATCCTATCTTCCGGTCTAAGTCTATCCGGAACAGGTTTGTACTGACGAAGTAAAATCTCTTCTACTTCCAAATCTATAAAATCTAATCTTTTTAGTTCTTTTAATACTTCTGAAACTTGGTTTGTTGTTGGAACCAAAAAACCTATCATCGAACCAGGCTTTAAAACGTTTTTTACATTTTCTAAATAAAGCCAAGGTTCTCTTACATCTATAAAAGCAGCGTCAAAATCTTTTTCTTCTATCTCTTCTGATAAATCTTTTAAATGTGGCTGTACTACATAATCAAGCTTTGCAAGTTTTAGGTTGTTTAATGCATTTTTTAAAAATTTTTCTTCTTTTTCATAAACATAAATTTTACCCTTTGGCTTAACTGCATTTGCCATTACGATAGTTAAAGCACCACTACCAATCCCAGACTCAAGAACTTTCATTCCATCTGTAAGACCAAGTTTTAATGTTATGTAAGCAGAATCTTTTGGATAGATGATTTGAGTATATCTCTTAATCCCAAACATTATAAGCTCATAAAGAGTAGGACGAATTAAGATAAAAGGCTCGCCTTTATGTGTAAAAACTGTTTCTCCAAAATTTTTACCGATTATATCATCATGTTTAATGCTTCCAAGGTGGGTAGAAAGCTCCTTTCCCCTTTCTAAAATTATGAAAAAAGAGCTTTTTCTGCCCCTTAAATGAACCGTATCACCTTCTTTTATCATTTCTTATGACTGAGTAATGCGATAGACAGTTGTTTGTTGTTGTATAAATCTATTGAGTAGTTGTCCCAAAATACACATGTGCCACCTGCCACAAAACAACCACCTGATGGGTCCATATATCTTGCAAACAATATTTTCTCTTTTCCAAGTAAAGATTTGGCAGTATCTTCAGCGTAAATTAAAGCTTGAACGTTATTCCCTGTTATGGTTAAAGAATCTGTACAAGCTAAAACAACCTTTTCAATCCCTCTTTCTTTCATCTTTTCAAATGTTTTTGTTGTAGTAATCAATAAATTGTCATTATCATAATTATTTACATCATCTGTGATGATATCACCGTTAAACTTGATTCCAAATCTTTCAGACATTGTATTACATGTGTCTGCTATTCTATCCTCGTTTTTGTAGTAAGCAAAGATTTCAACTTTTTTGCCCTTCTTTACAAGCTCCTGTATAAAATCAACTTCTTCTTTCTTAAAAGGAATTTCTGGATAGTTGAAAATTATTACATCATAATCTGCAAATTTCTCAAACTCATCAACTTCATCAACATGAATGTCATTTTCTTTTGCGTATCTTTGCAATTTTGAAAAATAATAATGGTCCGATATTATAAATTCCTGATGTGTGGTGCTCCATGCAACTTTTACCAATGTATTACCTCCATATAGATTTTTTTAAGATATTAATTTGTAGCAAGAATAGTATAAAATTATAACTCAAAAACTTAAAAATTGATGTCCTTTATGAAATAAAGCTGTAATGAATACATCAAAAAACTTGTAAAAACATAGAGAGATAATAATTGATAAAAACATCAAAAAATCCAAAGCAAGAAACTTGTCAATAATTACGTGTCCGGATAGAAAACTTTTTATTAATCATTCGTAAAATTTCGTAAGAAGCTCTTTTAAAAGCAGTTTCGGACTTTTTCCATTTCAAACGATAGTTTTTCTTATTTTGTTTTTTTATCAAGGGTGTACACATTTGGTGGAAGCTTTCTTGTTTTGAAATCGTTAACTCTTTTCATAAAATATAGAATCTATTTTTACTTTCCGAATATCCATTGGATAACAATTTTTTGTAGGATTTTAATAAAATTTGTGGTCTAAATTTAGCCTTTATACATCTTGGGACTTATACGTTTACTTTGCTAAAATCATTCTTTTCAAGATAAGAATTTCTCTCTTGTTTCATAACCAGCTCCAAAACAAAAGCTAAAAGCTCTCTTATTCTTACTTTATTTGACCAAACATTATTACACTTTTCTAATTTGATAAAATATAGGATGTTATGAATGATATTAGAATTGAAAAGATAATCAGGTCAAACAGGAAAACTATAGCAATAAAGCCCACAGAAAATGGAGCTATAATTGTGAAAGCTCCTAAAAAAGCAACGAATAAATTAATCATTGATGTCATTGAACAACATAAGGATAGAATTCTTGAAAAATTAAAAGAATTGGAAAAAATCAAGGAAATTAATTTTAAACAGTTTGTTGCTGGTGAAGAATTTCTTTATATTGGTAAAGCTTATAAACTCTACATCGTAGAAAATCTTGAAACTCCGTTAAAATTTCAAGATGGATTTTATTTATCAAGGGATTATCAAAATCAAGGAAGAGAAATATTTACTGATTGGTATAAAAATCAAGCCAAAATTATTATTCCTAACAGAGTAATCCATTGGGCTGGAAAATGTGGATACAATATTAAAAAAATAGGAATAACCAATGCTAACAGGCAATGGGGTTCATGTTCAGCAAAAGGTAATTTGAATTTTTCTTGGCGTTTAATACTAGCACCTTTAGAAGTGATTGATTATGTAATTGTTCATGAACTTTCTCATTTAAAAGAACTTAACCATAGTAAAAATTTTTGGAATAAGGTTAAAAAATGTATGCCTGAATATAAAGAGTATCATGATTGGTTAAGAAAAAATAGTTTTAAATTAAAGTTTTAAGTAATAAATGTTTGCAAATGATAAAATTGAGTATTAAATTAATATGTATGAAAACCATTAAATTGTAGGGGGATATGATGGCTGACGAATATCGTGAAGAATCTCAAGAAGAACAGCGAAAACCAGAGCCAGACCTAACAGCGGTTTTTACCGGTTCCCAAGCCTTAGAAAAAGCTCCGGAAATCTATGGAGTTCCAACAGGAATTGAAGGCTTAGACGATTTATTTTTTATTGTAAAACCAGTCAAAAAGAAATTAGAAAAAGTGTCATTAAAGGGAATCCCATCGTATTCTGTAATGAATTTAACCGGTGTATCAGATACAGGAAAATCTCTGATGGCAGAACAGTTTACCGTTTTCCGTGCAAGTCAGGGTGATAAGGTAGCATTTATTACTGTTGAATCTCCGGCTAACTTTGTTGTTGCTTCTTTAAAGCTAAGGGCAGCGGCTATGGGATTAAATTTTGATGATTTTCAAGACAACATAATTTTAATCGATGCAGCCTCTTCGACAAGAATAAGAGAAAATGTGCCGGATCTACTTGCTACTTTAGCTTATGTTATTAAAACTTACAAAGTAAAATTTACAGTTATTGATTCAGTAACCGGTCTTTTTGAAAACAAAGAAATGTTAGCAAGGGCAATAGTTAGAAGATTATTTAATTTTATGAAAAAATGGTATCAAACCGCTATCTTTGTATCTCAAAAGAGAAGCGGTCATGAGGAGTTAACAGCTGAAGCTGCCGGTGGTTATGCAGTAGGTCATATAGTGGACGGAACTATGGTTTTAGCTAAAGAGTTAATAGATTCTCCATATAAAGCTAAAATGTATAAAAAAGAAATAGGAGATATTGTTAGATTGTTTAGAATTGATGGTTGTAGAATGTCTGGACATGATACAAGAACACATTTCCTTGAAATCACAGAAACAGGATTAGTTAAAATAAAAGAACCAATAGGAGGTTAGAAAAATGGTTATTGAAATCACAGGATTGCCACCAACAGAAATTAATGAGAAAGATTTAGAACATCTTGTCAGTAGAGTATTCTTCAAATCTATCGATTTACTCGGTGGCTTAAACAAACTAACAGAGTTTAGAACATTAACATGGCTTCCAAGCTTAGCAAGGTCTGCTTATGTCATAGTTTTAAGAGAAGAGTATCTAAAAATAGAAGAAGAAATAGCTGAAAAGGTCGGATTAACAAAAAACACTGTAAGAAATATTTTAAGAGCTGACCCAACCTTAGCAATGGAAAAAATAAAGAAGATGGAAGAATTAGCAAAAGAAGAAGCCAAAGAATTAAGAGTTCATACAGCTGGCGGTATTGCTAAACTTGCATTCAAAATGGTCAAAGAAGGTAGCGATGCAGAAACATTAATTCACTACTGCAGTATTACAGCTACAGAAGTTGCTCAAGCTCTTGAAGTTCCGTGGGCTTATACAGTGTTAAAACATATTAAAGGTATTAAATATCCAATTCAAGATGCTACAGCATTAAAAGAAAGACTAAAAGGAGTAAAAATTAAAAACTACTCCGCAGAAGAAGTTTTAGATAAAGTACACTATCCTATAAAAACACCGGCTCAACTTTTACATGAGATTAAATTAGCTATTTCTGGAATGAACAGTTAATTTAGTTATTAATAGAAGATTATTAGAGTATAAGAGATATTTATAACAAGATAGTCCAAGAGTTGCTATCTAAGATAAATTATAAATTAGGCACCTCCTATAGAAGAAAACTTTAAATATTCTATAGGAGGTGTTATGAGAAACTCGTTTTAATCCATTGTAGAATTGACGGTCTGATGAAAGTTATAAAGTAAAGATTTAATAAGAATGTTTCAAAATTCTTGTAAGTTTATTCTTTTGTCATCATAAGGACCTTATTCTAAAGGACCTCCTATTTTAAAAAGTGAGAAAAAGAGTAGAGGCAATTCATGAATTGCCATTACAATGAATAAGTGAGAGATAAAAAGACGAAGATTCTTCGCCGACTGTAGAATGGCAATGTGGATTTTTAAAACAGTCTCAAATTTAATGAAAAAACTTCATAAATTGCCTAATGCCTTGCTGTTGTACAATTTATAGCAAAATTCGAAATTTTTAAAATACCAAAGTTTTACAGTCATTTAAGTTAAGATAAAAAACCTTTGACTACTAAACTACCAAAAGGATTTGATTCAATCATATTACTTATCTACAATTTAATAAGATTACCAAGCCTAAAATAATAGACACCTATCCTGATGGCTTTAGTCTCAAGGTTCTCCTCTTTTGATTTTTTGAAAAGAAAAATCAGGAGATTCTTTGCCGGTTTCAGAATGACGGTCAAAAGGTTAATTAATTTTTAAGACCTAGTCAAAATTTTAAAACACTCTCTATAAAAAATTTCTAATTTCTCACCCAAAGCATTTTTTTACCTTCAATAATTGAGAATGATAAAAAGATTTAACAGTCAAATACTAAATGCTTTTATATAGTTATTACTAAAGAAGTAAAATCTTAGTAAAATTTCAGTAAAATCTCTTATATTTTTTCTATAACACCTTTTGAGTTATACATAACATGTGATATCATAATTCTATAAAAAATTGTGAGGAGGATTTTAGATGGAAAGAACTTTAGTAATCGCTAAACCAGATGCAGTAAGAAAAAATGTTGTAGGTAAAATTATTTCAAGGTTAGAGGATGAGGGGTTTAAACTTGTTGCACTAAAAAAAGTAAAATTAACAAAGGAACAGGCAGGGCAATTTTATATTGTACATAAAGATAGACCTTTTTATGGCGAGCTTTGTGATTTTATGTCCTCCGGACCAACAGTTCCTATGGTATGGGAAGGAGAGAATGTAATTGCAAGAGTTAGAGAAATAATGGGAGCAACTGACCCATCAAAAGCAGCAGAAGGAACTTTAAGAAAGCTTTACGGGACTAATGTAGGAGAAAATGCAGTTCATGGTTCAGATTCTCCAGAATCAGCTGCATATGAAATACCTTTTTTCTTCAGCGGGTTAGAGCTTGTGGGATAAATATGTTTTTGGCTTAATAATATTTTTATTATTCTGCCTTTTAGGTGGGAGTATATTTATAACTTTCATATATACTCCTTACCTTTTTTCTCACTACAGTACAAAAGAAGCAGGAGAAATAGTAGGCAAGATATTCCCCTTTTATTTTAAATCTGGTTGGATAATAGGAATCATTATATACACATTAGTAGGTGTCTTATCAGTAAAAGAGAAAGAAATTATTAAAAAGCTAAAATGGTTTGTCATAGCCACTACAGTTTTAATTTTAATCTCAATGGCTTTAGACAGGGCAATTTTGCCGATAGCTGAAGGTTTAAAATCGGAGTATTACGATCTTTTAAATGAAGGAAAACAAAACGAAGCTAATATTATCTTTAGTAGATTTAAAACTTTCCATGGGATATCAAGTGTTTTGAATTTAATTAATATTATTATAGAAATTTTTATGCTAATTTATATTTTAAAGTTTTTAAAAAATTTCCGAAAAAGCTATAGTCTATAATACTAAAAAAGGGAGGAAGTAAAATGAAAAAGTCGGTGTTAGACAAAATATTTCTTATAGTTTTGGGAGGTTCATTTATAGGTGCTATTTTTGTAGCAGTTCTCGTTTTCTTTTTAACATCAGAATTTTCTAAGTCTTTAATAGCACTGATAGGATCGCAAATTTTATTTTTAATCCCGGTTTTTGGAATTAGAAAAATTATTGATGATACAATAATTAAAAAACTAAGTGTAGTATCTCAAGCTATGCAAGAAGTTAGTATGGGAAATCTTGATTATGAGATAAAGGTAGAAAAAACCGGAGACGAATTAGAAGAGTTAGCTGAATCCTTTGAAAGAATGAGGATTAGCTTAAAAACAATTATGGAAAAATTAGAAAAAGGTGAGCTTTAAACCGCATGGAAATAAAAACCTTAGAAAATCTTTTAAATAAGCCTTTTGACGATATAAAACCTTATTATATAAGTATTTTTGTTAAAGGGAAAGTTATAGTTTCAAAATATATTAAAAAATCTGAAAAGTTGGAAGATTATTTTTCAAGAATGGTAGAACGTTCCTTAGAAATAAACACTGCTATTAAGAATTTCAATGCAGAGTTTTTATTTTCAGAAGGAAAAGATTTCTCAATCATGATTTATTATATAACAACTGAAATTGCCATAGGTATAATCCATATTGGAAAACCAAACTTTTCACTTCTAAAAATTACAGCACAAGACCTTGCAAGAGAATTAAAAAAATATGAAAAAGATCTATTGCTATATTATGAAGAATATTTAAAGCCAACAGAAGAACAGCTTAACTCAGAAGAAAAAGAAAATTATCAAACTGATTTAGATGAGTTAGAAAAAGTCTTAACAGGCCAAGTGGAAGAGAACATACAAAAAAAGGTAGACATCCCGGAAGATATTTTAAAGCCTACAGAAGATACATCGCAAGCATATGAACCTAAGGAGAATAATATAATAGAAAATAAACTTCCATCATTAGAAGAAATTTTATCTATGGAATCTCATGCTGGAAGAGAATCTGTTGCACCATCTATTAACGAAATCTTGGAACCAAATCTATCTGAAGAAAATAATTTATCAGATATTGATAACATTTTAAATGAGATTGAAAAAGAATTTATAAAAATCATAGGACCGTTTGGGAAATATATATTCAAAAAGAGAAAAGAGGAATTTTTTAAAAAAGACAACATAACCAAATTTTCAGTTTTAAAATTTATTCATTCTCTGGCTGAAGAAATACCAGAAATTAAAAAAAGAGATTTATTTATTGAAAATACAAAAAATTTCTTATTAAATCTTTAATGGAGGATTAATATGGCTGTTAAATATACAGAAATACTTGAAGAATTTATTAGAGACTCTGGGGCAGAGGGTGCCGTATTAGTAAGCGTTGATGGATTAGCTATTGCATCTGTACTTCCAAGCTCAGCAGATGAAGATAGAGTTGCAGCTATGGGTGCTGCTATATTATCCCTTGGTGAAAGAGTGACATCAGAATTAAATAAAGGAAATCTTGAACAGTTATACATTAAAGGTTCTACTGGATATGTTATATTTACAGGAATTAAGGATGTTGCCGTTCTTGGAGTTCTCGCTCCGGTCAATGCAAAATTAGGTCTTTTATTAATGGAAATTCAGAGAACTATAAAAAAACTTGAGCAAGAATTGGGATAATTAAAAAGTTAAAATTGGAGATTTGTAATGGCGATAGCTGGAGATTTAAAGATATTTAATTTTGTAGATATATTTCAAATTTTGTTAAAAGATAAAAAAGATGGAATTCTTGTAATAGAACAAGATCATAACAATATCGCCGTTTATTTCAAGGAAGGTGATATTGTATATATAAGAGAGGTTAAAAAAGTATTCTATATATATCTTGATGTGGATTTTGAGACTGTATTGAAAAAAGAAGATATCCCTAAATCAGAACTATATAATGTTTTAGTGGCAAGACTCCCTAAACTATTGTCTATTAAGGAAGGTAAATTTTCTTTTACATCGGGATTTATAAAATACCCAACAGATTTAAAATCTTTAATTCCTATTGAAAAATTAATAATGTATCTTGCAAGGCAATTAACTGAAGAGGAAGTTGAAAGAAAGATTTCAGATTTAAACTTAGTGTTTGAAAAATCTCCTAATTATGAAAATATTGCAAGAAAGGCTTTTTTGACTGATTATGAAAAGAAAATTCTTCATTTAATAGATGGAAAAAATAAAGTTGTAGATATAATTTATAACACAAAAATTAACGACCTTACAGTTAAAAGAACATTATATGGTTTCTTAGCGTGTGGAATTATACAAAGGGAAAAGAAAAAAGAGAGAAAAATAGGT
This sequence comes from Sulfurihydrogenibium sp. YO3AOP1, assembly GCF_000020325.1. Lineage (NCBI taxonomy): Bacteria > Pseudomonadati > Aquificota > Aquificia > Aquificales > Hydrogenothermaceae > Sulfurihydrogenibium > Sulfurihydrogenibium sp. YO3AOP1. The sequence continues at coordinate 89,745 of NC_010730.1, forward strand.
TTTGACTTAACAAAAAATTTACTCAACAAAATAATTTCAAAGATTAAAGGGTTGTAAAATGGCAGAAAAGAAAATAAAAATAGTAGTTGCAGGACCTTACGCTGCAGGAAAAACACAATTCATAAATACAATTAGTGAAATAGAAACTGTAAAAACAGAGGCAAGAACTACAAAAGTTGGAGAGAAAGAAAAGAAAGATCACACTACAGTTGCTATGGATTTTGGAAGGATAAAAATAGATGATGAACATACACTTTATTTATTTGGAACACCTGGTCAAGCAAGATTTGATTTTATGTGGGATATTCTTGGTAAAGGTATGGTTGGATTGGTTGTATTAGTAGACAGTACGGATCCTGCCACATTTCATGAGGCAAGAAGAATTATAAATTTTTTTGAAGCAAGGTATCCAGCTCCATTTGTTGTTGGTGCAAATAAGCAAGATTTAAAAGAAGCATGGAATCCTGAAGATATTAGAACAGCTTTGGATTTAGGAGAAGAAATAAAAGTAATACCACTAATTGCAACAGACAAAGAAAATGTTAAAAGAGTGCTTTTAGAGTTATTGGAAGAAATCTCAAAATATATCTAACCTAAATTCTCATTTTTCAATGGAAATTCTATGAAAAAATAAATAAAAAAATAATATATTATTTAAATACGTCGGGATGAGAAATTCAAAAAAGTAAGAGATTCTTCGCCGGTTGCAGAATGGCAGCATTAGATGATTTTGTCGTCCTGAGGGCTTTAGTCCGAAGGATCTCCTTATCTAAATTTATAAAAATCCCAAATTTCTCGCTCAAAGCATAATTAAAAAAAATGTTTGAATAATCTAAGATCTAATCGAGAATATTTTAAACAGTTAAATCTTTACTCAGATCAACCCTTTTAAATTAGATATATAAAATTTAGAGGAAAGAGATTAGTAAAAACAGTAATAAGTTAAGTGGAGGCGGGGGGAATCGAACCCCCGTCCGGCAAAGGCCAAGCCCAAAGGGCTTCTACATGCTTAGCCTGTGATTAAGGTTTCGCCCTAAGCTCCTCCACAGGCAGAGGAGCTTAAAGCTATCCCCGTTAGGTTTCGAGCCTTCCCTCAGGGGAGGTTGGAAAGGCCCTATCCCGTATGTCTTACGCCCTATCCCAGCCTACGGGCAAGCCAGGTAGGACGTCGCTGCGTTAATTAAGCAGCGAGAGCGATTTCGCGTTCGGGAATTGTTTTGTTTTGGTTTTTTACGTAGTGACCTTCTACGGCATGCTTCCCTTTGCTCGCCGCTTGCCGTCGAACCCGTATCGCCCCCATATTCAATTGATAATAATATATTTAAATTTAAAATAATTTCAAGAGCATTTGGAGGCTGCTTGCAAAAATCAACATCGTCATTCTAATCGAAGCGAAGAATCTCTCTTTTTACCCTTCTTCCTTTCAAATAACAATAAAAGAGAAGATCCTTCGAAATAAGTCCTCAGGAGGATGACGGACAAAAATAAGTTCATTTTACACATACATTTATACAACTTACAGGAATTTTAGAACACACTCACCTATTCACTTAACAACTAAAACTGATTGATTAGCATACTTAACTATGTTTGAAGACGTACTTCCTATCAGCAATCTTTTAAACCCGCCAACACCTCTTCTTCCAACTACTATTAAATCACTTCCTACTTCATCAGCATAAGTCATTATCTCTTCCGCCGGATCGCCTTCCATAACTTTGTAAGTTCCATTTAGTCCTGCTTGGCTTACTTTTTGGATAGCCTCTTTCAAATATTTCTCTTCCTTAGAAATCTCTCGTTTTTCATACTCTTCAATCTCTTCAGGAGAAACATAATCTATAGTAGCAAATTCGAACATTCTTACAACGCCTACTACGTGCAACTCAGCATTATTGCATTTAGCTAACTCTATGGCTTTATCTAATGCCTTCAAAGAATTTTCAGACCCATCATAAGCAACTACAATTTTTTTAAACATAAAATTACCCTCCGTTAAATACTGCATGAATAACTTTTGTAACTATGTATCCGCCGAAAAATAGGTATAAAAATAGAACTGATGCTGCATAGATTGGCTTCATGCCGGCTTTTTTCATTTTTTCAATATTAGTCTCAATTCCAAGTGCTGCCATAGACATAGTTAATAAAAACGTATCTATTTGGTTAATTATATTAACATAAGTTTTGTCTAATACTGACATTGAATTTACTCCAATCATTGCAATAAAACCAAATACAAACCAAGGAATTGGGATTTCTCTTAAATTTACTCCATGCGTAGCATGTTTTTTTGCAAAGAAAAAGCTTAAAACTATAAGTAGTGGAGCAAGCATTATTACTCTTGTTAGTTTTGAAATTGTCGCTGTGTTTGCTGCAACATCAGATACAGCAAAGCCTGCAGCAACAGCCTGAGCCACTTCATGAACTGTTGCACCAGCATAAATACCATATAAAGCATCATCCATTCCTAACAATAAACCAGCTTTATAAACAGCAGGATATAAAAACATAGAAATCGTACCAAAGATTGTAACAGTAGCTACTGCCATAGCTGCTTGATGCATTTGTCCCTTTACTATTGGAGCGGTTGCTAATACTGCAGATGCACCACATATTGAAGAACCGGACGCAAGCATATAGCTTGTTTGTTCATCAAGACCAAAAACTTTTTTAGATACATAAACTCCAAGTAAAAACGTTGTTATAAGCATGATTGCATCGATTATAATTCCTTCAAGACCGACATCGATAACGTTTTGGAACGTTAGCCTAAATCCTAAGAAGATAATAGCAATTCTTAAAATTTTCTTTAAAGAAAAGTTAATTCCCGGTTTTAAAACTTCGGGAATTTTAATTGCATTACCTATAATTAAACCAATAATAATCGCAACAATCAATGGACTAAAATTAACGGTAGATTTTACAATTTCTAAGTTAGATATAAACATTGCGATTATTGATAAAATAGCAGTAATCAGTATTCCCGGAATATAGTTCATTAAAAAACCTCCCTAATTATTTGTTTATTCCGTAGTTCTTGACAAGATAGTCAATTATCTTTTTTGAATCTTCTTTGCTTATTGGCGCACCAAGTTTAATCATTTTATCTAATTCTGCTTCCCAACCTTTTTTGTCTAAAAACATTGAATTCATTATAATATAGTCAACACTATGGCACGCAGAGCAGTAAGCTTGAGCCAACTCTTTATTTTTTCCTTCTTTTAATACCAAATTTTCTTCTCCGGCATAAGATATAGAAAATATTGTTAATATAATTGTAATAAATTTTTTCATTTTTAACTACCTCCTGATTAAATGACTTTTATATTTATTTTTTGAATAGCGTTATAACCATATCCATGAGGCTCCCATATTGCTTTTATTGGCTGTGTTTGTCCGATGCTGTTTGTAGCCTTTACCATGATTGTGTAGTTTCCTTTTTTATTAGGCTTAAACACATAACTAAACTGTCTCCATGAAAACTTGCCATAATCTTTATCTAATTGTGCCTCTACCCATGTTTTTCCACCATCTACAGAAACTTCTACCATTTTAATTCCATAACCACCATCCCATGTTAAACCTTTTACTTCTATTGGCTGACCTAATTTGAATACTTGCCCTTTTTCTATGTTTGTGATAATGGAGTTTATTGTTACCTCTGTTATAGGCATATCTTCCGAGTTCATCTGAGATAAAAATCTTTCCCTTATTGGAAATTTGTCGACAGAAACCCTGTAAGCGTTTTTCATCCAGAAATTATCTAAAGGAGTAGAGATTACCGTTATATCGGTTAAATGCTTAATCCAATAAGTCGCTGTCCAGCCAGGAACTACAAGCACGAGAGGATATCCATTTAAATATGGAATCGGCTCATCGTTCATCTCATAGGCAACCAATACCTCTTCTTGCGTAGCTTTCCAAACAGGAATACTTTTTACAAAATCAGGAGTTGTTGGCATAAGACCAGACTCAGCACCATTAAAGGCAACTTCAAGAGCGTTAGCCTTTAATCCGGCTTTATTTAAGATATCTTTTAATCTTACACCTTTCCATTTAGCATTTCCCATAGCTCCGTATCCCCATTGTACTCCGGGTACATGAGGATTAAATAAACCTCTCATATTTCCAGAACATGCTTTAAGGGCTACAATCTCAACTTGTTCAAATTTTGTTTTTAAGTCTTCCATTGTAAGTTCTAAAGTTTTTTCTACAGCATCTCCAGTGATTTTGAGCTTCCAAGTTTTTTCATCAATATCTTGTGGTATATTTGCAAGATGGTATCTAACAAAGAAAACATCATTTGGAGTAAAGATTTCATCAAAGTATTTAAATGGAGTCTCGTAGTTTGGAGCTCTGAAGGCCTTTTTTATCAAAGGTTTTTTTCCGGGTAAAGCTTCTAAAATTTGCTCTTTAATCGTTCCATCCAGAAGTAAATCTGCCGCAGGTCCTAAGAGAGATTTATCAACTTGAGCAAACAGTTCCTTTGGAAGGAGTAAACCGGTTGCTGTCATAAGCAGTCCTTTTTTCAATAATTCTCGTCTGTTCATGTATAGCCTCCTTAATAAACATTGCTTAACAATCTACACAAATGGTAAGGCAAAATCAAATTTAAAATTTAAATAGAGATATTTAAGAAATCTATAAAGTGAGTAATTTCTTAGGGTGAGAAATTAGTGATTTTTATAAAAATTTTGATAAGGAGATCCTTCGGTCTAAAGTCCTCAGGAGGATGACAGGAAGAGTAATAATAATATCATTCTAATTTTGCGAGCAATCCCCCCTTACTTCTCACTTTTTAAAATGGTCAAAGCTTTTTTTATTCAATTCCACTATCTTGTCACCTTCTTTTAGAAATACTCCAAATCCTTCTTCTGTATAACCAATTTCTATTAAATCTAAATCTTTTTCAGAAATTAAAGCTACTTCATACTCCTCACCACTTGTTAGGATATAATCTAATGGGTCTTTTCCATACTTTAAGCAAAACTTTTTTAAGTTTTCATCTATTTTTAATTTTTCTTTTTCAATAATGATTTTTACATTGCTTTTTTTAGAGATATGACTTAAATCTGAAGTCAAGCCGTCGCTAATGTCTATACATGCTGAAGCTTGTTTGATTTTTTCTATCAAGTCTATCCTTGCTTTTGGTCTGTAATGTTTGTTGATTAAAGCGATTTCAAAGTCTTCATACTCTTGTTTATCCATTAGAATAAGTTCTAAGCCTGCTTTACTGCATCCAAGGTTGCCGGATAGATAAATTTTTTGATTTGGTTTAGCCGCAGACCTTGAGATAAATTTTTCAGTCTCTCCTGCCATTGTCATATCTATCATGATTTGATTTGAAGATGAACAATTGCCGCCGATTGTATAAAAACCGTAATAATCCTGTGCTTCTTTGATTCCAAGATAAACTTTTTCAATAAAGCTGTATTCTAAATCCTTTGGTAGTGCCAAGGATAATAAAGCCCATCTTGGTAAACCACCACAAGCAACCACATCACTAACGTTTGACGTTGCAAGCTTCCAACCTAAATCTTCTGGTTTGATTTTACCTTTTAAAAAATGTGAGTTTTCAACTTGAATATCAACAGTAAACAAAATCAACTTACCATTTATATTTACACATGCACAATCATCGCCATAACCAACTAACACATCTTTATCATGTATTGGCAGTATCTGGTTTAATCTCTCTATCAGTCCAAATTCGCCAATTTGATTTATCCTTTCCATAGGTCCACCCTCAATTTGAAATCAAAACCGATACTGAATTTTCAAACAAATCTTTTTTTTGAATGATAACTTTTAAGTCTTTAATGTCTTTCAACTCTTCTAAATACTCATCCCTTGTTAGGATATAAACTCTGCCTGATTTAATAAAATTTTCAACATCTTGCTTAGAGTTTAAAGGAATTATCTTCTTCTTTAAGTAAAAAGAAAAAGCTGGATTGTATCGTTTATAATAGCCTACGGGTCTGTCTTTTTCCATGTAATTTAGTATAATTCTAACTGATGAGTATTTGTCAATCTCTGGCAAAATAACTGTGTAAAGTGTAATGCTCATTGCAACGCTTGAAATAAAAAGAGAAAGAACAACCTTTTTAATATCCTTGAAGTAGATTAAAGCAAACAATCCACCAGCTGCCAAAATAAGAAAGTAAAAACTGTAATTTGCAAGTAGATATAGATTTTTGTCATTCTTTAATGTTGTGTATAAAACAAAAGGCAGTGATGCTGTAAAGATAAGATAAAAGATTAAAGAAAATAGATAGTTTCTAATCTTTAAAAGCGTAAGAGATAGAAGTATTGCAAAAGCTGGATATACGGGCACTGTGTAGTTTGGCAGTTTTGTTTTAGAAATGCTAAAAAATCCTGTGTATATTAATACTATCAGACCTAAGTAAAGGTAATCTGGATTTAGTCTGTTTTTGATAGTCTCTTTGACCGATTGGTAAGTAAAAATGCTAAATGGAAGCATTCCGATAAGAACGAAAATGATTGTAATTAGAAATATTCCCCCGTGTCCTTCCATTGAGTCTGTAAATCTACTAATGTTGTGCTTTAAGAAAAATTCTTTCGTCCATTGAAAGTTTGTTTCTATGCTAACTAATATATACCAAGGAAGAGATATTAAAGCTGTTAAAATTAAACCTTTATGAAGTTTCAAGCTTTTAATGGCTGATATGCTTTTTTTTACTGAAAATAAAAACGCAAAAATTATAAAAAATGGTAAAACAATCGCAACTATTCCTTTTGCTAACATCCCAAAGCCAAGGGCTGTGTATAAAGTCCAAAGATATTTTTCTTCTTTGAATTTATAAAAAAGATAAAAATTAAAAAATGCCAAGTTTATGAAAAATATCAAATACGGGTCTGGAACTGCCATATGAAATTGAAAAACAAAATGCAGTGATGAAATCAGAACAATGGCTGATAAAATGGCTGTTTTTGTGCTAAATATTTTTTTTGCAAAGAAGTATGTAATCATTACCGTTAAACTTCCAAAGACTGATGAGAAAAATCTTGCTGAAAATTCACTTACTCCAAAGATAAGATAAGAAAGCATCATAAAGTAATAATGTAGTGGAGGCTTGTCTGTTCTAAGTTCGTAGTTGAATGTTGGGACAATGAAGTTTTTAGATTCTAACATCTCTCTTGCACAGGATGCGTTTTTTGCTTCATCAAGACTGAAAATTGATACTCCGCCGATGTTTAAAGAAAATAGAAAAAAAGAAAATAAGCCTATCAATATGAGATTGTAATCTATTTTTTTAGTATCCAAACAAAGGCTCCGGAGAAATCTTTAAAATCTTTGATTTTGAGTTTGGAAGGTATTATAGCATATTTTAAAGAAAGATAAAAAGTCGCTACAGAGGATGTTCTAAAATTCCTGCAGGTTGTATAAATGTATGTGTAAAATAAGTTTTCTTTCCTTGTCATCCTGAGGACTTTTGTCTGAAGGATCTCCTCTTTTATTGTTATTTGAAAGAAAGAGAAGGACGAAAATGAGATTCTTCGCTTCGCTCAGAATGACGATGTTGGTTTTTGGCAGACTCACGGGCAATTAATGAATCGTCTTTACTCATTTTTTCTAAGCTACAACTTTAAATACTCTTTTATCTTTTGACTTACAGATGTAGGAATTCCAAGCTTTTTTAACTCTTCGTCGCTTGCCTTTAAAATATTGTCCAATGTTTTATAAGTCCTGTATAAAATTTCCTTTCTTTTTTCACCTATACCTTCAATGTTATCAAGAACGCTTTTTAAACCTTCCTTTTCTCTTAATTTTCTGTTGTAAGTAATGGCAAATCTATGAGCTTCATCTCTGATTTTTGTAAAGAATTTTAAAAGCTCTTGATTTTCAAACAATCTAACTTCTTTTCCGTCATCTGTATAGATAATTTCCTCTTTTTTTGCTATCGAGAAGACTCGGAGATTTTCAAGCCCAAGCTCTTGTCTTACAGCCAATCCTTGGCTTAGCTGACCTTTTCCGCCATCTATTAAAACAAGCTCCGGCGGATTATCCATCTCTTTATATCTTCTAAATCTACGTGTTAAAACTTCTCTTAATGATGCAAAATCATCTATATAATTAACCGTTCTAACTCTAAACCTTCTGTACTCTTTTTTATTCATGCTTCCATTTTCCCAAACAACGCAAGAACCAACGGTAAACTTTCCATCAAGATGGGAAATGTCAAAACATTCTACCCTGTTTGGAAGGCTAAAGCCAAACACTTTTTCAAACTCTGATTTAAGATTTTCTATGTTTTCTATGTTTATGTTTCTTTTTATAAAGCCTTCCACCTGCTCTGGCAGAAAAGTAAGTATTTCAACTTCTTTATTTTTTGCTTTTAAAAGCCATTGTTTTAGATTTTCTAAGTCTTCTAAATCTTTATTTGTGATGATTGTTTTTGGTATGTATGTGTCTTTACTGTAATAATCAGTGATGATGGCTGTTTCATTACCTTCTTCAAACTCTTCATTTTGAACCTTCAACTCATCCTTTCCAACTATTCTATTTCCTCTTACGATAATCAGATAAGCTCTACTTCTTGAAAAGTAAAAAATATCAGCCTCTTCAACGCCAACACCTATAACTTCTTGTTTCTTTATTGTCATCTCAATAGCTTTGATTTGGTCTCTAATGACTGCTGCTTTCTCAAACATCAGCTTGTTTGTATAGTCATTTACTTTGTCGTAGAGTTCATAAATAACATTTTTAACATTTCCGGATAAGAAAGCTTTAGCAACCTTTGCATCTTCCTTGTACTCTTTCATAGATATTTTATCTGCACAAGGACCGGAACAAAGCCCAAGATGGTAATCAAAACATACTAAGCTTCTTTTTGGCAGTGGGTCGCAGGTTCTTAATTTAAACAGTTTATGAATTAACTCTTTCATAGCTCTTGCAGTTCTTGCAGGAAGAAAAGGTCCGAAATACTCTCCTTTTATCTCTCCAAACTTTCTGCTGATTTTAACAGTGGGATACTCCTCATCTGTGATAACAAGCATAGGATAGCTACTTCCTGATTTTAATCTTACATTATATTTTGGCTTGTACTGTTTGATAAGTTCATTTTCAAGGACGAATGCTTCGTAATCTGATTTTGTTATTATCCATTCTATACTTGAGCTTTCTTTAAAAATTTTTCTTTCTTTTGGGTCTACTTTTAACTGCTGATAATGATTTTTTAGGCGATTTTTTATATTTACAGCTTTTCCGATGTATACGTATTGCTTTTTACTATCTTTAAACAGATAAACACCTGGCTCTTCTGGTGCTTTATTTATAAACTCTAACGCCCAATTAAAATTTTTATTCATGATAAATAATTTAACGATTTGGTTTTAAATAGTCAAGTTGATGCATTAAGGGTGTTGCAAAAAATTTAAGATTTGATATACTATCATTTTGCATTTGTGATAAGAAATACTATTTTTGCGTTTTCTGTCATCGTATATTAAATATACCAAAATTTTTTAAACTATAAGAGAATAAGTTTTATAATAATTATAGACATGGGAGAAAAAAAGAAGGACAGATCAAGTGTTTGTCATTGGTCTTTTAAGACCGCTGTAGAATGTTTTAGACGAGACTTGTCAATAATTTTGTGTCTGGATTGAAAACTTTTTATTAAACAATTGTAAAATTTCATAAGAGACTCCTTTAAAAGCAGGTATAGGCTTTTTCCATTTTCCATTCTTTAAATTGTCTCTTTGTATAAGCAGATTTATCTCAAGAATGTCCACAGATTGAAAATATCCACCTAAATTTATTCTTACCTTTTCTATCATGCTATTAACACTTTCAACTGGATTTGTTGTGTATATGTGCTTTCTTAGATTTTCTGGATATTTTAAAAAACATAAGTATCTCTCTTTGTTAGATTGAATATGTTTTATAAAGCTTGGATATTTAGACTTAAATCTACCGCATAAATCATCTAATTTTTCTAATCCATCTTCATAATCTAAGCTGTTTTCTTTTATGTTTTTCAGTTCTTTGTTAAATACTTGTGAATCTTCTTTATCCATCTGATTTCTAACGTTTCTTTGTAAATGGACTAAACATAGCTGATGGTCTGTATAAGGAAATAGTGTTTCTATGGCTTTTGTTATCCCAGGAAAATCATCACTTACTATAAGCATTACCCTTTTTAGTCCTCTATCTATTAAATCATTGAATACTTTTATCCAGTCTGCTTTGTTTTCACTACTGAAAAATGTGTAAAATCCAAATATATCTTTATTTCCTTGTAAATCTATTCCAAGAACTACATAGACAGAAGCCTTTCTGATTTTGTTTTTCTCTTTTATATCACAGTGATATGCGTCTATATACAGTACAAATGCATCCGATGGAAGCTCTCTTGTTTTAAAATCATTAAGTCTTTCTATAAGCTGTTTTTTGATTGCATCCATATGTTGTTTTGAGTAGTTTAAGCCCAAGCTTTTTAATGTAGAATCTATCTTGCTTTCTGAGTATCCATTGGATACCAAACTCATAAGAAGGTCTATATAATCTTCATTAACTCTTTTATAAGGGTCAGGTAATATTTGTGGTCTAAATTTACCCTTTCTATCTCTTGGGACATTTATGTTAAGCTTGAAAGAACCAGTATTTAGGCTTCTTTCATAATATCCGTTTGCTTTGTTGTCTTCATCATTTTCAAGGAAGAAATTTCTTTCCTGATTCATAATCAGTTCCACAACAGATTCTAAAAGCTTTCTTATACCTATCTTTTCTTCTTGAGTTGTTATACCGTTTGGGAAAAGTTCTTTTACTAATTCTTCGGTAGATCTGTCTAATATTTTTTCAAAGTATTCTTTCTTATCCATTACTACTCCTCCTTATAATTTTATTTAGACACAACATTATTTTAACTCCCAAAAGATATATCGAGTTTTATAGGAATCAGTCCGGGTATACATGAAAGTGGAACGAGTGTAAAGAAAAGTGGTTCAATAAAAAAGATGGGAAATCCATATGCAAGGAAAATATTATACATGGCAGCATTATCAGCAATAAGGTTTAACAAATACTGCAGAGAATTATACGAAAGATTAGTAAGTAAAGGTAAGGCTAAAAAGTTAGCATTAGTGGTTGTAGCACATAAGTTATTAAGGCAAGCATATGGTGTATTAAAAAGCAGAAGACCATTTGATGAAAATTTTTGCACTTGACATTTAACATAGAACATCCTGAGCGTTAGCGAAGAATCTCCGCCTTTTACCCAATTTCTCATCCGAAGTATATTATTTATATAATTCAAGAAGATCGCAAACCTTTCGAATTCTCAACCAAAACAAAAAAGATTTGCTATATCAAAAATTATTGAACTGATTTATTATTAAATTTTAACAATCTTTTTGCGTTTTCATCGGTAATTTTTTCTAACTCACGTGATGAGATTCCAAGAAGATTTGATACAAACTCTAAAGTGTAAAATATATTTGATGGTTTATTTGGCTTGCCTCTTACTTTTTGCGGAGCTAAAAAAGGACTATCTGTTTCTAATAACAATCTATCTAAAGGAACTTTTTTAGCTATTTCTCTCAAATTATCAGCTTTTGGATACGTTATATTTCCTGCAAAAGAGATGTAAAAGCCCATATCTAAAGTTGCTTCCATTAGTCTTAAGCTACCGCCAAAGCAATGCATTATTCCGCCACTTTCAAATGGTGCATATTCAGATAGTATTCTTTCAGTGTCAGCATCCGCTTCTCTGCTATGAATGATTATTGGAAGTTTTAACTCTTTTGTAAGTTCTATTTGTAATCTAAAAAATTTTTCTTGTAAATTTTTTGGAGTTTTGTCTCTATAAAAATCTAATCCACATTCTCCAATGGCTATAACTTTACTGTTGTTTTTATATAGTTTTGCTAAATTTTCTATATCTTTTTCGGATATATCACCTATGTCGTAAGGATGGTATCCTATCGATGCATAAACATTGTCAAATTTTTTTGTAAATTCTATAGCTTCATAAATCTCCCGTTTATCACAGCCAATGGTGAGCAGGTAGTCCAACCTGCCCACGCTCTCTAATACATCCTCTTTTGAGGAAAGCATATCTAAGTGACAATGGGTGTCTATCATCTTATTATGCTGGCGCTGGAAGTTCTGCAGGTGGAGTTTCCGAACTTGAAGAATCTGTTATTGTAACTACGCTTTCAAACTTTCTGCATCTATTTAATACTGGAACACCGTACTCTTTTAAAATCGCAAACATTTCTTCACAAGTTATCGTTTCCTTATCAAGTAAAAGCTGAACCACCGCCACAACGGCATCCTTATAGCTTTCTATTATGTTTTTAGCTTTTTGATAAGATTCTCTTAATATTTTGTTTACCTCTTCATCTATTTTTCTTGCAGTTTCTTCACTAATTTCCGGTCCTTGGTTTCCAAAGAAAAATCCACCACTTCTGTTTGTAGAAACGTGTATTGGTCCTATTTCATCACTCATTCCCCAAGCTGCAACAATCCTATAAGCCAATTCTGTTGCTCTCATTAGGTCATTTTCAGCACCTGTTGTAATTCCATCTTTTCCATAAAATACCTCTTCTGCTGCTCTTCCTCCAAAAAGCTGTAAGATTCTTGCCATCAGATCTTTTTTAGAGTAGAGATGCTTGTCTTCTTCCGGAAGATTGACAGTTACACCGAGAGCAGCACCTCTTGGAATTATAGAAACTTTATGCAATGGGTCAGCTTCCTCCAACATTACTCCAACTACTGCATGACCAACTTCATGGTATGCTATTTTTTCTTTTTCTTTTTCTGTTATTGCCATTCCCTTTCTTTCTAATCCCATCATAATTCTATCTAATGCATCTTCTAATTCCTGCATGCCCACTTTTTCTTTATTTCTTCTTGCTGCAAGAAGTGCTGCTTCATTTATAAGGTTTGCAAGGTCTGCACCCGAAAATCCGGGTGTTCCTTTTGCTATTGTCATTAAATCCACATCTTCGTCAAGTGGTATGTTCTTTTTATTTACGTGAACTTTTAGTATCTCATATCTTCCTTTTACGTCCGGCTTTGGAACAGAAATCTGTCTGTCAAATCTTCCTGGTCTAAGTAATGCTGGGTCAAGAATATCTGGTCTGTTTGTCGCCGCAATTACTATTATTCCTTCATTTGTATCAAATCCATCTAATTCAACAAGTAACTGGTTTAATGTTTGCTCTCTTTCATCATGACCACCACCAAAACCGACACCTGATCTTGCTCTACCTACTGCATCGATCTCATCTATAAATATTAAACATGGAGCATGTTTTTTTGCAGTTTCAAATAAATCTCTAACTCTTGCAGCACCAACACCAACAAACATCTCAACAAAATCTGACCCTGATATAGAAATGAAAGGAACGTTAGCTTCCCCGGCTATAGCTTTAGCCAATAATGTTTTACCAACGCCTGGGTCTCCATAGAGTAATATTCCTTTTGGTGCTCTACCACCAAGTTTTTGATATCTTGATGGGTCTTTAAGATATTCTATTAACTCTTTTACTTCCTCTTTTACTTCATCCATTCCAGCAACATCATCTAGTTTTACATTAGGCTTTTCTTCTAAATATAGCTTTCCTTTACTTTTTGCAAATGAAAATGCCCTATTTGGACCACCAGACATCTGTCTCATCATAAAAATCCAAAGACCAATAAAAAGCAGTATTGGCAACCAAGAAACTAATAAAGTTAAAAACCAATTGCTGCTTTCACTTGGTAATACTTTTATCTGCACACCATTTTCAGATAAAATATCATAAAGTCTTGAATAGCCGGATGGAACTATAGTTTCAACCTTTTTCCCATCTTCTGTAACAGCTATAAGCTCTTCTCCTCTTATTGTGGCTTCTTTAATATTTTTCTCATTTACCATATTGATGAATTCAGTAAAAGGAACCTTGTTATCAACAAGCTGTTTTGAACCAAACATATTGAAAGCCAAAATCATCATAGCACCGATTAAAAACCATATCAATAAACTTCTTGTTAGTTGCAACTTTGTACCTGGTCAACCAAACTATGCAAATCTTGCACAGCTTGGGTTGGGGTATTTGTATTCCGCCTTTTCAGACACTTCCGTCCCCAACAGGCGGTATTTTGGAAGTGTCATAGTCCCTGTCCCAAGTACAGGAGCTAACCTATTAGCCACTACTGTCCAATCCTTTGAAACGATTACACGCTTCAAAGGAGAAAAATCTCTGTAAGACTTTTCAAGACAGCAGAAGGCTAAGGCTATGGAGAGAACTTGCCAGCTTTTATGTCTGCTTGTAGGCAGACCCCTCACCTGTTCCTTCCGTCGGTTGACAGGTTGTCGGGAAGATGACTCACTCTTTCCACTTTCTAAATATTTCTGCAATGTTTTTAAACTCTTTCTGAGTTTTGCTAATTTACTTTTTAATCCATTTCTCTTATACTCATTCTTCTCTTCTTTTAGATCTTCTTTTAGTCTTTTAATATCGTCTTCAATTTTTGCTATAGTGTATGATAGAAAGTCAGCATCATTTAATAGTTCTTTGTAATTTTTAGGTAATTTCTCTTTATATCCTAATCCTCTTCTTGCTATTACATAAGCTCCTGCTATGTCTTTGTCTATGTTGTATTGTGGTGCATATTTTAGCTTTCCAATTACTGATGTATATGCAGGATTAACTTTTCTTATTTCTATCCCGTTTCTCTTTGCCAGTATTTCTATTTTGTCTAATAATCTTTTATAGCTCCATTTTTGTAGTCTTCCTCTTAATTTGGCAAATCCGTCCCCTCTTTTGCCTTTTGGTAGTTTCTTTAAGTTTTCAATAGTAATAGCTTTATTCTCTTCCTTTGCTATCTCTATTATCTTATGTGCTATTTGCCATTCTAAATACTGTCTTTTTTCTGAGTTTACTTCTAATAATTCGTTTAAACTAATACTTTGATATTTCTCTAAATTTCCATCTTTACTTGCAAAAGCTAATGCTAAATGAAATGGATATGCGTTTACATCTATGCCTATTATTCCATTATCTCTTTTAATCGTGATAGGTGGTAGTTTTTCATCGATGGATATAAAGGCGTATACATTACCGTTTTTTACTTTTAGTCTGACTGGGTATGGAAACCACTCTCCGTATTTATATGCATTTTCAAGCATAAACATAAACTCTATCCATTTATCTTTTTCTCTTTTAACGTCTCTAACTACTTTTGCGTAAATATATTGCCTATCTCCTGTGTTTATTCTCAAGTATAACTCATTATTAATCCACTGAAATCTTAAATTCAGATTTCCTTGTTTAGACTTATCTCCTGTTGAGTATAAATTTCCTTGCCTGCTTTCTTTCCATTTTGTTTTTAATTCCTTTCTTCTTTTTCCTGTTAAATGGTTTTTCTTTAGTTGTTCAAATGATTTCCTTGAACCAAATATAAGCTTTTTTGGATTTTGTTCTCTTTCTTTGCATGACGTAATTATTGACTGTGCTAAAAATATAGCATCATCTGAGTATCTTGTGTTTATGTTAAATAGTCTTGATAATTGCTTTTTTAAATCTTTTCTTTTTTCGCCTTCTAATAATCTTTGGTATGCATATCTCATGGCAGATGAAAATCTACACATTAAATCTAATACAATCTCTTTATCTTGCATATTTTGGAATTCAAGTAAGCATTGCAGAGTTATCATTTCTCAATCTCTCTCTTTTTTATTATTTACAACTTACACTTTTTGTTTTTGTATTTTTGTTATACATCTTTTTATACTTTTTTACAGAAAATAGCAATTGTTGTGAACCTCCTTATATCTAAAACAAATAACTTTCGTTGAATTTTCTGAAACTGGATAATATCCAGACCTTTTGTATCCAATTATCCATAGTATTTTATTATTATACACCAAAAGGGGTATGCTATCTCTCACATATTTTGGAATTTTTAAATCAATAAAAACATCTTTTATTTTTTTTTCCGTCTTTCTATTAAAAGGTAAAAATCTATCTCCTTCTTTTCTTGTTCTAATTTCCAAAATACTATCCTCTGGCAAATCAAAACATTCTGTATTATTATCTTTTTTAAAGTCTTTAGCGTCGATTACATAGCTTTCTAATTCCATACAAAACTCTTTTAAGAAAATTTTCTGACCAACTTTTAATTTATATTCTATTTGTAAATTTTCCATATTTTCAGATGTTGAAATTTCAAGTTTATCGTATGTTTTTACAACTTTAATATCTCTTGAAATTTTTATCTCTTTTTGTCCTTGTTTATCTAAAATTTCCATTAGGTTTAAAATTTGCTTGTAAGATGGGTAAGTATCAGTGTTTTCATATATCCATTTAATTAAAAGTCTATATTTCAAAGCGTTTGGAAGCTTATTAATAAAAGATAAGTCTAATAAATTTTTATTATCAAGTTGGGAATAATATTCCTCCGTTAACTTGTCTAAATAGAATTCATCAAAATATGATAATTGAGATAAATTTAACATTGAATTTTCTAAATCTGGATTGATTTTTTTCAAAATTGGTATAACATCTAAACGAACTTGATTTCTTAAATACTTCCTTGAAAAGTTTGACTGGTCTATTAAATATTCCAATCCGTTTTTTTGGCAATATTCTTCAATCTCTTCTTTTGTGATTAGATATAATGGTCTTATTATATTGTTTTCTTTTGGACGAAAACCCTTTAGTCCTCGTTTATTTCCTTGGATGAACCAAAGAACTATAGACTCTGTTAAATCTGAAAGATGATGTCCTGTTGCTATTTTATTTAGATTTTCTTTTTGAAGAATTTCATTGAAAAATTTATATCTCTCTAACCTTCCTGCTTCTTCTACAGAAATTTTTTGCTCTCTAGCAACCTTTTTAACATCGGCTTTCTTAACATGAATTTTTAAACCAAGGCTACTGGCAAACTTTTCGCAAAATTCTTGGTCTTGGTCTGACTCTTTTCTTAGAGTATGATTTAGATGTGCAAGCTGAATTTTTGCTATATTCAAAGTTTTTTGGAATTTTAGCAGTAGATTGGTCAAAACTAATGAATCAGGACCACCTGAGAATGCTATAAGAATTTTATCTTGGTTTTCAATAAGATTAAATTTTCTAACAGCTTTTAGAAATTTGCTTTCAAGCATAGTCATAATGGCGGTACAGGGATTCGAACCCCGGACACCACGGATATGAGCCGTGTGCTCTAACCAACTGAGCTATACCGCCAGTTTTTTTTATATAATATTTTATTTAAGATTTAAAATTATGCAACCTGTTGTGTTTTTTCTAAAGCTGCTTTTATTCTTTTAGCTGCTCTTGAAACTCTTCTTGCAGCTTCATTTTTATGAATAGCTCCTTTAGCTGCAGCCCTGTATGCAAGTTTTTGACATAATGGCAAGTACTTAGATGCTGCCTCCGGACCTTCTTTTTTAAGAACTGAATAAAGCTTTTTGAATGCAGTTTTCATTCTTGAAATATGATATCTATTTTCAAGTCTTCTTCTTTCAGCAACTCTAACATTTTTCTTTACTCTTCTTTTGTGCTTCTGTTTCTTTGGTGATAATACAGCTTTAGCCATTTAATCCTCCGTCTTAAAAAATGTAGATAAATATTTTAACCTGTTTAATTAAAATTTGCAAGCACATTTAAAATATGGTAATTTAATATTCTTAAAATTTTTCAGGAGGTAAAAGATTGGCAAATATTAACGTCGGAATTTTAGAGTTTGAAAAAGTAAGTCAGCAACCTGTAGAAATTGTAGAAAGAAAAGGGACAGGACATCCTGACACAATATGTGATGCATTGGCAGAAGAATTGTCAATAGCATTATCTAATCTATACAGAGAAGAATTTGGAGCAATCATGCACCACAACGTTGATAAAGCCTTACTGATTGGTGGAATTGCAGACCCACAATTCAAAGGCGGAAAAATTATTGAGCCAATAGAAATATATTTAACCGGAAGAGCGATTGATGAAAAAGGAAATAAAAAATTACCGGTAAAAGAGTTGGCTATAGAGACAGCTCACAGATGGTTAAAAGAAAACATTCCTAACTTAGACATAACTAATCATGTTATTATTCATCCAAAATTAAAACCTGGTAGTAAGGATTTAGTTGAACTCTTTGAAAGATTTCAATTAAAAGGTGAAATTCCTCTTGCCAATGATACATCTTTTGGCGTTGGATTTGCTCCGTTTTCTGATATAGAAACAATCGTTTATGAGCTTGAGAGAGCTTTAAACAGCAAGGAGTTTAAAAAAGAACATCCATATGTTGGTGAAGATATTAAAATTATGGGTGTTAGAAACCATGATAACATCAGAATAACAATAGCTATGGCTTTCGTTGATAAGTATGTTAATGATGTTAAAGATTATGTTGAGAAAAAGGAAATTGTTACCAATTATGCTTACTCAATAGCTCAAAGATTAACAACCAAACATGTTGATATATTTATAAATACAGCGGATGATATAGATAATGAGTCTGTTTATATAACTGTTACCGGAACATCTGCAGAAGCTGGTGATGATGGTCAGGTTGGAAGGGGTAATAGAGTTAATGGCTTAATCACTCCTTACAGACCAATGAGCTTAGAAGCTGCTGCTGGTAAGAACCCGGTATCTCATATAGGAAAAATATACAATACTGCAGCAATGGATATGGCAGAAAGAATCGTTGCAGAGATTGAAGAAGTTGAAGAGGCTTACTGTTATTTAGTTAGCCAAATTGGTAAACCAATCACTGAACCACAAGTTTGTGATGTTAAATTAAGAGTAAATGGCGATTTAAATAAAATAAAAGAAAAAGTAATGAAAATTGCACAAGAAGAATTGGATAAACTTCCTTCTACATGGCAAAAATTCTTAAATAGACATTTTAGATTGTATTAATTTTAAGATTTCAAGATAACCTCTCGCTATTGTGTTAAAATGTAGCGAGGGGGGTTTTTTATTTTATATTGACTTAAGTTGCTGCCCTCTTTTATGATAGAATGTGCTAAAAATGATGGATACATCGGGCGGGAAATTTAGTAAAAGTAGAAGATTAATCGTCGCTGCATAATGACAAAAAAGCAACCGTTAACGTATGATGTGTACGGGCAATTCATGAATTGCTTTCACTTTTGTTGTCATCCTGAGGACGTGAGTCCGAATGATCTACTCTTTTAAAGAAAGTAGGTAGGTAAGTAAGAATTGCCCATACAATGAGTAAGTGAGAGGTAAAAGGAAAGAGATTTTTCGCACAACTGCGGAATGACGATGTTGAATTTTGTAGGCAGCCACGAAAGAGTTAGGAGTAAGAAATAATAGCTTAGTTTATAAATACGTCGGATTATAAATTTAGTAAAATTAGGAGATTCTTCGCTTCGCTCAGAATGACAGCATTAGGCGGTTTTGTCATCCTGAGGACGTGAGTCCGAAGGATCTCATTATCTAAATTTTATAAAAATCCTAATTTCTCACTTAAAGTAATCTACTAATCATTTATACAGATCTAAACTTTCTCTAAGTAATAAATCATTCTCTCTCCAATCAATAAAATATCGAAACATAACTTTACCCATATAATAAATGTAAAGATAGAACCCATGGTTAAATAAAGAGGATTGGTTGAAAGAAAGTTTAAAATTAAAAAAGTAAATGCAATTTTTAAAAGAAACATGATTATGCTTATAAAAATTGAAATTGTTAAAACATGTTTAACAAAACTCTTGCTTTTTTCTTGGACAGGCGTAAAAAAGTAGTAAATAAGCCATATTATAAGAGCGAAAATCAATATTTCAGAAAGATTTAAAATTATCTGAAGCAAACCTAATTTATTATTGATGAATTCAAGGAAATTTTTAATTCTTTCGATAAAAAGAATGTCTTTACTTACACCAGAAGAAATTTTTTCTATATTAGAAAATAAAAATTTTACAATGAATAAAAAAACATAGAAGATAAGAATTAATGTAACCAAAAAAGGTAAGGCTAACATGGATATAATTAAAATTACTTTACCTTCGGCAACCTTTGCCTCGTATATATAACTAAAAGCTTGAGATATAGCTACAAACAGGTCTTTTGAAAAAAATATAGAAAGAAGAATAGTTATAACGATAGACTTTTGAGCAACTTGAGATTGTGAGAGTTTTAAAACAGTATTCAAAAAACTTTCTGCAGAATTAGGGAAGATTTTATAAAGTATGAAATAAATTTCAGAAATATTGATAATTGCAATTAAAGAAATTACAGATATTATGAAAAATAATAAAGGAAAAATTGTCATTAAGAAATAGAATGTCAAGGCTGAAGAATGGTAAGCGTAATTATTTGCTATATAGTCTTTTAGTGATAGATACAGAATTTTAAAAGGGGTTTTTACAACCCCTACCTTGTTATTAACTTTCTGCTTTAACAACTTCTTCTAATTTTTTAACTTTCTCTTCAATTTCAGCTAAAGTTTTTTCTTTTTCTTCTTTTGTTAAAGTTTCTTCTTTTTTGATTAAAGAAGTTAATCTTTCAATTAAATCATTAACCGCTGTTTTTGCTTTTTCTGTAAGCTCGGCTTCTTTTAGGCTTTCTTGGATTTCTGATAATTTTGCTAAGATTTCATCCTTTCTTTTGTATGCAAAATATGCTCCTACTGCTCCAAGAACAGAACCTACCGCGATTAATAGTGTTGATTTTTTCATTTTACTTACCTCCTAAGATTGTAATATTTTTTCTAATTTTTTTATTTTTTCTTCTACAATATTAAGTATATCCTCTTCTTCCTCTTTTGCAACCTTTTCAGATTTATCCAAAAACGACTTTACTGATTCTATTACATCTTTTGCCTTGTCTTTGATTTCATTGGCTAAATCATTATCTTTTATTTTCTTTTCAAGATTTTCTATTTTTTCTAAAATTTCTTTTTTTCTATCAGCAACAACATATCCAAATAAAGCTCCTAAAATAAACGCTATTAACGCTAATAGAAGGTTTTTGTTTTTCATTTCCTTCTCCTAAATATTCTCATAAATCCCAAAAATCTACCCATGCCCTGAAAGCCTTGAATAAATCCTATTATTTTTGGAGAAATGGTTTTATAATCATTTCTTATATCATTAATCAAAGTCATTAATTTCATCAAAACAAGTATCCAAGCTATAGTTCTTATTAAGGCGAAAATTGCCATGAATACCATTGAAATTGCAATTATTCCTAAAAATACAGCCTCCATCTTAAAAACCTCTATACTAATTTAACTTCTATCTCTGGTGCTTTTAACATTGAGTTGCTAACCGTACAACCTCTTTTTCCAATAACAATAACCCTCTCTCTTTGTTCTGGTGTTAAATCTCCATCAAACGATACTTCTAACGTTATATGTTCATATCTATTCTCTGTTTCGTGCTTTTTACCATGAACGTTTATTTTTAATTTTGATATATTAAGTTCCTTGTGTTTTGCATAAGCATCAACTGTTATACCAAAGCAGTAGCCGATGGATATTAGCATTAAATCTGTTGCGTTGAAGGTAGTATTTGATAAATTTAAAACAAAATCTTTATTTTCCATTTTTCCTAAGAAACCTTTATCTGTTAGTTCTACTATTGCCTTTTTTTCTTCTGCCATTTTAACCTCCGATTAACTTCTTTCTGTAATCAGATAAAAAATTGTGTGCTAATCTGACTGGCTCAGGAAGTTTATATCCATTCAATGACTTTATTATAACATAAAGAGAATTTTCTATTGAAATGTTATTTCCCGGTGATATAAATATTGGTTTAGTGTTTTTCTTAGTTCTTAAAGCATAACCTATTTTTTCATTAGTTTTTGGGTCATATATAAAATTATATGCTAAATCTTGATTTGGTGGATCTTGATACTTTCCATATAGAGGTGTTTTGCCGCACCCAATAGAAACTGTATCAGTAATAACTCCAAAATGTGATGCAATGCCCATTCTCCTTGGATGTAATATCCCCTGTCCATCAAGGATAAAAACGTTAGCCTTTGTCTTAAGTTTTTTATAAGCTTCTAAAATAATCGGCAGTTCTCTAAAGGCTAAGAAAGTAGGAACGTAAGGAAAATCTATCTCTTTCTCTGCCAAAACTTTTTCTACAATCTCAAATGATTTTATATCTATTACCACAATCGAAGAAATGGCTAAAGTTGGATTTTGATAAGGATTCAAAAACGTTGTATCTATCCCTGCAATATATCTTATTTCATCTGTATTTATCCTATCTTTTAAACTTAATTTTTTAGATAACTCTATTTGTTGTTTTTTCAGGCTTTCTAAATCTATCTCCATTTTTAACTCCATAAAGTACTTAAACTTGTCCATTTTCTTTTAATAATTAAAATACGTTGTGATGATAAATTTAATAAAAGTAGGAGATTCTTCGCCGGCTTCAGAATGACAAATTAGACTACCCTTTTTCCAATACTTATCATTTAACCTTTGAATGTCATTGTATATTAAATATACTAAAAATTTTTTAAACTATAAGAGAATAAGTTTTATAATAATTATAGACATGAGAGAAAAAAGGAAGGACAGATCAAGTGACTGTCATTTGTCTTTTAAGACCGCTGTAGAATGTTTTAGACTGTCCTTCCTCTACTTCCTAAAACCTGAATCAGAACATTAGGCTTTTAAGCCTGTATTTAACTACGATGATAGGTTATCAGGAAGTTTCTTTCATGTCAAGTATTTTATGAAAGGAGGTATTCTTATGAATGGCTACAAAATTGTTATAGGGGTTGATGTATCTAAAAACTCATTCACTGCTACAGTTTTGTATGATAACAAGAAAGAAACTTTTGAAGTTAAATCTGACCCAGTTGAGTTTGAAATGAAAGTAAAGCCTTACCTTAAGAAGTTTAAAAAGTCAGATATGCTTATCATAATGGAACATACGGGAGTTTACCATTTAAAGCTTGCTAATTATCTGTATGAAAATGGTTATAAAGTAGCAGTAGTAAATCCATTTTCAATAAAGAAATTTATGGAAGCTAAAATGACAAGAGTTAAAACAGATAAAGCTGATTCATTCTTTATTGCAGAATATGGAAGAACGTTTTTCGATGGAGAGCTTTATAAACCAAAATCAGATGTAGAAAAAGAAATAGAAGTAAAACTAAAGATATTGGAAGACTTACAACAGCAGCTTACAATGCTAAGAAACAAAAGAGAATCATTAAGTCATGTGCCAATGAAAAAATTGAAATAGAATTTAGAATATTACGATGAGATAATCAGAAAAATAGAAAAAAACATAAAAGAACTTGAGAAAGAGATAAAAGAATTGTCTAAGAAGAATTATCAAGAGGAATACAAACTTTTAAAAAGCATACCTGGTATAAGTGATAGGACTATAGGAATGATAATATCAGTATATGGAAATTTTGAAAGATTTAAGAGTGTAAAAGATATATCGAGTTTTATAGGAATCAGTCCGGGTATACATGAAAGTGGAACGAGTGTAAAGAAAAGTGGTTCAATAAAAAAGATGGGAAATCCATATGCAAGGAAAATATTATACATGGCAGCATTATCAGCAATAAGGTTTAACAAATACTGCAGAGAATTATACGAAAGATTAGTAAGTAAAGGTAAGGCTAAAAAATTAGCATTAGTGGCTGTAGCACATAAGTTATTAAGGCAGGCATATGGTGTATTAAAGAATAAAAGACCATTTGATGAAAATTTTTGCACTTGACATTTAACATAGAACATTCTGAGGCTTTAGTCCGAAGGATCTCCTTTTAAATTCTATAAAAACCACTAATTTCTCACCCAAAGCATTCACTTTCTTTTAATAATTTAAAGCGTCTTGACTGTGAAATCTAAAACCTTCTTTTTTGTTTATATATTCGATATTTAAAACCATCATTATCATCAGGCTAAACATTATTAAAGCGGTTCCACCGTAGCTTAAAAACGGCAATGGAACGCCAACAACAGGTGCCATTCCTACATTCATCGCGATATTTATAAATGCTTGAAATCCGATGATTGAAGCAATTCCATAGCACAAAAACTTTCCAAATAATTCATTAGTCTTCATTCCAATGTAAAAAATTCTTAAACTTAAAATAAAGTAGACTGTTAAAATTAAAAATGAAACTACAAAGCCCCATTCTTCTCCAATAGTTGCGTAGATAAAGTCTGTATGCTGTTCTGGTAAGAAGTAATATTTAGACTGGGAGCCTTGAAGGTATCCTTTTCCGGTTAGCATTCCAGAACCAATTGCAATTTTAGACTGAATAATATGATAGGCTGTTCCTTTTGGGTCGCTTTCCGGATTTAAAAAAGCTATAATTCTATTTTTTTGATAATCTTTTAAGTGTGTCCATATAAAAGGACTTAAAATTATTCCTGTCAACACAAATCCAATTATATATTTAATGTTAAACTTTGCTAAAAATACCATAACCAAAACTGGCAAAACAACAAGAATTGCGCTTCCAAGGTCTGGTTGAGAATAAATTAGTATGAAGGGGATAGCCGATAATCCCATTATTTTTAGAAAGTCTTTAAAAGATAGAGGAAGTTTTGTGTTAGATATAAAATACGCTGAAAAGATGATCATTGAAAATTTTGCTACTTCTGACGGTTGAAGTTGGAAAAAGCCTAAATTTATCCATCTTTTAGCTCCAAGAATAGAAACACCAAAAAATTTGACAAAGATAAGAAGAATAACGCTTACTAAGTATAAATAAAAAGATATATATCCAAACTTCCTGTATTCTATCAAAAAAGGCAAAAAAGTAATTATAAAGAAAGCAATAGAAACGAAGACAATTTGCTTTATGTATAAATTTGAATACTCATGATAAGATGCACTATAAATGTTAATTACACTCCAAATCAGTAAAAAAGCTGTAAGTAAATAAACAATTAGGTCTGTTTGCTTAATTTTTTTGAATAAATTAAACATTACTCAGTCTCGATGATTTTTTCTTTAAAAATTCTTTTTAATATGTATGCCATTAACGGAGCAGCCACTTTTCCACCACTTTCACCGTGTTCAATAAATACCACGCCGGCTATTTTAGGTTTATTATATGGTGCATAATCTATAAACCAAGCATGGTCTCTAAAATCCCACGCATGATGACGTTTTTTTCTTGTATCATAAGAATACACTTGCGCTGTTCCTGTTTTTCCGGCATTTAGTACAGGAACCCTTTTCAATGCTTTTGCTGTTCCGCTTGGTCCATAAACAACAAGATACATGCCATATCTTACCGCATCTAAATTCCGTTTTTTTATGTCTATTTTTCTTATTACTTCTGGATTTGTATGAACTAATCTTTGAGATTTGTTGTCAAAGTAAGCCTTCAATATATGTGGTTTTAATACATATCCACCATTTGCAATTGGCACAACTATCTTTGTTGCATCAAAAGGTGTTATTGTAATATATCCTTGTCCGATGCTGAGGTTTACTGTATCTCCGTGAAACCAGTTTTGCTTTAAAACTTTTCTCTTCCATTCTTTGCTTGGAATTGTTGCAACTTTAACCTCTAAGTCCGGGTTCAATTTTTCTCCTAATCCAAATAGCTTTGAATATTTTACAATATTCTCTACCCCAAGCTTTAACCCAACTTGATAGAAAAAGGTATCGCAGGATGTTTCCAAAGCTTCAGATACATTTATGAATCCACAACCTCTTTTATTCCAGTTTCTATAAACCCATTTTCCTATTCTAAACTCAGAACCACTGCTTATCCTTGCCTCAGGAGCTATCACACCTTCTTCCAATGCAGCTATACTGACCAAAGGTTTATAGATAGACCCGGGCGGATATTTCCCTAAGAATACTTTATTCATTAAAGGCTTATACTTGTTCTCCGTTAATTCTTTCCATTCTTCTTGAGAAAAACCTTCATAAAATTTTTGTAAGCTATAGGTTGGATAGCTTAATAAAGCTAAGATTTCGTAAGTGCTTGGGTCTACTAAGACAACAGCCCCTGATGGATGTTTTGAAGAGCTAAAAGCTTCGAAGGTTATTTTTTGTATTCTTATATCTATTGATAAATAAATATCATTGCCTTTTCTTGGGTCTTTTTCCCATAAAACTTTTTTCTGTCTACCAAATGCATCTACTAATACTGCCTTTTGTCCAGATTCACCTCTTAACAATGAGTCGTAAATTTTTTCTACTCCCGCTTTTCCCACAAGAATGTTTGGAGAAAGATTAGGATTTTCTTTTAGCTCTTTCTCTGAAGGATATCCAACGTATCCAATTATATGTGCAAGATAATTTGCTTCTTCTGTGTAAACTCTCTTTGGAACAACTTCAAGATAGAATCCATTAAATAGATAGTTATAATTATAAAAGTTTTCTATATCCTTCTGAGTTAAATCTTTTTTTATAATAACGCTGGGATATAAGTTTTTTTCAATGATATTTAATGTTTTCTCGTCTAATTCAATGTTAAGATAATTTTTTAAATTTTCCTTTAGTTCTTGCACAGTGTAGTTTTTCTTAACTATGTATGGGAATGCTATCAAGCTATAGGTTGGAACGTCATAAGCTAATAAGACTCCATTTCTATCGTAAATTTTACCTCTTGGTGGGTTTGAATAGAAAATTTTTATGTAATTCCTGTCTGAAATTTCTCTGTAATATTCCCCCTTAATGATCTGAAGATAAAACAACCTTCCTACTAATGCAAAATAAAATACCGTTAGAACGAAAATTAGAAAAGTTAATCTATTAAACTTTATCATATCTTATTTCTAAAATTTCTTTTAAATAGTAAAGAAGATATATCAAAACTATATTACTGAGCCAATAGAAGATTATAAGATTTATATCTAAAATAAAAAATTTTGATGTCATAAATCCATATAATTCCTTTATCAATATTATAAAAAAACTAATGCCTGTTATTATCAAAACTTTCATAAATATGTTTGATATTAAAAACTTTTCTTTTAACCGAAAGATTGTAAATGCTACAGATAAATAAATTAAAACATTTATAAAACTTTTAAATGGCATCAATAAATCCAAAAGTAAGCTACCGATTAAAGTTGTAATTAAAGCTATATCTTCTTTATTGTAGATAGATAGCCAAAAAATATAAACTAAAAATAAATCTGGAGTAATATATAAATTAAGCATGTTTTTAAAAATTAGAGAAGATTCTATTGCAACAATTATAAAAGCTATCAAAATATATTTTAAATAATAAATCATCTTTTGACTACCAGCACAATATCTAAATTGTATGGATAATAGAATGTTTCAACTTCTACTTCTCTAAAAAACTCTCCTTCCTTAGGAGATATTTTTCTTATAATACCAATTGGAACTCCTTCTGCAGCTTCTGAATTAATTACTGTTGTTTCTACAATATCCCCAATTCTTATATCTTGCTCTGGACGGACATATTTCAAAATTCCTTTGTTTTTTTCTAAACCTTGGAAAAAGCTAATTTCTTGTGTTTTCCTCGTTCTTACAGTTATTTTAAAGTTTTCATCTGAAACAGTTAAAACCTCTGAAGAAAAATCTCCAACATTTTTAACTACTCCTATCAAAAATCCATCTTTTAAAACTAAATCACCTATTTTTATTCCGTTTTTTCTGCCTTTATCTATGAAGAAAAAATCAGACCAGTTGTCTGAAGATATTCCTATAACTTTTGCAATTTCATAATTTTGAATTTGATACTTTTTTATAAAATCTAAAATTGGATAAATTTTCTCTATTTCTGAAATTTGATTTTTATATTTTAATATTTCTGCTTTTAGTTTTTGATTTTCTTCTTCAAGATTCTTTAATTTATGATATGTAAAGTCTTTTTCATAGAAAAAGTGATATATGTAAGACAATGTATTATTGATAAGAGAAATTCCTTTTTGAACAGGATAAACAATATCTAAACTTTTAGATTTAAAGAAATTTGATGATAGAATGAAGAAGAATGTTGCGAGAGAAATGATTATTAATAATAACTTTTTATTAACAATCCTTTTCAAGTTTTTTCCATCTTACTTCATCGATACTCTTCTTATAAGGTCTAAGTTCTGTAAAGCTTTTCCTATTCCGCGTGCTACCGCAGTAAGAGGGTCTTCACAGTATACAACGGGAAGATTTGTTTCTTCCATCAATCTTTTATCGAGACCATATATTAAAGAACCACCACCTGCAAGGACTATTCCCCTTCCAACGATATCTGCAGCAAGTTCGGGTGGAGTTTTTTCTAACGTTGATTTAACCGCATTTACAATTTGAATAATAACATCTTCTAAAGCTTCTCTAATATCTTTTCCATAAATTATAACACTTCTTGGCATTCCGGTCATATCTCTTCCACGTATTTCCATTTTTTTCTCGTCTCTGTCTGATGTTATCGCAGAGCCTAAGTTTATTTTTATATTTTCTGCCGTTTGCTCACCTATCAAAATATGGTAATTTCTTTTAAGATAGTTTATTATAGCTTCATTCATCTCATCACCGGCAACTCTAATAGAGCTTGAGATTACTAAGCCGGATAAAGATATAACCGCTATTTCAGAAGTACCACCGCCAATATCTACAATCATATTGCCACCCGGCTGGTCTATAGGTAAACCAGCGCCGATCGCCGCCGCCATAGGTTCTGCAATTAAATAAACTTCTCTTGCTCCAGCTTGCTTTGCTGCATCTATAACTGCTCTTTTTTCAACCGTTGTAATTCCAGATGGAACGCCGACCACTACTCTTGGTCTTGGATTTGTTAACCTTGCCAATGGAAAATTTGTGTGAACTTTTTGTATGAAGTACTTTAACATTGCTTGTGTAGTATCAAAGTCTGCAATGACTCCATCTTTTAATGGTCTAATAACTTGTATATGCTCTGGCGTTTTGCCTATCATCTCTTTTGCTTCTTTACCAACAGCTAATACTTTGTTAGTAGTTTTATCTATAGCGACAATAGAAGGTTCTGTTAAAACTATACCTTTACCTTTAACAAATATTAATGTATTTGCGGTACCTAAATCTATTCCGATATCATTTGAAAAATATCCAAGCAATTTATCTAACATTACCTCTCCTTTACATTCATTTTTAAGTTAATATAAATGACAATATTGCGAAGTGTTCTAAAATTCTCGTAAACTTACCTTTCCGTGTCATCCTGAGGCTGTAAGCCGAAGGATCTCCTCCTTTGATTTTTTAACTTGAAAAGAAAATTAGGAGATTCTTCGCCGGCTGCAGAATGACGATTTTGATTTTGCAAGCAGCCTCATATTGTACCTTAACCGTCATCCTGAGGTTGTATGACCAAAGTCTCCTTCTTTTGTTTTTTGGAGAAAAGAGATTCTTCGCTATCGCTCAGAATAACATTATAGAATTTTTGTCATCCTGAGGACTTTAGCTCAAAGATTACCTATTCAATTTTACAAAATTTACTCTATTCTCAAAGTACATGTTTATTAGAAATTATTTCTTTAATTTTCGACACAAACTCATCGATGCTTAAAGTTTGGCTTCCCTGTTTGCCTTTTTCTCTTACTGCAACCGTGCCTGTTTCAGCTTCTTTATCACCAACTACAAGCATAAACGGTATTTTCTGAAGCTCAGCATCTCTAATTTTTTTATTCATTCTTTCATTTCTATCATCCAATTCTACTCTGATATCATTTTCTAATAATTTTTGTTTTACAGTTTCTGCATATTCTAAGTGCTTATCAGCAATTGGTATAATCTTAACTTGAACTGGAGATAACCATACTGGTAAAAATCCTGCGTAATGCTCAAGTAATACACCAATAAACCTTTCTATAGAGCCAAATATTGCTCTATGAATCATGTACGGTCTGTGTTTTTGATTGTCTTCACCTATGTAGTACATATCAAATCTCTCCGGAAGATTAAAATCAAACTGAATAGTTGAACATTGCCACAATCTGCCGATAGCATCTTTTATTTTAACATCTATTTTTGGTCCGTAAAATGCTCCACCGCCATCATCTATTTTATAGTCCAATCCTGTACTTTCTATTGCTTTTCTTAGTGAGTTTTCTGCGACCTCCCACATTTTGTCATCGCCAACGTACTTCTCCGGTTTTGTTGATAGATATACTTCAAACTCATCAAATCCATAAGATTTAAGGGTATTTAGCGCCAAGTTTAAGACTTCTCTTATTTCATCTTCAACTTGGTCTTCTCTGCATATGATGTGTGCATCATCTTGAGTAAATCCTCTAACTCTCATTAGTCCATGTAAAGCTCCACTTCTTTCGTATCTGTAAACTGTTCCAAGTTCTGCAAGTCTGATTGGAAACTCTTTGTAGCTTCTTTGTTTTGATTTATAAATCTCGACATGGAAAGGACAGTTCATAGGTTTTACATAGTATCCTTCTTCTTCTATTTGCATTCTTGGATACATGTTTTCCTGGTAGAAAGATAGATGCCCGCTTGTTTGCCATAGCTGTTCTTTTCCAACATGAGGAGTGTAAACTAGTTGATAACCTCTTTTTAGATGCTCTTTTTTCCAAGCATCCTCTATTTCTTTTCTGATAATTGCACCCTTAGGTAGCCAAATAGCAAGACCGCCGCCGATCTCTTCATCTATTAAAAACAGCTCAAGGTCTTTTCCGATCTTTCTGTGGTCTCTTTTTTTAGCCTCTTCAAGCATATTTAAGTAATCTTTAAGCTCTTTTTCGCTCCAAAATGCAACGCCGTATATTCTTTGAAGCATTGGGTTTGTTTCTTTTCCTCTCCAATATGCTCCTGAGACAGATATCAGTTTAAATGCTCCTGCTTTATCGGTTGAAGGAAGGTGTGGACCTCTGCATAAATCTACGAAGTCGCCCTGTTTGTATAATGAAATTGGCTCTCCTTCCGGTATGTTATGCTTTATTATATCTATCTTATAAATTTCCTTTTTATTTTCAAAAAATTTAATAGCTTCTTCTCTTGGAAGCTCAAATCTTTCTATCTGATATCCTTTTTTAATGATTTCTTTCATTTTTTCTTCAATTTGTGGAAGGTCTTCATCTGTAAGGCTTTTTCCTTCTATTTCAACATCATAATAAAATCCATGCTCCGTTGTTGGACCTATACCTAAATGAACATTCTCATCTCCGTAAATCTCTTTTAAAGCCTGTGCCATGATGTGGGCTAAGGAGTGTCTAAGTATTTCAAGGCTCTCTTTATCTTCTTTTTTTAGAAATTTTAGATTTCCGCTTTGATTGATTGGTGTGTGTATATCAATGATTTCACCGTTTAGTTTTCCACCAACAACATCTTTAAATTTTCCATTAAGATTTTTTAAAATATCTTTTAATGTAATTCCTTCGTTGAAAGTAAATTTTTGATTCAAGTCTTCTATAAATATTTCAATCATTTAATCTCCTCTTCAGGTTGATTTTGGTTAATTTTTCGTGCATATATTATAACATTTTCAGGTCTTATCGAAACTACTTTAATTTTTTCAGATGGTAGCAACACTTGTACAGGCAAAACATTTTTTCCTTCTTTCAACCTCTTACCATCGACATAAATCGAAACGTTTGTTAATTCTGATTGGTTTAATACATTTTTCCTTCCTTCTAATGCAATGCTTACCTTTTCAGGTTTAACACTTTTTACTTCAATATCTGGTGGTATATTTATTACGTCTATATATCCGTGAATTTGGTATTTTGCATTTGAGTATGACGAAATATTTAGCCACATTAATAGTGCTACAAAAAAAGATAGTATTTTCAAATATAAATTGTTAAATAATGCTAACTTTAGCTTTTTTATGGTTTTATTTATCTTCATATTTTGCCTTTTTAAGTTTTTTTCTTAGCATTTCAAAGGTTGAAGGTTTTTCTATCTCTAATAGTTTGTATAACTTTTTTCTTAGCATTAATACATCCAAATTTCTATGGAGTTTTCCATCAACTGCTAAAGATATTTCACCTCTTTCTTCTGATACTACGACTGCAATAGCATCTGTCTCTTCGGTTATTCCTAATGCTGCTCTATGTCTTGTACCAACGTTTTCTGGTATATCTGTAGATACGGTTAAAGGTAAAAATGCCCTTGCAAATGCTATTTTCTTTTCTTTAAT
The DNA here is from genome assembly GCF_000020325.1 of Sulfurihydrogenibium sp. YO3AOP1. Classification (NCBI taxonomy): domain Bacteria; kingdom Pseudomonadati; phylum Aquificota; class Aquificia; order Aquificales; family Hydrogenothermaceae; genus Sulfurihydrogenibium; species Sulfurihydrogenibium sp. YO3AOP1. Next base: position 121,764 of record NC_010730.1, read on the forward strand.
TATCACCGCTCCATCATGTAAAGGTGTCTGTGGCGTGAATATGGTTATAAGTATTTCTGGTGTAATTTCTGCATCTATTCTAACGAATCCTTCAATATAATTTGTCAAATCAACCGTCCTTTCAAATACGATCAAACTTCCTATTTTTCTATCTGACATAAATAAGCATGCCCTAATTACATCATCAACAACTTTTTTATTCGATGGTGATAAAAATTTGAATATTCCTTTTTCTCCAAGCTTAGCCAATCCTCTTCTTAACTCTGGTTGGAATAAAACCACGATAATAAATATTCCGATACTCCATAGATTTTCAAAAATCCACCCTAAGGTTTCAAATTGAAAGATTTTTGCTACAATCCAAAAAAGTAAAAGAATGAGTAAACCTATTAGTATTTGCCATCCTCTTGTTCCGGCCAAAAATTTAAGAAGATAGTAAATAATAACAGAAACTATAAGAATATCTAATACATCAGTAAATCTTATGTTTAAAAGCGTTTGTATAATTTCTGTTTCATTCAATCTTGTATCCTCTGATTGTGTCTAATATGGTTAAAAATTCTGCTGTTTCTTTTACATCATGAACTCTTACGATATGTGCTCCTTTTAAAACTGCGTAGGCTGTTGCTCCAAGAGTTGCTGATAATCTTTCTTTCGGCAAAGTATCCGGTCTATTTAATAGATTTTTTAATATTATATTTAAGAATGATTTTCTTGATATGCCTATCAGAATTGGCAGTCCAAGAATTTTAAACTCATCTAATCTTTTTATAATTTCAACGTTATGCTCGACTTTTTTCCCAAATCCTATTCCTGGGTCTATGATAAACCTGTCTGGTTTAATTCCTCTTGAAATTCCAAAGCTAATTTGATTTTTAAAAAATTCTATAATTTCATAAACAACATCATCATAGTAAATCTCCTGTGTTTGCCATGTTTGCGGCGTTCCTTTTATGTGATTCATAACGATATGACAGTCGTGCTTAGTTACTACGTCAGCCATTTTATCATCAAAAGTCATTCCGCTTATGTCGTTGATTATATCAGCTCCTTCGCTTACTGCAATGTCAGCAACAGTTGATTTATATGTATCAACTGATAACAAAAATCTATCTCCGAGATTTTTTCTGATTGCTTGGATTACTGGAATAACCCTCTCTATCTCTTCATCTGTAGAAATTGGCATAGCTCCCGGTCTTGTAGACTCACCTCCTACATCTATAATATCTGCTCCATTTTCAAGCATAAATTCTACTTTTTTAAGGATTTTGTTAATATCTTTATAATCCTCACTACCATTTGAAAATGAGTCAGGAGTAACGTTGATTATGCCCATTATGGCGGTTTTAACTCCAAGATTTAAAAACTTTCCATGATAATTTAGTTTAAAATGCTCTTTTTTAAGATTTATCCACTGCTGAGTAAGTTCTTTAGCTTCTTCTTGCCTTTTATTTGCTATAAGATTTTGAATTAACTCTTTAAATTGTTCTTCAGTCTCAATAATGGCTGGCTTTAAATATGGGTCTTTAAATTCAATTTTAAAAAATTTTTTATCTATAGGCTTGATTACAGGAAAACTCTTCATTGATGCTCCTTTTTTGTGAAAAATTGGGATATTATTATAGCATTCAGAGGCTTGGATGAAGAGGTATTTCTAAAGATTGTATTAGTACAGGAAAATACATCGGGTGAGAAATTTAATAAAAGTAGGAGATTCTTCGCCGGCTTCAGAACGACATCGTAGGTTATCTTTCCTTTAATGTTTATCAATCAGCCTTTCGCTGTCATCTCGAGGACTTTAGTCCGAAGGATTTCCTTTTTAAATTCTATAAAAACCACTAATTTCTCACCAAGGTATATTTATTAGTATAAGAAAACGTCAATGCAAAGCTCCATTCGATTAATTTTTTACGATGTTCTTTCATATTCTTCAGCCCATTAAAATTAAAAAATTTATTTGCCTGACTTTAAATAGCTAATCCATTTTCTTAACTCTATCATAATAAATGTTATAAAAGGGATTATAAAAATATACATTAATTCATTCATTGTAAGTTTGACAGCATGGAAATAGTGCGGTATTAAGCTAATTGCAATTATTTGTAGAATAGCTCCAATAAAGATTCCTAAATAGATGTATGGATTTAGCTTTATATACTCAATAGGATTTTTAAAAAATGGCTTTTCTCCTATTTCTTGTATTCCAACTGACCATTGAGAAATTACAGCCGATGTAAAACTTATAGTTAAAGCAACTTCATAAGAATATATATTTAACAAATATTTGAACAAAAAGAAATGAGAAATTCCCATTATCAGACCATTATAAGCAACCTTTATAAATTGCTCTTTTCCGGTGAATGCTTTTTCTGGTCTTTTGGGTTTTTCCTTCATTGGGTCGCCTTCATACTTTGTAAAAGGATAGGCTTTATCTTGAACGCCATCTGTTACTAAGTTGATCCAAAGTATTTGAGTAGCGTATAGTGGTAGCGGTAAACCCATTAATACTGCTAAGGAGTTATAAGTAAGTTCAAATAGGTTTGTTGATAATAAGTATCTTATTACTTTTGAAATATTTTTTGTTATAAGCCTTCCGCTTTTTACTGCGTTAATGATAATGGAAAGATTGTTGTCAGTTATAATCATTTTTGCTGCATCTTTGGCTGCCTGTGAACCGGAACCCATAGTGACTCCCAGGTCTGCAACTCTTAAAGCCGGAACATCATTAACTCCATCCCCGGTAACCGCTACAATTTCTTTATTTGATTGTAAAACTTTTACTATACGATATTTATCCTCCGGTGTAGCTCTTGCTACTACTGTTATATTTTTTAAATGTTGATAAAGCTCTTCATCTGAGTATTTTTCAAGGTCTTTTCCTTCGATGGCTATATCTCCATCAGAAAATATACCTACCATTTTAGCTATCGCTTTGGCAGTTAAAAGGTTATCTCCTGTAATCATAATTACTTTAATACCTGCATTTTTTGCCATCTCAACAGATTCTTTTACCCCTTCTTTTGGTGGGTCTAAAAATCCGACAAGACCTACTAAGTTTATTTTTACATCTTTTATGCTTTCTGGAACTTTATCAAGCTTAGCATATCCAAAAGCTAAAACCCTCAATCCCTCTTCAGCTAATTTATCATGGTTTTTAAAAACTTCTTCAGGGCAAGTAGATTCACACATGGTAGATAGGCTTTCCAAAGCTCCTTTTATGTATAGTTCTATACCCACATCTGATTTAACCACGACAGCCATAAGTCTTAGCTTTGTATCAAAAGGATGCTCCCATATTTTTTCATACTTATTTTTTAAATTATTCCAATCTATCCCTTCCTTTTCTAACCAGTAAAGTAAAGAAATTTCTAATGGGTCTCCTTTTTCTTTTCCATCATAAATTTCAGCATCATTACATAACGCAGCAGCTAAATAAAGTTTTTCCTTATCATAAGGCACATAATCTTCTACTCTAAGCTTTCCAACTGTTATGGTTCCGGTTTTATCCGAACATATATACGTTGCACTACCAAGAGTTTCAACTGCTGGTAAATGTTTTACAAGAACTTTCTCTTTTGATAATCTGATAGCACCAACAACCAAGGCAATCGTTACAACTATTGGCAATCCTTCCGGAACAGCAGAAACTAACTGTGCAATTGCAAAAAATACAAGACTTTTAGCTTCTCTGCCTTGCAAAATTCCAATAATTACAAGAAAAGTTAAAATTAAGATTAATACGAATATCCATTTTTTTCCAAAATCTCCCAATGCTTTTGTTAATGGACTTTCTGGCGGCTTCTCTTGCATTCTTTTTGCAATCTTTCCCAGCTCTGTGTTTTCTCCTGTAGCAAAAACAACACCAATAGCTTTTCCCCTAACTATGGTTGTTCCTTTGAATAAGATATTTACTCTCTCATGAACAGGTGCATCTTGATTAAGAATAACGCCGGCATTTTTTTCAACAGGAATTGATTCACCGGTTAAAATAGCTTCATCTACCATGAGACCAACCGATTCTATCAATCTAATATCTGCAGGTATAACATCTCCCTCAAAAAGTAAAACTATATCCCCCGGAACCAATTCTTTTATATTTATTTCAATCTCTTTACCATCTCTTAACACTCTTATAGTAGGTAAAGTTAGGCTTTTCAACGCTTTTACTGAAGCAAGGGCTTTTATTTCTTGATAAAAACCTATAAATCCATTTATAAGCAAAAGTCCATAAACGACTAAGCCATCTTTTAAGTCTCCTAAGAAAAAAGCCAATAAACCAGCTACCATAAGTATGATTATAAAAGGACTTGTAAACTGCCTAAGAAAGATCTTTAACTTACTTTCTTCTTTTTCTTCTATTTCGTTGGGTCCATATATCTTTAATCTTTCTTTTGCTTCTTCTTGTGATAAACCATTAATATCTGTTTTTAAAATTGATAAAACTTGTTCAACTGAAAAATTATGCATTTAGGCACTCGCTTTTTTGTTTTGTATTAATATGCATTTTAATTGTAAGAAAGTCAAGAATTTGTATGGCTTCGTTAGTTTGAAAATGTTTGGAAAATATTTAAAAAACCTGAAATAATGAATTTATTAACTGTGCCGATAGATGACATAGATGATTGTGTTTCAGTAATCAGAAATAAAAAAAATCCTTCGGATATCCGAAGGAACATAGCTAAATTTATAATTTCTTCTTACTCTGTAGCATAACTATGTAAGCCAGGGAAGTATAAGTTTACTCCAAAATAACAGATTAAAAGCATTATAAAGCCTGCTACCACTATCCATGCAGAAGTCTCACCTTTCCATTTTCCGATAGTTCTTCCGTGTATGTATGCTGCAAAGAATAACCAAACTATTAAAGCCCAAGTTTCCTTAGGGTCCCAGCTCCAATAACTACCCCAAGCCTCATTTGCCCATGCACCGCCAAGCATTATAGATGCAGTCCATACAGGAAAAGAGATAGCAACTGCTTTAAAAGCAATCTCTGAAAGTAAATTTTCAGATGGAAGTTTATTGGCTATGGGTTTTAGGACATATACAGCAAAATAAATTAAAGTTATAAGAGTGATGATAAAGATAATTCCAAAAATCATTGTTTTAATATCCTTAGCACCGGTTAAAGTAAGATATCCAAAAATCCCCGTTAAGATTAAGCTTAAAATAAATCCTACATAATGATACGTATTTACCGGTTTGTTTTTAACTTGAGCTTCTTTAAGTAGATAAGCAAAAGATGCACCAAATGCTACTGTAAAACCTGCATAACCTACAAACGATGCAAGGACATGAAGGTAGAGCCAATAGCTTCTTAAAGCAGGCACCAACGGATTTATATCAGTATTAAACTTATGACCCCAGATAACCAAAAATGCAACGATCGGCATGAAAAATGTTCCAATAGTTCTTGTTTTGTATTCTCTCTCAATGTATAAATACAGTCCAACTGCAAGCCACGGGAAAAACATTAAAGATTCATAAAGGTTTGTCCAAGGTGGATGGAAAATACCCATATTATAAGATTCTAAACCTCTTATAAACAATCCTATTGTTTGTGTTAACCATCCGGCAAATGCAAGTAATGTACCAACCTTACCGATATTTTCATTTTTAAAGAAAAACTGAAAAATATACATCAATGCTGATAAACCATAAATAAAGCCGGCAATTTGAAACACAAGAACGTTACTAACCTTTCCTGACGATAAAGCTAAGAAAACAGATAATCCTAATAATGCTAAAATGACACCAACAAATAAACCTGCTTCTAAATACGATGGTTTATTCTTATTTTCAAAAACAACTACATTATCCATGTTTGTACCTCCCAAAAAATCATAAAGTTATAATACCACCTTCTAAAGAATTTTCAAGATGGTAAGCCATATTTATGAATTTAACATTTGTGTTATTTTTATCAGATAAAATTAGCGATAATCCGGTATTATTATGTCTAAATTTCCAAAGATGCTCCATGGAAAGATTCATAGATATGCAAAGTAAGCCCTGTATTGAACCACCATGCCCAACTACTAAGATATTGTCTTCATTGTGGTTTCTTACATCTTCAAAAAATAGCTTTAGCCTTTTTTCAAAAGATTCTATGCTTTCTTGCTTTGGCAAAGGATGTTTTACAGGATTTGCTAACCAGTTATCAAAATGTTCTTTTGCGTTTTGATAAATCCAATCATAACTTAAGCCTTCCCATGTGCCAAAGTGCATCTCTCTAATTCTTGGGTCAACTTCATGATTTACTTCTAAAATTTCTGCTACAATCTGTGCTGTTTTGAAGGCTCTTTTTAAATCAGAAGATATTACTTTTTTTATTCCTTTATCTTTCAAGAAATGACCAAGTTTTTTAGCTTGTAATATTCCATTTTCTGTTAAATCTGTGTCTATATGTCCTTGAACTATCTTTTTTGCGTTGTATTCACTTTCACCATGTCTGCAAAGATATATATGCTTCATTTTTACTCCAAATTTATAGATACAGGAATTTCATGACAATCATTAAATTTTACACAATGAATGCATTCAGTCCAGACTTTTTGCGGAAAGTTAGATTTATCTGTAATCTCAAATCCAATCTTTTTAAAAAAATCAGGAACGTAAGTTAAAGCAAAAACTCTTTTTATACCAAGCTCTTTGGCTTCATTTAAACACTCTTGGACTATGCTTCTACCTATTCCAAGATGCTGATACTCTTCTTTTACAGCCAAAGATTTTATCTCCGCCAAATCTTCCCAGTATACATGCAATGACCCAACGCCAACAATCTTACCATCTACTTCACACACAAAAAAATCTCGTATATTTTCATATATACTGTTTAAACTTCTTGGTAGTAAAACTTCTTTTAATGCAAAATGCTGTAAGATTTTGAAAATTTCGGTCGCATCTTTAACTTTCGCTTTCCTGATTTTCAACTTCTTTTTTCTCCTCTCTTAATGCGATTTTGAAAACTTCATCAATATGGTCTACAAAAATTAAATTCATTGATTTTCTGACATATGGTGGAAGGTCAGACATGACTTCTTCTTTGTTGTCTTTCGGTAAAATTACTGTTTTTATTCCGGCTCTTTTTGCCGCCAGAATCTTCTCTTTTAGTCCACCAACAGGTAAAACTTTTCCTCTTAATGTGATTTCTCCTGTCATTGCAACATCCGACCTTACAGGTCTGTTTGTAAATACAGATGCAATGCCTGTTGTAATTGCTATACCTGCCGATGGTCCATCTTTTGGAATAGCTCCCGCAGGCACGTGAATATGTAAATCGTATTTACCAAATTCTTCCGGGTCAATTCCAAGCTCTTTAGCTTTAGATTTTACATAAGAGAATGCAATTCTTGCAGATTCTTTCATCACATCACCAAGTGAACCTGTAAGAACTAAATTGCCTTTTCCGTCCATCTTTGTTACTTCTATTTTAAGAATTTCTCCGCCAACTTCAGTCCAAGCTAATCCTGTGACAACGCCAACTTCATCTTTTTCTTCTTTCTCTGTTGAGTAAATTGGTGCTCCTAAGAATTTTTTAATCAAGCTTGGAGTAATTTTATATTTCCTTTTCTTTCCAGTTTCTATTATTTTTTTAGCTATTTTTCTAATGATAGAACCTATTTGTCTTTCAAGGTTTCTAACGCCTGCCTCTCTTGTATAGCCTCTAATTAAGAATGTGATTGCTTTATCTGAAAATTCTACTGTTTTCTCATCTAAGCCGTTTTCTTTTAATTGCTTAGGAATTAGATATTTTTTAGCAATATGCAATTTTTCTTCTTCTGAATAACCTGAAAGTCTTATAACCTCCATTCTGTCTAATAAAGGTCTTGGAATGGTATCTAATCTGTTTGCTGTGCAAATAAACATCACTTCTGACAAATCAAAAGGAACGCCAAGGTAATGGTCTATAAACTCTTTATTCTGCTCCGGGTCTAAGACTTCCAAAAGTGCCGCCGTTGGGTCTCCTCTAAAATCTAAGCCGATTTTATCTACTTCGTCTAACATTATTACCGGGTTTTTTGTTCTGGCTTGTTTTATTGCCTGAATGATTTTTCCGGGCATCGCTCCAACATACGTTCTTCTATGACCTCTTATTTCTGCTTCGTCTCTTACTCCACCAAGAGATATTCTAACAAATTTTCTATTTAATGCTTTTGCAATAGACCTTCCAAGTGAAGTTTTACCCACACCCGGCGGTCCAACAAAGCATAATATAGGTCCTTTTATAGATTTATCCTTTGAGCTTTCTTTTTTAAGTTTTAATACAGCTAAATACTCTAAAATTCTTTCTTTTATTTTCTCTAAGTCATAATGGTCTTCATCAAGGATTTTCTTAGCAATTTTAAGGTCAAGTCTGTCTTTTGTTCTTTTATTCCATGGAAGTTCTACAAGCCAATCAAGATAAGTTCTAATAACACCTGCTTCTGCTGAATCTGGATGCATTTTTTCAAGTCTTTTAAGCTGTTTTAAAGCTTCTTCCTTTATTTCGTCCGGCATTCCGGATTCTTCTATTTTCTTTTTGTAGTTTTCTATTTCTTCCTGCTTTTCATCTCTTTCGCCAAGCTCTTCTTGAATTGCTTTTATTTGCTGTCTTAAAAAGTATTCTCTTTGGTCTTTTTCAATGGCTTCTCTTGCAGATATTCTGATTTTTTGCTGAAGCTCTAATATTCCTACTTCTTTTAAGAATTTATCATGAACAACTCTTAATCTTTCAACAGGGTCTAAGATTTCTAAAATCTGCTGGGCTTCTTCTGCTTTTATATCAAGTATAGATGCAACCAAATCGGCAAGTCTTCCCGGCTCTTCTACCGATTTTATTATCTCAACTAAATCTGGTACTATCTGCTTGCCAAGCGAAATAGCCTTGTCCAATAAATCTTTTAGTGAATGTTTAAGCGCTTGAACTTCTAACGTTTCTTCTACTTCCGGGTCTTCTATGATTTCAACTCCCACCTGATAGTAGTCATCTACTTTTTTTAATTCTTTTATTCTTCCTCTTGAAACACCTTGGACAAGGATTTTAATACGATTATCTTCAAGTTTCATCATTCTGATAATTGTGGCAACGACACCTATCTCATGAATGTCTTTTTTTGTCGGAATTTCTTTTTCTTTGTCTTTCTGAAGAGAGAGAAAGATGTATCTTTGATTATTATCAAGTGCTTCTTCTACTGCCTTAATTGAAAATGGTCTTCCTATAAAAAGTGGAAATACCATATAAGGAAAAACTATAACATCTCTTGTGGGAATAAGTGGGTATGTTGATGGTAGTTCAAGTAAATCTAATTTATCTTCAAATGGACCCATTCAAACCTCCTGCAGTTTTTTAAAAAATTGAAATTTTGCAAATAGCATCTATTATAAACTGATTTTTTGCTTTTGGTATATAGATAACCAAGCAGCCGTTTTCATAAACTGCCTTGCCTTTTGAGATATCTATATATTGCGGAAATCTGATACTTCTTTTGACAATTCCTGTGAAACGTTCCATTAAAACATACTTTCCCGGCAGGTTTATACTTTTAAGAGCTCTGATTTTTAAAGTTTTTTCATCACCTGTTATTTCTATATCTTCTCTTTTACATCCGGGCAAATCTATTATTACTATATACTTTTCCTCGTCTTCAAGAATATCTATTGGTGGTTTTTCAAAACTAAGCAATTTTTCCCTCTTTAATCAAATCTTCAAATTCTTTACCTTCTATAATATACTTTAATAACTGTTTATCTTCAACAGATAATTTTGCTTTTTCTAATAAATCTGGTCTATTTTTGTAAGTTCTTTTTAGTTTTTGAAACCTCCTCCATTTTTCTATCAATTTATGATTACCGGATAGTAAAACTTCCGGGACTTTCATACCTCTAAATTCAGCCGGTCTTGTGTAGTTAGGGTATCCAAGCAGTCCATCACTGAAAGAATCTACTTCCTTACTTTCGTCATCAGATAAAACACCCGGAAGCAATCTAATAACACTATCCATAATAACCAATGTAGCCGGCTCTCCACCCGATAAAATATAATCACCGATAGATATTTCCTCATCTACTAACGTTTTAACTCTTTCATCAACCCCCTCATACCTTCCACAAATTATTACAAGCTCTTCTTTTTCTGCCAATTTTCTTGCCATCTCTTGATTAAAAGTTTTTCCCCATGGCTCGGTTATTATAGTATAAGGATTTTTGGATATATTTTTTATATAGTCAAATGCTTTAAATATAGGTTCTGGCTTTAAAAGCATACCGGGACCACCACCATAAACAACGTCATCAACTGTTTTGTGCTTATCTGATGTAAAATCTCTAAGATTTATAGTGTTTATCTCAACAAGTCCGCTTTTTATAGCTTTATTTACAACTCCATAATTTTTAAAACATTCAAAATAATCTGGAAATATAGTAATTATGTATATTTTCATGCTGTCTCCAAAGTTTTTTAATAATTTTACATCAACAGGACTCAAGAGTTAAAAAAAGTAAGATCCTTTGGACTAAAACTCTTGGATTATAAAGTAATGCATAAAAAAAGAAAATATTAATATCTCCTCACTTACTCACTTCTCACTCTCTCACTTTTAAATCCCACAGCCTTGGAGTAAGCCGGATTCTGTTTTAGTGGTCATTTATCTAAGCTCCCAACCCGAAGGCATCAGCCGGGCAAGCCTAATAGCGCCTTCCTACTTGGGATTGCTCCGGGAGAGGGTTGCCAACCTGCAATGTCGCCACTGCAGGTAGTGGGCTCTTACCCCACTTTTTCACCCTTGCCTCCATGACCACACCTAAAAAGGTGTGCGGATTGGCGGTTTGTTTTCTGTGGCCCTATCTGTAAGGTTACCCCTACCTGCCTTTCGGCAGCTCCCTGCCCTTTGGAGTCCGGACTTTCCTCAGTAGCTTAAAAGCTACCGCGAACCACCTCAAGGCTGTGGGATAAATAATATATTTCACATACTAAAATTTGACAAGGTAAAATTTCATGTATAAATTTATGCTATAATTACATTCATATTGGAGGAAAGCTATGGAATTTTTAAAAAGAAATGAAGCTCCTTTATCAGAAAGCGATTGGGAAAAGATTGATAAAGTAGTAGTTGAAACAGCAAAAAGAGTTTTAGTAGGAAGAAGATTTATAGAAATCTCAGGACCATATGATCCGTCTGTTCAATTTGTTCCATATGATTATATAGAAGATGGAAATTCCGGAGCTTGTGGTCTTTTTGGTGAAGTAGATTGTGGTGTTGTAAAAGTTAAAGAAAGAAAAATACTTCCTCTGCCAATTATTTACAAAGATTTTAAAATTCATTGGAGAGATGTAGAATCATCTAAAAAGTTTAATATTCCAATTGATTTTAGCGTTGCTGCTGCAGCTGCATCTCAGGTAGCTATTGCAGAAGATAGATTAATCTTCCATGGAGATATTGAAACAGGTTTTCCGGGATTATTAAACGTTGAAGGTAAAAATTCGATATCAATCTCTGACTGGAATCAAACAGGAGAAGCTTTTAAAGATATACTAAATGCTATCGTTAAATTAAATGAAAATGGATTTTATAATAACTTTGCTTTGGTTCTAAATCCTCAAGATTATGCAATGCTAAATAGATTGTATGGAAATAGCGGTATTCTTGAAATAGACCAGATCAAAAAACTATTTGATGTTGGAGTATTTACAACGCCGGTTATACCACAATTTACGGCCGTTGTTGTATCAACCGGAATTGAAAATTTAGACCTATTTATATCTCAGGACATGATAACATCATATTTAAACTATGATAATATGGATCATTATTTCCGTGTTTTTGAAATTTTAGCACTTAGAATTAAAAGACCGCAGTGTATATGTACGATCGAATAATTTTTAATATAGGAGGAATTTATGAAGAAGCTTTTATCATTGGCTGTAGCAGGGTTTTTAATGCTAACTTTTACGTTAGCAAAAGCAGCAGATATTGTGTTTATCGATACACCAACAATCGTTAATAATTCAAAAGCCGGTAAAGATGCACAGAAGCTTTTAGAAGAAGCTGGAAAGAAAGCACAGGCTGAAATTGAAGCCAAGCAAAAAACATTAAAACAAGACCAAAAGTCTCAAGAAGAGTTCCAGGCTTTTGCTATACAGAAGCAACAAGAGGTTTTAAAAAGAAGGGATGAACTTTTAGGTCAATTTATGAACCTTGTTCAAAAGAATTTAGATGCTTTCGCAAAGGCTAAAAATTATTCATTAATCTTAGACAAACAAGCTGTACTTTATGGAAAGCCAGAGTTAGATAAAACAGATGAATTTTTGAAATTCTTTGATTCAAACTATGAAAAATCCCCGGAAAAAATAAAATAATTTAATTCCGAAATTTGTATGGGTAGACCATCGTGTCTGCCCCTTATTTCATTAATCTTACACAATTTTGTCTCATATCTTGAATTAGAAATTGGAAATTTTCATTAAAACTAAAAAGATATCCTTCAGACTAAAGTCTTCAAAATGAGTGAAGATTAATTGGCAGCAAATTAAACAGACGTCTAATTTCTCGCCCTCACCTTTACGTACGGGCAATTCATGAATTGCTCCCAACATCCATTAAACTATTTTACTTTCTCACTTTTAACATCCTGCAGCTGTAGCAAAAAATCTGTAATATTTTGAATTTCTTAGCCTAAGTATCCTAATATAGCAGCAATCAAAAACAATATTCTGAAATCGTCTTAAGAACAGATGACATAACACAACATCTTAATTTACATAATCTTAACCAAACCTTCATATTCCCTTAACACCCTCTGTGTATATTAATAGTAAAACTATAGGAGGTGTTTAAGATGAAAACTTTAGAAAAATTAGAGGTTGACTTTAAAGAAGTAAGCTTCTTATGCAAGTGTGGTGAAGAAAACAAGAAAGTGATTTTAGTAATCAATGGTTATGGTTTTGATGATGTTAAATGTAAGAATTGCGGAAGAAGAGCTATGGTTGAGTATGATAATAAAGTTATATCTGTTAAATCTTGATTAAAGAAAAAACTACCATAGCTAAAATATTTACAATAAAACCAAAGAAAATACCAAGCTCTTCTTCTCTAAGAAAAAAATAAAAGATAAACCATACCAAAAACCCCAAAACCATTGACGCTAAGGCTCCTTTTGAATTTGCCTTTTTCCAATACAGTCCGAATATAAACGGAGCAAACAACGACACGAGAGTTAAAACAGACGATAACCCTACCAAGTTGTAAATCGTTTCACCGGAGTATGCTATCAAAAGAGATATTAACGCAACCAGAAAGACCGACAATCTTGTTATATTTAACAAAGCTAAGTCGGATAAATGATTAAAAAATTTTTTTATAATGTTTTCGCTTAACAATGCCGATGGTGCTAAAATTGCAGCTGTTGCCGTACTTAATACAGCAGATAAAAGACCTGCAAAAAATAGATACTTTGTAATTGGAGAAGTATTTAAATATACATAATCAAGCAAAGTATTATCTGTTTTAAAACCAAAATTAAAGTATATGACTAAAACGGTAATTAGCGGAATTACTGCAACTGTAAGATACATAAATCCGGCTATTATTGAAGACTTATAAGCTGCATCCTCAGATTTAGATGACATAAAACGCTGAAAAAGGTCTTGTCCCGGTAGAGATCCAAGTCCAATAGTAATCCATGCAACTATGTATAGAATTATACTTTTTATGTCTAACTCCGGTAAGATTTTAAAGTAGCTTGTTGGTATTTTTTCTAAGGCTTGTATTCCGCCTGCTTTGATTAAAATTTCTCCAAAAATAAAAAAGATGCTTATAAGAATTACAATTGTTTGAATAAAGTCTGTTAAAGCAACAGACCACATACCACCAAAAAATGTCATAAAAAGTGAGATCAAAAAAGCTATAAATATTGATATTTCTAAATTTAAACCTGTGATAGTTTTTAAGACCAATCCAAAAGCTACGTACTGAGCAGCTATCCATCCAAAGTAAGAAATTATCAAAAAAAACGATGCTAAAACTTCTACTTTCTCACCATACTTTACTTTAAAAAAATCTCCAAAAGTTAAAAGATTCATTCTATACAATGGCTTAACAATAAACAGTCCAGCCAAAATTAAACATAGGGCAGCACCAAAAGGCTCTTCTATTACTTTTATAAATCCACCTTCTAAAACTTCCTGAGTTGCTCCAAGAATGGTTTCTGAGCCAAACCATGTTGCAAATAATGCAAAAACAGACAAAGAAAGAGGCAGCGACCTACCTGCAAGAAGATAATCTTTCTCAGAAGATATAAGTCTCTTTGATACTAAAGCTATAATTACAAGAGATAGTAAATATAATCCAATAAAAATAATCATTTGTTTAGTATTTTATCCCAATATTCTATTTGAGATAAAATCTGTTCTTTAGCCGTTCCACCAAAAGATTTTCTTCTATCTGCCACTACAAAAGGAGATAAAAGTTTCAAAGCATCTTCTTCAAAGAGATGGCTGAACTGTTTCAACTCTTCCAAGGTTATACTTTCAAGCTCTCTTCCTTGATTTACTAAATATCCAACTATACTTCCTACAATATGATGAGCTTGTCTAAATGGTACGCCTTTTTCAGCTAAGTAGTTAGCTAAGTCTGTTGCAAGTGCAAAACCACCTGCTGCAAGCTGTGTTTTTTCTCTATTTAATTTTAAACCTTCAACTATCTTTGTAATTCCTATTATTGAACCTTTTATCGTTTTTACACTATCAAAAACTGGCCCCTTATCCTCTTGCAAGTCTCTGTTGTAGGCAAGGGGTAAACCTTTTACTACTGTTAAAAGAGAAATCAAATTTCCATAAACTCGTCCAGTTTTTCCTCTGATTAGCTCCAGCACATCCGGATTTTTTTTCTGGGGCATTATTGATGAACCTGTTGTTAATTTATCAGGAAGCTCTACAAAAGAAAATTCAGAAGATGAGTATATTATCATATCTTCACTAAATCTTGACATATTAGCCATACAGATTGCACAGTTAGATAAAAACTCCAAAGCAAAATCCCTGCTACTTGTTGCATCAATAGAGTTTCTCATAATCTGACTAAATCCAAGCTCTTTTGCTACATACTCTCTATCAATTGGAAAATCTACGCCGGCAACAGCTCCACTACCAAGCGGTAGCATATCAATTCTTTTTAGATTATCAATAAATCTTTCTTTGTCTCTTTGAAACATCTCTAAGTATGCTAAAAAGTAATGAGCTGCCCTTATTGGCTGTGCCCTTTGAAGATGAGTATAAGCCGGCATTACAACATCAATATATTCTTTTGCTTTTTCTAACAGTTTTCTTTGCAAGTCTTCTAAAAGATTTATTATATCCTGTGTATTTTCTTTTAAATAAAGCCTAAAAGCTGTAATAACTTGATCATTTCTTGACCTTCCAGTATGAAGCTTTCCACCTGCCTTTCCAATCTTATCTGTTAAAGCTTTTTCTATATTCATATGAACATCTTCAAGCTCTTTCTTCCAAACAAATTTATTTTCTTTTATTTCTTGTTCTATATCTTGTAAGCCTTTTACTATCTTTTCAGCATCTTCTTGTGGAATAATCCCCTGCTTTCCAAGCATCTTTGCATGGGCCATGCTTCCTTTTATATCATATAAAGCAAGCTCTTTATCAAAAGATATACTTTCTGTAAACTCTTCTACAAAAGCATCTGTGCTTTCAGAAAATCTTCCACCCCAAAGCTTTTTTTCTTGCATTTTTAAAACCTCATTGTATTTTTATTAGAAAAATATTAGTTTAAAATATTATAGATGAAAAAGAACAAAGAAAAAATAGCACTTATTATAGGAAATATTATCATATACTTAGCTCTTATATTTCTTTTATATTTAGACAAAAAAAACAAAGAAAATATTTATCTTAACGACAAAATCAATCAATTAAAATCTGAATTCCTAATTACCAAGAGAACTTATGATAAAGCTTCGGAATTATTTTATAACACAAGAATAAAAAATAGTTCGGTTATTAAATATTGTGGAGATTTTTCGAAAAGAAGCGCAATATTGAATACTTTTTATGATGATTATAGATTTTTAAGAAAAATTGGTTTTGATAGATTTATATTTACATTACCTGATGGTACAGTTTATCTAAGAATGCATAACTTTGACAGGTATGGCGATAAAATATCAGAAATAGCTGAAATAGCAAATTATGAAAATAATTATCTTTCAATAGACAAAAACTTACTTGACAGTTTAGTTTATCTATATCCCATTTTTTTAAATAATAAAAGAGTATGCGATGTATATTTAAATGTCCCATTTTACAAAATTTCAGATGATTTAGCAAACACATTCAATAAGTCATATCTTTTTATAATAAAAAAAGATTTCCTTAATTTAAAAGAGAATAAAGGATATATTCAAAGCGATTTAAGTCCTGATTATTTTGTTGAATCAAAATTTTATAATCAAATACTTAAGACGAAAAATAATGATTCTTTTAGTCTATCTGAGATTAACAAAAAAGCAAAAAAAGAAATAGATAAAAAATTAAGAGAAGAAGTTTCTTTTTCTTATCCTATTGATATAAACGGAAATACTATTTTAATGACTTTTATGTTAATTAAAAGTTTTAATAATATATCGATAGGTTATTTAATATCTTATGAAGCAGATACAACTTTCAAAGTTTTTTCAAAATCGTTTTATATAATGATTTCATCTTTACTATTTATCATGATTATCATTAACATATTTATTATAAATATAATTAAACTAAAAAACGTGGCTGAGAAGAAAGCCATTACTGATAAATTAACAGGACTATTCAATAGGTCTATTATTGACACATTAATTCAGGTTGAAATAGAAAGAGCAAAAAGAAATAATAAACCAATTTCAATATTATTATTTGATATTGACCATTTCAAAAAAATAAACGATACCTATGGGCATGACAAAGGAGATTATGCATTAAAAACAATTGCTGAAATAGCAAGAAGGACTTTAAGAAAATCTGATTATGTTCTTAGATGGGGGGGAGAAGAATTTCTTGCCATATTACCAGAAACAGATTTAGATGGTGCTACAAAAGTAGCTGAAAAGATAAGGTCTAATATAGAGAATTATAACTTTAAAGATATTGGTAGAGTGACAGTAAGTATTGGTGTAACAATGTTAAAAATAGGTGAACCTTTGGATAATGCAATAAAAAGAGCAGATGAAGCTCTTTATGCAGCCAAAAACAAAGGAAGAAATAGAGTTGAGGTTAGCTATTACTGATTAAATAAAGTCGAATTAAATTTAATGCAAACTGAGAAATGTATAATCTAACATCATTTCTGCTCCCTTGATAAATCTCTTTATAAACCTTTGTTTCTTTACCATCTGTAAACCCTATATAATGAAGACCAAGAGGCTTGTTCGGAGATTCGCCAGTTGGACCTGCTATCCCTGTATCACTTACAGCCAAATCAGAATTTATTAAATTTCTAACTCCTTCAACCATCTGCTTTGCAACAGGCTCACTAACAGCACCAAAATTTTTAATATCTTCTTCATTTACTTTTAACAAATTGATTTTAACCTCATTGACATAAGAGACAATTCCGCCTAAAACATACCCAGAAGAACCCGGTACGTTTACAAGACGGGAGACTATCAATCCACCTGTAGAAGACTCAGCCGTTGCAACAGTCTTTTTATTTTCTCTAAGTAGCTTACCGACTACTTCTTCCATCTCTAAATTATCTTCTGCATATATGAAAGTACCAAGCCTGTCTTTTATTTTTTTCTCTTTTTCTTTAAAACTTTCTAAAGTTGTATCATATAAAAATACATCAATACCTTTTGGAGAAAAGTTATAGCTTAAATCTTTCATGTCATTTAGAAGATAGTTTAAATCAAGCTCTTTTATTCCAAAAACTCTAAAAAGCTTTGTATATCTTTTTTTCTCATTTATATTAAGCATCTCAAGTGCTTTATAAAACATTGGCTCCATTTCTGATGGAACACCCGGCAGAGCTACAACTGCTTTTTTTATGTCATCTAAAACTTTTATAAATCCTACCGCCCTACCAACCGGATTTTCAATAATGGCAGAACCATACGGAATCTTTGCCATGCTTTTTCTTTCTTCTGTTATCTCTACATTGTTTGATTTGTAATATGTTTTTAATTTATTTAACCATTCTTCGTTGTATATTAATGGAACTCCTATTGCTTCTGAAACAGCCATTCTTGTGTTATCATCTGTTGTTGGTCCAAGTCCACCGGAAATAAAAACTAAATCAGCCCTATCTAAAGCAAACTTTATATAATTTAGTAATTCATAGTGAGAGTCTGGAGAGATGATTATACCTTGAACGTCGACACCTCTTTCAAAAAGATTTTTTGCTATAAATAAGCCGTTTTTATCTTGCTTTCTTCCTTGAACAAATTCAGAGCCTGCAATGATTATAATGGCTTTCATTTTTTTATTCCAAGTATCTATTTATTTTAATGACTACGTCTTTACTTCCAGATTTTACTACTATTGGTTCACTTTCGCAGCTGTTAGAACTTTCCATAGGATTTCCAGACTTTGAAACCTTAGCATATACAATAAGCTCTCCAGTAAATTCTTTATACAAATCTTCTATTATAACATCAGCAGGTGTAAGCTTAAATTTATATTCTTTATCATTAAATTTAATCTTCTTTACAGCCAAAGGCTGAGGAGAAACACCTTTTCTAACTATCAAAAACAATGTCCCTTTACATTTATCTTTTAAACTATCATCAACTATAACTTTTCCTTCAATTTTATTTTGATCTATAAAGTATGCTTCTGGGGGTAATTTTTGACAGGAAGCTAAAAAAAGTCCTGTTAATATAAAAGTTAAAAATTTAATCAAATTTAAAGCTCCTTGTAAATCTATGTTTAATGATATTTTATCATATAGTTTATGTTGCTGTAGATTCAGTAATAAGATATGGAAAGTAAAATATTAAAAAAGTTATTCATAACGATAGAGTAAACAAATTATTAAACTTTGGAAATGAGAAATTGGGAATTTTTATAAAATTTAGAATGGAGATCTTTTGAGCTAAAGTCCCCACGATAAAGCACAGGCTGAATATAAGCATCAGAAATAAGTTTATTTTATAAAGCAAAGGTTTATAGTTCAAGAATTACTTGTCCATAATGAATTTTTAAAGGTAAAACTTGAACGTTTTATTTAAATTTGCAAAGATTTTACTAATTTAAACATTGAATTGACACTACTTGAAATTTTAAGATATGCTCATTTTAGATAAAGGATTTAAAATAAAAAGGGGGCTTTTGCCCCCTTGAAGAGATTATTGTTTGTTTTCTTCTTTCTTTTCTTCTTTTTTCTCTTCTTTCTTTTCTTCTTTCTTTTCTACTTTCTTAGCAGCTTTTTTCTTAGCAGCTTTTTTAGCTGGAGCTTTTTTCTCTTCTTTAGCTGGAGCTGCTGCTTCTTGTTTTGCTCCTTCTGCTGGAGCTGCTGCTTTTTCTTCAGCCATTGCTGCGAATCCCATTCCGAACACTGCTACTGAGAGTGCTGATAATACTAATTTTTTCATGTTACACCTCCTATAAAAGTTTTAATAAAATTATTTTCCTGCTGGTGCAGCTGGTTGTTCAGCTGGCTTTTGCTCTCCTGCTGGTGCAGCTTGTTGCTCTCCACCTTGTGCAGGTGCAGCTTGTTGAGCTGGTTGTTGTTCAGCTGGTGCTGGAGCTGCTGGTTGTGCAGCTGGAGCTGGAGCTGGTTGTTGTTCAGCTGGTTGTTGCTCTTCTTTCTTTTGGCAGCTGAAAAGTAAAGATGCTGATAATACAGCTGCTACTGATCCAAGTACTAATTTTTTCATTCCTAATAACCTCCTTTTTAATTTATCGTTAAATATTTTATTCTAATAAAATTACACAAATATTAAATAAAGATTACAAATTTGTAATTTTATTGAAAATAATTTCAAAAGTTGTTCCTTCATTTTCTTTGCTAAATACTTTAATTTCTGCCGAGTGTCTATCTAAAACTGCCTTAACAAGGCTTAAACCAAGGCCACTTCCCATATATATTCCCCTGCTTTCATCGGCTCTATAAAACTTATCAAAAATCTTATCTAATTTATCTTCTGGAATACCTATCCCTGTATCAGAAATAATTAATATTACTTTGTCTTCAATTTCTTTGAGCTTTATGATAATCTTCCCATCTTGTTTATTAAACTTAATGGCATTATCCAATAAATTTGCTATAGCTCTGCTAAGATACTTTTCATCGCCTAAAATGTAGATATCTTCATCTACTTCTATTTCTATTTTTATTCCTTTTGTTAGTGCATAGTCTTTAAACAATGAATACAAATTTTTGACAATTTTAGATAAATTTACCTTTTCCATTGAAAGCTGGAATGTTCCAGATTCAAGCTTTGAGATGGTAAGAAGGTCTGCTATCATTTGATTTAAAGACTCTGTTTCTTCAATGATATAGACTAATAAATCTGAACATTCTTTGCTGGATTTATTTTTCATTAGCATGTTTTCAGATGCTGCTCTTATTCTTGCAATTGGAGTTTTAAGGTCGTGGGCTATGCTTTCTGTAGTTTCTTTTAAGGTTTTTACAAGAATTTCTATTCTATCTAAAAGATTATTAATAACTATTGCTAAATCATCTAACTCATCTCCAGCTTGAGAAACAGGAACTCTTTTCTCTAATTTCATACTAGTAGATAGCTCTTTTGCAGTGTTTGAAATTTTTTTAATCTTTCTTGTTATTGAGTTTGCTATTAAAAATCCACCAATTAATGATAATAGAAACACAATAATTCCGGAATTATAGAAGATACTTAAGAGTCTGTTTAAAAGTCTGTTTTTATCATATTTAGATTTTCCAATCACTAATGTGTGTTTTGGAGAGAGCTTATAGATGATGATATAAAAGTCATCTAAAGATACAATTTCATATTTATCTGGAGTTAATTTTTTATAGTTTTCTAAGTTTATCACTATATTTTGTGTATGAATAAGTGTATTTGTGTTTAATATAATATTACCTTTATTGTCGTAGATTTTAAAAAATTCATCTTTATTATTTATAATTTCAGCTTCCTTTAGGATTTGTTTTTTTAACCCATTTATCCCTTCCTGCTTGAATAGAATTTTATAAGATTTTGCCTTTTCTGTAATCTCTTGTTTTATTTTATCATCAAGATAGATTTCAAAAAATGAGTAAACTGTAAAAAATGAAGCTATTAATGATAATAAAAGTAAAGTTGAATACAGAAGCGTTATTTTAATTCCAATTTTATTTATAGTTTTAGTTAGCTTTAAGAACATAACCAAAACCGCGGACCGTATGAATTAACCTTTTATCGAATCCTTTATCTATTTTGTCTCTTAATCTGTGTATCTGAACATCTACCACATTACTCTCTATATCAAAATCTATATCAAAAACGTTGGCAAGTATCATGTTTCTTGTTACTATTTTTTCAGCATTTTCCATAAGATATTTTAAAAGTTCATACTCTTTTGCTGTAAGGTCTATTTTTTTATTTCCTCTATAAACTTCTTTTTTAAGTAAATCCATAACCAAGTCATGATATTTCAATTTTGATATTTCATCTATATCTTTACTTCTTCTAACAAGAGCCTGGATTCTTGCCAACAACTCTGGAAAGCTAAAAGGTTTTGTTAAGTAATCATCAGCTCCTAAGGATAATCCTTTAACTTTGTCTTCTACACTATCTTTTGCACTTAGTACAAGTATAGGTGTTTTTATTTTTTTGTTTCTAAGAGATTCTATAATATAAAATCCAGACATTTTAGGAAGCATCAAATCAAGAATTATTATATCAAAGTTTTCATAATTGGCGTAATTTAATCCCTCTTCTGCATCGTAGGCTTGTACTACATCATATCCTTCTTCTTTTAAACGTTTTGCAATAAGTTTTGATAAGTTTTTATCATCTTCTACTATTAAAACTTTCATTAAATCCTCTATTGCAATAGTGATTGATTATATTTTATATCATTCTGAAAACAAAGGACCTCTATTATAATTTCATTAAAACTTACCAATTTTTCATCCAAGATTTTTATTAAACTTTAATCCTAACAATAAAACCTAAAGAAAACAAAGAAATAAAAGCACTTATTAAAAACGGATAATTGCTTGAAAAATTATCCCATATATATCCAGCAATCAATGCTGATATAAAGCTTCCAATACCAACAACAAAATGATATAAACCAAAAACAAATCCTTTTCTGTATTTTATCTTTTTTCCTATAGTCGCCCAAATGCCTATTTCCAAAAATGCCTCTGCAACAGCCAAAATTAAAAATCCAATAATAGGATTTAGAATTATTAATAAATTTGATACAAAAAACAAAATGCTTATAATCATCAAGAAAATTCTTAAACTTACTCTATCATGAAGCCTACCGGCTAAGTAAGTAAAAATAACAAGAAAGATACTAAAGACAAGATAAATACCTATTGACTCAGATTGACTTTTTAAATATTCATAAACTTTAAGAATATAAAAAGAATAGCCAAGATTCACAAAAGATAAAACAAAAAAATACAGCAAAAGTTCAGGATAGACTATCCTCCATGAAATCTCTTTTCTTTCTTTTTTAATTTTTCTATCAAAGTTTACCGTTAATAAAATTAAAATAAAGAAAACACAAATAAACCCAAAATTTAAGAAAATGCTTTTTATACTTAAAAACTTAACAAAATAAGAAGATATTATTAATGCAACTAAAATACCTAAAAACTCTCCGAAATTCTCAAAAATTTTATTTAAAGCAAAAATCTTTCCTAAACTTCTTTTATAAGTATTCGAAAGAATAAAATCTTTTGCAGGAATTAAGAGTCCCTCGCTTAAACTTTTTAAAAAAGAAGAAAACAAAACTTCTTGCCACTTCGAAGCTATAAAGATAGTAATATTAGATAAAGATAAAAAGCCCAAACCCGAAATAATCAAATTCTTCCTGCTTTTAATGTCAGATACATATCCGCCAAAAATTTTTAGCAAGTTAGATAAAGCCTCGCTCGAACCTTCTACGATACCAACAATAAACATTGAAGCATTAAAAACATTTACAAGAATAAAAGGCAAAAGTGTTTCATATACTTCTATAAAAATAGTAAAAAGTAGAGTTATTAAATTTATAATTATTAGAGCTTTCTTTGAATATCTCAACTTTATCATCCAATCTATTGGCTTTTTACCATTTTTAAAACAAATTTTTTAAACCTATCAAACATTAGAAAGACAAGCAGCATATATAAATCAACGGACAGAATTACATCAAGCTGAATGGATTTCATGAATATCCCGTAGTAAGCCATAAAATTAGAACCGAAGATTGCAATTAACATAAAAAAGGTTAATAAAAAAGATGGTGGCTTTGCTTCTTTGATAGAATCTCTAGAGACTTGTCAATAATTTTGTGTCTGGATTGAAAACTTTTTATTAAACAATTGTAAAATTTCATAAGAGACTCCTTTAAAAGCAGGTATAGGCTTTTTCCATTTTCCATTCTTTAAATTGTCTCTTTGTATAAGCAGATTTATCTCAAGAATGTCCACAGATTGAAAATATCCACCTAAATTTATTCTTACCTTTTCTATCATGCTATTAACACTTTCAACTGGATTTGTTGTGTATATGTGCTTTCTTAGATTTTCTGGATATTTTAAAAAACATAAGTATCTCTCTTTGTTAGATTGAATATGTTTTATAAAGCTTGGATATTTAGACTTAAATCTACCGCATAAATCATCTAATTTTTCTAATCCATCTTCATAATCTAAGCTGTTTTCTTTTATGTTTTTCAGTTCTTTGTTAAATACTTGTGAATCTTCTTTATCCATCTGATTTCTAACGTTTCTTTGTAAATGGACTAAACATAGCTGATGGTCTGTATAAGGAAATAGTGTTTCTATGGCTTTTGTTATCCCAGGAAAATCATCACTTACTATAAGCATTACCCTTTTTAGTCCTCTATCTATTAAATCATTGAATACTTTTATCCAGTCTGCTTTATTTTCACTACTGAAAAATGTATAAAATCCAAATATATCTTTATTTCCTTGTAAATCTATTCCAAGAACTACATAGACAGAAGCCTTTCTGATTTTGTTTTTCTCTTTTATATCACAGTGATATGCGTCTATATACAGTACAAATGCATCCGATGGAAGCTCTCTTGTTTTAAAATCATTAAGTCTTTCTATAAGCTCTTTTTTGATTTTATCCATATGTTGTTTTGAGTAGTTTAAGCCCAAGCTTTTTAATGTAGAATCTATCTTGCTTTCTGAGTATCCATTGGATACTAAACTCATAAGAAGGTTTATGTAATCTTCATTAACTCTTTTGTAAGGGTCAGGTAATATTTGTGGTCTAAATCTACCCTTTCTATCTCTTGGGACATTTATGTTAAGCTTGAAAGAACCAGTATTTAGGCTTCTTTCATAATATCCGTTTGCTTTGTTGTCTTCATCATTTTCAAGGAAGAAATTTCTTTCCTGATTCATAATCAGTTCCACAACAGATTCTAAAAGCTTTCTTATACCTATCTTTTCTTCTTGAGTTGTTATACCGTTTGGGAAAAGTTCTTTTACTAATTCTTCGGTAGATCTGTCTAATATTTTTTCAAAGTATTCTTTCTTATCCATTACTACTCCTCCTTATAATTTTATTTAGACACAACATTATTTTAACTCCCGAATCTCTAACTCTGAGAGAGAAAATACTTAACGGAATATTTAGAACCAAGGCTAAAAAAGTAATAGTTCTCAAGCTTTCTAAATTTAAATTAAATATCTTATAGCCAATCAAATAAACGCCGGCTAAGATACTAACAAAGCTAAATATACCAAACATTAATGATACTATAGAAATTTTCTTAATGTCCCATTTATCGGGCTTTTTAGAGTATCCTACGTTGTCTGTTGCCAGTGATAAAGTAAGGAAATCATTGTAAAATATTAGCGAAATCAGCATTTTTGTAGTCAAGATAAATTCTTTTGTCGTTAGATAGAAGAAAAAAATCGTTAAAGTTATAGTAAAAACCCTGATCGTTTTAGTAAAAATATACGTCAAGAGTCTTTGATAAATTTTTCTTGAAATTATTATTGCAGACTTGATATTTACTAAACCCTCGTTAGTTAGTACGATTGAAGCGGCATCCTTTGCCACATCTGTTGCATTCGCAACGGCTATACCAACGTCAGCCTGTTTGATAGCAGGAGCATCGTTTAAACCATCCCCAGTCATCCCCACCGTATGACCTGAATTTTGAAGAACTTTAACAATATTAAATTTATCTTCAGGTAGAACTTCAGCAAAAACTCCACAAGAGTCTTTAATATTTTTTGCTTCGCAGGCATTATCGTTTATTCCAACAATTTTGGCTATATACAAAGCAGTTTCTTTTGTATCTCCAGTTATCATTTTAATATCTATGCCTAAGTTTTTAATTTCTGCAATCAACTCTTTAGAGTCTTCTCTCGGTGGGTCTAAAAAACCTATAAATCCTACATTTTTTTGGATACCATCTATATCTATCCAAACTGCTAACACTCTAAGTCCGCTTTTAGCCATATTTTTATAAACTTCTTCCTCAGCTTTGTTGGAAATAGGAGCCACTTTTGGAGAACCTTTATAAACCTTAATCACTCTAGTGTTTTCCTTGACGATTGCATAAGAATATTTTTTAGAGGGTTCAAAAGGTTCAAAGCTTACTTTTTCATATTGATAGCATTTCTCGCTTAATTTATTAAAAATTGCCTCTTCAATCGGGTCTTTTTCCTTTATGTCGGATGCAATAGCAGCATAACACAATACATCCTTTTCACTGTAGCTTCCAAACGGTATTATTTTTTCTATTGAAATTTTATTTTTCGTGATAGTTCCTGTTTTATCTGTACAAAGAACGTCCATAGAAGCTGCAGATTCTAAGGCAGATAATTTATTAACAAGAACTCCCTCTTTAACAAGCTCCTTTGCACCTAAAGCGGTGGTAAGCGTAAATGCAGCCGGCAGTGCAGCAGGTATTATTGGAATTAACATAATTACCATCACAGGCAGGAATTCCAGCAAATTACTCCCCTCTGATAGAGAGATAATAAAGATTAAAATCATCAAAACAACGCCAAAAATGAATAAATATTTAACAAGATTAAAAACAATCTGTTCTAATTGGCTTTTTGTCTTAGCTTCTTTTAATAATTTTGCAGATTTTCCGAAAAATGTATTTTCTCCTATGTTTATAACTTCACCAATAGCATCTCCTTTTAAAACAAAAGACCCCATAAACGCAACATCTCCAGATTTTAAGCTTTTAGATAAAGATTCACCTGTTATGCTTGATTGATCTACCATAATAACCCCCTCTAAAATTTTTACATCAGCCGGAACTGCAAAACCTTTTTGAAGGCTCACTATGTCCCCAACAGTCAGAAATTTAGAATCAATTTCTTTCCACGTACTATCTCTAAGCACCTTGGCTTTTATGCTAAGATGCTTTTTTAACAGATTCAATGCATTAAAAGAACTTAACTCATAAAAAAATGATACAAAAGCATTAAAAACAAGAAGTATAAATATAGCTATAGAATCTGGGTATTTTTTAAGTAAGAGAGTAATTATTATAGTTAATTCTAAAATCCATGGAATTGGTCCCCAAAATTTCTGAAAAATTAATGCAAAAACAGTTTTTTTCTCCTCTTTAATCTCATTTAATCCATAAGTCTCGATCTTCTTTTTAGCCTCGATTTCAGTTAACCCTTTATACTCGTTCATCATTCCCCTTCTTAAATTTTGCTTATGTTTAAATCTCAACATTAACTTTTAGCCACTGTATCATGGAATCATCAACTTGAAGCTCCATTATTTCTTCACCTAATTTTTCCTTTGAAGGTTTAATGAAATTTATGATAAAACCTACTGGATAAACAATGTCTTTTTCTGATGATAAACTTTTCTTTAGAGCTTTAATATATTTTTGTGTTTGTATCTTATGGTCTTCTTTGATATCCGTATCAGTTTTTAATTCAATTATAATATGCACTCTTTTACCACTTTCTAACTCAATCAGGATAATTAGGTCCGGTATTCCCTCACCTACCACATATTTATCTTTATAATAAATCGGTAAAACCCTTTGTTCTTCGTATTTTATACCTCTTTCTCTAAGTTCAACTTCCATAGCTTTCTGATAAACTGCTTCACTCCAACCTTCTCCTAAATCTTGAAAAACAACTTTAGCAGAATCTAAAATTTCATTAATAACTTTTTGAATGATTAATTCTTCTTGCTCTTTTAGTTTCATTACTTTCTCCAAAGTTTTTAACAATTAAGATTATTATAATGTATCGTGAAGTTTAAGAGTGTATAGGTCAAAAGAAGTATGGAAAAAATATATAAGAGACTTGGAAATGTTTAATTTAGAATTCTTAGCTGACACTCAGAATTACCCTTTTACTGATTTTGTCTGTCATCCAGAAAATATAATGATCTCTTAATTATTGATTTTTATATTTTCCCAAACTAATATGAATTATCGAAGGAATTTAATAAATACATACTTTATGCTATAATTTCAAAATAAACAAGGATAAAGGTATAAAAAATGGAAAAGCTTGGAATAGTTGTAGGTTCTACAAAACCAAACAGAGTTAATTTCTTATCTAATAAACCACTCAGACTTGGTCAGTTTGTGATTTTAAAATACTTTGATGGCGATGAAGAAATAAGGCTTCTTGGAATGATTAATAAAGTTGAAAGAGAAAATAAATATATTCCGGAAGATATTCCAAATTATGAAAAAATTGACAGATTGATAAAAGAAAGTTCAAGTGAGACAAAGGTTAAAGGAGAAATTCAAATTCTTGGAAAAATTGCAGAAAGGGATAACGGAATAACTCTTGAATTTCAAAGGACGCCTCCTCTTCCAGCATCAGAAGTTTTAAAGCCACCAAAAGAAATATTAGAAAAACTCTTTGGCTCAAAAGGAAAAAATTATATAAAAATTGGAAAGCTTTTAAGTGAAGCAGAAGATGTAAATGTGTATATTGATATTAATCAAATCGTTTTGAGACATCTTGCAATCCTTGCAATCACAGGAGCAGGAAAGTCTAACACAGTATCGGTACTACTTGACAATATAGTTAATTTAAAAGGAACTGTTGTTGTGTTTGATTTTCACGGAGAGTATACAAGAGCTGAATTTAGAAGAGATGGGAAAAATGTTGTAAATGTTATAAAACCTCTCGTTGACCCAACTACCCTTGATAAAAAAGATTTTGCAAAGCTAATAGGAATTAGAGAAAATGCAACTACTCAGTATAGATACTTTAAATATGCAGTTGATAAAGTATTAAGAGATTTAAAAGATGAAAAAGGCGATGATTGGAGAAGGTTTGTAGAGACTGAAAGTTTTTTTGACAGATTGATTGGTGAGCTTGAAAGTTGGACGGATGAAGAAAAATCATCTCCATTTAAAGGTAAAATCAGAGAAGAATCTCTTTATGAAGTTATAAATAAAATTGAAGATACAATGGTAGATCTAAGCCATATAATAAAAATTGGTGCAAAAGACCTTATAGAAAATATAAGACCGGGTATGGTAAATGTTTTTGACTTTTCAGAAGTTGATGAAGAAGTAGCAGATGCCCTTGCATCTAACATTTTAAAACATTCTTTAATAGAAAGAAAAAAAGCAGTAAGAGGAAGTAATAGCAAAATCCCAAACCCAATTTTAATCGTTGTTGAAGAAGCTCACATTCTTGCAGGTGTTAAATCTGACACAGACTCTAAATATTGGATGACAAGAATAGCAAGAGAAGGTAGAAAGTTTGGGCTTGGCTTATGCGTTGTTACACAAAGACCAAAAGGTTTAGATAAAGAAATTTTATCTCAGATGAACAATATGATAATACTAAAACTTGTTGAACCAGAAGACCAAAAACATGTTCAAAGTGCAAGTGAATCATTATCTTCTGAGCTTATGGAATACCTGCCATCTCTTAACCCAGGAGAAGCTATAATTCTTGGAAATATGACAAAAATTCCACTGTTAATTAAGATTGACAAAGCTAAAGGAAAAATACAAGGTAATGATATACCAGTTGTTGATAAATGGCTCGGTTCTGAAGAAAAAGTAAGTAAATTAGAAGATTTAAAGGACTTTTAAAATGTTTAGAGATAGAGAAGAGGCGGGAAAATTACTTAGCGAGCTTTTAAAGAAATATGGCGTTGATAAGGAAAATACTGTTATTTTAGCCATTCCGAGAGGCGGTGTTCCGGTTGCTTATGAAGTTTCTAAAAAGCTTGGGATACCATTTTCGTTGGTTATTACTAAGAAATTAGCTCCTCTTAGAGAGCCTGAAGCAGCATTTGGAGCAATTGCACCAGACGGAAGTCAAGTAATAGATGAAGTCTATATGAAATATATGGGAGTATCCTCCTCAGAGCTTGAAATTGTAAGAGAAAATGCATTAAAAGAGATAAAAAACAGGATTATAAAATATCTAAACGGAAAAGATCCAAGCTTAGAAGGTAAAGATGTTATTATAATTGATGATGGAATAGCTACAGGATATACAGCAATAGCTGCATCGATGTACGTAAAAAATAAAGGTGCTAATAATGTATACCTTGCTGTTCCGGTATGTCCGACAGATAGCATTCCAAGAGTAAAGAAATATTTTGATGATGTATTTTGCTATGAAAAATCGGATTCTCCTTTTTTTGCAGTAGGTGCATTTTATGAAGATTTCCATCAAGTAAGCGACCAAGAGATGTTTTTTATCATTGAAGAAGCCAAAAAGGATGGATTATTTTATATTTAAAATACATTTGGGGGGGTAAGAAATTAGTAATTTTTATTTAGAATTTTAAAATAGGGATCCTTTGGACTTGCATCCTCAAGATGACAAGGTAAGAGTGTAGGGGCGATTCATGAATCGTGCTTACGAAAGTAAAGTGTAATTTTACAGCCGTGGGAAAAGAATCTCATACTTTTTTAAATTTCTTACAAGGCATATGGACTATTTTATAACTAACTTAAAAACTTTTAAAGGAGGTGGAAGATGAAAAAGTTATCATTTCTAGTAGCAGCTGGGTTATTGCTTGGTTGTACAACAACACAAACAGTTCAAGTACCACAAGAAAAAGAGCCAAAAATAAAAGAAATTGGTGAAGCAACATCTATGAAACTGCTTAAAACATTAAAAGGTGAGCTTTTAAATGCAATGCAACAAGGGGGACCAGACCAAGCTGTAGAGGTTTGTTCTAAAAAAGCTATGACTTTGACAAAGCAAATAGAAAATGAAACAGGTTATAGCATAAAAAGAACTACTTTTAAATACAGAAACCCAGCTAACAAACCAGACAAATATGAAGAAGAAGCATTAAAGTACTTTGAAGAAGCAATCAAAACAGGTAAAATGCCGGCTTACTATGTTCAGGCTATAAAAGAAGACAATAAAGTAGTTTACAGGTACTACAAACCTTTAAAAGTAGAAGGTTTGTGCTTAACATGTCATGGCGACCCGTCATTAATGGACCCAAACCTTGTTAAAAAGATTAAGAATTTATATCCTACAGATATGGCTGTGGGTTATAAAGAGGGAGACTTTAGAGGAGTTGTGAGAGTTTCTATTCCTGAGGATAAATTAAAGTAAAATAAATAAAGGGGGCTTTAACCCCCCTTTTTTCAAAAATTTATATCACTCTTCTATAACTTCCGTTACTAATGCACCAGATGGGCATTCTTCTGTAACTTCTAATACTCTTTGAGCTAATTCGCCTTCGATGATAGCACCATCACCACCAACTTCAGCTTTAACTTGTGCAATTCCATCTCCAGAGTCTTCATAAACTTCTGGAACTTCGTCATAGCAGAGTGCGCAAGCTGTGCAAAGGTCTTTGTCTACTTGAACTTTTACCTTCATAACATACCTCCTATAGAATTTTTAATGAAGTAGCTTTAATAGTATAGCTTATTATATATAAATTTTCAAATAAAACGCAGGTGAATGAGAGTAAGTTTAATCACAGATACCAAAATCCATTTAATCCCTTAAATCCCACCTATGATATAATTTTATGAATTTTTGATAAATAAATACTTAATAATTTATAAGCCCCTATCAAGGAGTGAGGTCATGACAAAAAGAATAATAGAGTTTACAGATGTTACACTTAGAGATGGTCAGCAAAGCTTACTTGCTACAAGAGTTAGAACCGATGACTTACTTCCAGCATTAGAAAAATTAGATGATGCTGGTTTTTGGTCGTTAGAAGTATGGGGTGGTGCAACTTTTGACGTTTGCTTAAGATATTTAAAAGAAGACCCTTGGGATAGGCTTAAAAAGTTTAAGCAAGCGGCAAAAAATACTAAGCTTGAGATGCTACTTAGGGGTCAAAATTTAGTAGGTTATAGACACTATCCGGATGATGTAGTAGAAGCATTTGTTAAAAAGGCTGCTGAAAATGGAATAGATGTTTTTAGAATTTTTGATGCTTTAAACGATGTAAGAAATATGGAAGTAGCTATATCTGTTGCAAAAGAATGCAGAAAAATAGTAAAAGGCGTTCTTTCTTATACAATAAGCCCAATTCATACAGTAGATTATTATATTAACGTTGCAAGACAGCTTAAAGATTTAGGTGTAGATATTATTAGCATAAAAGATCAAGCTGGAATACTATCTCCTAAGGTTGCCTTTGAATTGGTTTCAAGACTAAAAGAAGAAATAAAACTTCCTGTCCATGTTCATGCACAATCAACCGCAGCATTGGCAGAAATGACACTCTTAAAATCAGTAGAAGCTGGAGCTGACATTATTGATACAGATGTTTCTACATGGTCTTGGCTTACAGCCCACCCCCCTTGCGAGACGATGGTATACGCATTAAAAGAGTTTGGTTATGAAGTTAAAGTAGATGTAGACATTGTTTTAGAAGTAGCAGAGTACTTAAAAGAAGTAAGAAAAAAATATGCTAAATACGATACAGCTGATAAATGGCCAGATACACAAGTATTAATACACCAAATCCCCGGCGGAATGATGTCAAACTTTATAAATCAACTTAAAGAAAATAATGCGCTTGATAAACTTGACGAAGTTAAGAAAGAGGTTGCATTAGTGAGAGAAGACCTTGGATATCCACCGCTTGTAACACCAACAAGTCAGATAGTAGGAACACAAGCACTTTTAAACGTATTGCAGGGAGAAAGATATAAAGTTGTTACGAAAGAGACAAAAGACTATGTGAAAGGTCTTTACGGAAGACCACCGGCACCGATAAAACCGGATGTTATGAAGAAAATAATCGGAGATGAAACACCAATCCAAGTAAGACCTGCAGATTTATTAGAACCAGAGCTTGATAAGTGTACACAAAAAGCTTACGAAAACGGTGCAAGAAATGAAGAAGATGTTCTTTCTTACTGCCTATTCCCACAAGTAGCCATAGAGTTTTTCCAATGGAGAGAAAAATTTGAAAAAGGCGAAGCTCTTCCACCAGAAATAGAAGAAATAAAATTTGAAGAGACTAAGAACTTAGCACCGATAGAATTTAACATCACAGTACACGGCGAACAGTACCATGTGAGAATTGCAGGGGTTGGTAGTCCGGTAGAAAATAGAAAACCATACTTTATAAGAATAGATGGAAGGTTAGAAGAAGTAATTGTTCAACCGATAACGGTCATCGAGGTTGGTGCCACAGCAGAAACTTTGCCGTTGCCAGAAGGTGGTAAAGCAGTTTTTGGAAGACCAAAAGCTGTAGGTGTTGGAGATGTAAGTTCTCCAATGCCTGGCAAGGTGGTATCAATAAAAGTCAACGTAGGAGACAGGGTTAAAAGAGGAGATGTACTGCTTACAGTAGAGGCTATGAAGATGGAAAATGAAATCCATTCACCAATAGATGGAACTGTAAGCGAAATATTTGTTAAAGTTGGAGATAGTGTAAATCCTGACGAATGTTTAGTAAGAGTCTCTCCAGAATAATAAATGAAAAAAATTTTCCTGAGCGTTGGCGAAATTTCAGGAGACAATTACGCTTCTGAGCTTGCAAAACATTTAAAAGAATATCAGATTACAGGAATAACAGGTCCAAAAATGAGGGCAATCGGTGTAAAGCCGGTTGCCAACCTTGAAGATATATCCGTTGTAGGTCTAACAGAGGCATTAAGTAAATACAAAAAAATCAAAGAAGTATTCAAACAATCAGTCCAAGCTTTAAAATCCGGCGTTGACCTTTTAATCGTTGTAGATTTTCCAGGGTTTAACATAAAACTTTTAAAAGAAGCAAAAAAGCTTGGAATAAAGACTGTGTACTTTATCTCTCCACAGGTTTGGGCTTGGGGAAGTGGCAGAGTTAAAGAAATAGTAGAAAATACAGATTTATTAATATCTATCCTACCTTTTGAAGAAGAAATTTATAAACCATACGTATCAGATAAATTCAAATTTGCCTATGTAGGACATCCACTTTTAGATATAATCAAAATCTATGAAAATGAAGATAGCTTTAAGCAGAAATTAAACATTCCAAAGAATAAGAGAATCATAGGACTTCTTGCAGGCAGTAGAGAAAGCGAAGTAAATGTAATCCTTCCAATATTAATAGAAGCCGCAAGACTGCTAACAAAAACATTTGATGATCTGCATTTTGTAATTCCAGCTACTGTCAACATGGTTGATAGGGTGTTAGAAAAAGTTAACTTTAGCCTTCCTATAACCGTGATCACATCCAACCTATCAGATAAAAACCTTCCTAAGTTTGAAAACCCTTCATATGAAGTAATGAAAAATGCAGTTTTTTCGATAATCACGTCAGGAACGGCAACCTTAGAAGCTGCTATTATTGGAAATCCATTTATCATTGTTTATAAGGTAAGTCCGATTACTTACTTTATTGGTAAAAAACTTGTAAAGATAAATTATTTAGGACTTCCTAACATAATAGCCGGTAATGAAATTGTACCGGAGCTTTTACAGGATAGATGCAACCCTCTTGATATTGCTAATAAGACTCTTGAATTTTTGACAGATAAAAATCTGTATAAAACCCAAAAGAGAAATTTAGAAATAGTTAGAAAATCTCTTGGAAAAAAAGGAGCTATAGAAAGAGCTTCAAATCTTATTCGCACACTGCTTGAGAAAGGTCAAGCATAAAAACATTCTCTTGATTTTCGTATTTATAGTTAATACTTATTTTATGTAAATCTAAAATAAACTTTGTTATGTACAAGCCAAGTCCTAAGCCTGATTGATTTTTCAATGTCGTTTCTTTTATAAATGGTTCAAAAATCATGTCTATATCAATAGATGGCTTGTTTCCTTTATTTCTAAATTCAATCATTTTATTTTCAACAACTATTTTAACTTTATTGTCCTCGCTAAATTTTAAGCCATTATCAATAAGATTCTTTAAGGCTATCGGAAAGATGTTGTTGTCTGCTTTTATTTTTATACTTTCTTTTAAGTCAATGATAACGTTGTTTTTATCTTCTGAAAGAAGTAGAGAAATTCCTGAGTTTATAAGGTTTTCCAATGAATGGCATTCTAATTTAAGTTCAAGGTTTTTTGTCGCAAGCTTTTCCATCATCAAAAGCT
Source organism: Sulfurihydrogenibium sp. YO3AOP1 (assembly GCF_000020325.1). Lineage (NCBI taxonomy): Bacteria > Pseudomonadati > Aquificota > Aquificia > Aquificales > Hydrogenothermaceae > Sulfurihydrogenibium > Sulfurihydrogenibium sp. YO3AOP1. Next base: position 156,383 of record NC_010730.1, read on the forward strand.
GATTTACCAAAAATTCTAATCTGTTGAATATCTTTTCAAAATGCTGTTTTCCTTTTTCATCTTCGAGAAGTTCTATTGCGATTTTCCCTTTTGTTATTGGTGTTTTAAGCTCATGGGCTATATTTCTTAAAAACCATTTTCTAACCTCTTCATTCTTTTTTAATGACTTTATAGCCTCGTTAAATTCTTTTGCTATAAATCCGATTTCATCATTACTTGATATTTCAACGCTTATATCAAGATTACCAGCCTTTAAAAGTTTTATCTTTTCTCTTAGAATTTTAAGGGGGTAGAAAGACCTGATAATTCCTACATAGAGTATTAGCATAAGAATGTTAAAAAATATCCATGCAACTATTACAACACGATGAAGTTCAAACTCATCGCTTTTCTCTACAAGATAGCTGATGCCAAACCTATTTATAAGAAGATACTTATTTCCTTCATATACTAAAAGGACAATTTTAACTGTTAAAAAATCTCTTTCCATTAAGATTTTGCTGTTTGTATATATTTTATAAATAGCTTCCGGGTCTTCTATGACTTTATAGTTTGTTTCAAATTTTTGGGGAAAGTTAGTACCTTCCGAAGATACTGTCAACAATGCTTTTCTGATAAAATCTCTTAACTCTTTTTCTTGTGCATTTTTATACAGAAAGTAAAAAAAGACCGATGATAAAAGTATGATTAATAAAAAAGCCAAGCTAATTTTAAAGAGTATTGAGTTTCGCTCAACATTCAAATTTATAGCCAAAACCTCTTACAGATATGATATATTTTGGATTTTTTGGGTCATCACCTATCTTTTTTCTGATTCTTCCAATTATAACATCAACAGTTCTATCTATACTGTCATAGTTTAAATAGATTGAATTATCTAATATATAATCTCTCGTTAAGACTCTGCCTTTATTTTTTATAAGCATGGATAAAAGCTCATACTCTGCTGAAGTTAGATTTAAAGGTTCTCCATTTTTCTTAATTATATAACCTTCTTCATCAAGTTCAAACTCACCACACTTAATTACTTTTTCAACTGCTTTATTTTTTCTTCTTAAAACAGCTTGAATTCTTGCTACCAATTCTCTTGGGTTATACGGCTTAGCTAAATAATCATCTGCTCCTATTTCAAGGGCAAGGATTTTGTCTGTATCGTCACTTCTTGCCGAGGATATGATGATGGGAATATTTCCTTCTTTTGCTAACATTTTACATATATCTATACCATCAATTTCCGGAAGTGTTAAATCAAGAATCATTAGGTCATAACTTTGATTTTTCTTAAGCTCTTCAAGTGCTTTCTTAGAATGTTCAAAATTTTTTACAGATATATTAAACTTTGCTAAATATTGAGTTAAAAGCTCTGCCAATTCTTTGTCATCTTCTATCATTATTACATTTATCATTTTAGCCTGCCTCTTATAAAAATAAAAAAGGGGGAGGTCATTGACGACCTTCCCAAATAATGGAGGGGAGGAGGTTAAGCCATGAGGAGGGCTAAAACACATCTATCAGTGGTTCATCATCATTTCTTGCATTTTTTCCATTTTTTCTTTCATATGATTTATAAATTTTTGTCTTTGCTCATCATTTAAAACATTAAACATTTTTTCTAAGTATTTAGCTTTAATTTCAGACATTTTTTTAGCGTTTTCTAACATAGTTTTTTGAAAAACTTCTTTATCAAATTTTCCGCTTTTCGTTGCTTCTAATAAACAGTTTTTATGCTCTTTTGCAAAGAAGTTTTTAATTTCTTCTTTTTCTTGTTTTTTAATCTCTTTAATTTGATTAAACTGCTCATCTGTTAAATTAAGCTCTTGTTTTAATTTTTCAAGATGTTTTTCGTGCTTTTCTGCCATTTTTTCCATCTTGTATGGCTTTTCTGACGCATCTCCCATTGCAAAACTATTTCCAACTAATCCAACTCCAAGTGCTAATGTTAACATTGCTACTTTTAACTTTTTCATTTCATCTTCTCCTTTTTCGATCTTTGTTATTAGTAATATAAAACATAATTGTAAATATAAATTAAACAAGTTGTTAATGTTATGTAAAAGGTTTTAACGATTTTGGAGTGTGAGAAGGTAAGGAAGTATTTAAAGTCTTTTACACATCAAGTGTTACCCGTTACTTTTTGTCATCGTATATTAAATATACTAAAAATTTTTTAAACTATAAGAGAATAAGTTTTATAATAATTATAGACATGGGAGAAAAAAAGAAGGACAGATCAAGTTTCTGTCATTGGTCTTTTAAGACCGATCAGGATGTTTTAGACTGTCCTTCCTCTACTTCCTAAAACCTGAATCAGAACATTAGGCTTTTAAGCCTGTATTTAACTACGATGATAGGTTATCAGGAAGTTTCTTTCATGTCAAGTATTTTATGAAAGGAGGTACTATTATGAACAGCTACAAAATTGTTATAGGAGTTGATGTATCTAAAAACTCATTCACTGCTACAGTTTTGTATGATAACAAGAAAGAAACTTTTGAAGTTAAATCTGACCCGGTTGAGTTTGAAATGAAAGTAAAGCCATTTTTGAAGAAGTTTAAAAAGTCAGATATGCTTATCATAATGGAGCATACGGGAGTTTACCATTTAAAGCTTGCTAATTATCTGTATGAAAATGGTTATAAAGTAGCAGTAGTAAATCCATTTTCAATAAAGAAATTTATGGAAGCTAAAATGACAAGAGTTAAAACAGATAAAGCTGATTCATTCTTTATTGCAGAATATGGAAGAACGTTTTTCGATGGAGAGCTTTATAAACCAAAATCAGAGGTAGAAAAAGAAATAGAAGTAAAACTAAAGATATTAGAAGACTTACAACAGCAGCTTACAATGCTAAGAAACAAAAGAGAATCATTAAGTCATGTGCCAATGAAAAAATTGAAATAGAATTTAGAATATTACGATGAGATAATCAGAAAAATAGAAAAAAACATAAAAGAACTTGAGAAAGAGATAAAAGAATTGTCTAAGAAGAATTATCAAGAGGAATACAAACTTTTAAAAAGCATACCTGGTATAAGTGATAGGACTATAGGAATGATAATATCAGTATATGGAAATTTTGAAAGATTTAAGAGTGTAAAAGATATATCGAGTTTTATAGGAATCAGTCCGGGTATACATGAAAGTGGAACGAGTGTAAAGAAAAGTGGCTGGATAAAAAAGATGGGAAATCCATATGCAAGGAAAATATTATACATGGCAGCATTATCAGCAATAAGGTTTAACAAATACTGCAGAGAATTATACGAAAGATTAGTAAGTAAAGGTAAGGCTAAAAAATTAGCATTAGTGGCTGTAGCACATAAGTTATTAAGGCAAGCATATGGTGTATTAAAAAGCAAAAGACCATTTGATGAAAATTTTTGTACTTGACATTTAACATAGAACATCCTGAGGCTGTAAAGAAAGGTCCTTCTCTTTTTGATGCTATTTGAATAGTGAAGAAGACAAAAAGAGTGGAGATTCTTTACATGACTGCAGATTGACGTTATTTTTCCTTCGTCATCCTGAGGCCGAAGGATCTAGTCCTTTTAATGTTTTTTAAAAAACAGGAGATTCTTCGCTGACGCTCAGAATGACATCATTGGATCGTTCTTTGTCATCCTGAACCAAGTGAAGAATCTCCTCTTTTAGAAAAGGTGAGAAAGTGAGTAGAGGCAATTCATGAATTGCCCATACGGTGAATAAGTAAAAGGTAAGAAAGGAAGGGGATTCTTTGTCGGCTGCAGAATGACCGTTCGAAATCTGCATCTAAAAAATTACAACTTCTTTGAAATCTCATTATAAACGATTTTTACTATCTCATCGTAGCTTTTATTTTCTGGATACACAGGATTTAAAAATTCTACTGATATTTTGAAAGGGCTTGGAAGAGATTTATTTATAGGAAGACTTTCAAAGACACCTTTTATTACTACTGGAACAGCCGGAATGTTTAACTCTTTTGATAAAATAGCAAAACCTTTTTTAAACGGCAGCAATTTACCATCCCTTGTTCTTGCACCTTCCGGAAAGATAACAACGTTTTTTCCATTTTTAAGAGCATAAGCTGATTTAATCAATGACTCTTTTAAATCTTTGTTAACGTTTACAGTTATGATATTAAAATTTCTCGCAATCCACCTTCTAAACGACGTATTAAAATAAGTCTCTTCTGCTAAGAAGTATGTTTTTTTAAGTATTTGATTTGGAAGGGATGCAACGATCAAAAATCCATCAAGATAGCTTTGATGGTTTGGAGCAAATATAACTGGCTGATTTAGAATATTTTCTATGCCTTTTATTTCTAAGTTGTTGTAAAGCTTAAAATATAGCTTTAAAATCGGTTTTATGATTGTCAAATATCCTTCTTTCAATTCAAAGCTTATTGGCTGGTTTAAAATCTTCTTCCAATCTATTTCTGAGATTTCTATCTTTTGTTTCTTTTCATCTATAAAGTATGATAATTTTTCAACGGTTGGATTTTCTATTAAATCCTTTTCATCAAGTTTTATTCCAAATGTGCTTTCTATGAAGGTCAAAAACTCTATTTTCCCAAGAGAATCAAGCCCAAGGTCTATCTCTATGTGAGAGTCCGGATATACGCTTAGATTCGTATATTTTTCTAAGTATTCTTTTAATATGCTGTAAGTTTGAGTTTTTGGTTCTTCTTTGACTACTGATCTTTCTTGTTTTTCAAGAAATTGATTAAGCATAAATCTTCTGATTTTTCCAAGCCTTGTTTTTGGAAGTTCGGTATTTACAATCTTAAAACCGCCAATTTTTTTATAGCTTGCTACAGTTTGATTGTATTTATCAATCACATTCCATTTTATTGTCTCTTCAAGATTTACAATGTTTCTTTTCTTTACAACTTCAAAATCTGGATAAATAATAGCAAAAAGCTGATTGTCTTTTTGAATTACTGCTATCTCTTTTACAATATCAAAATTTTTAAGAATTATGTTCTCTATTTCTTCCGGGTTGATGTTTTTCCCATTTGGTAAGACTATGATTTCTTTTTTTCTTCCTGTTATATAAAGATAGCCATCTTCATCAAGATACCCAAGGTCTCCTGTCATAAAATAGCCATTTTTAAATGCTTTCTTCGTTTCTTCAATCTTATTTAAATATCCAACAAAAACATTATCACCTTTAACAAGAATTTCATCATCTTCTATCTTTACTTGTACACCTTCTATTGGCTTTCCTACCGAGCCAAGTTTAATTTTGTATGGTGGATTGAATGATACGATAGGAGAGGTCTCTGTTAGTCCATATCCTTCAATAATCTTAAATCCAAGAGCCTGAAGATCTTTTGCAATATCTAAATCAAGCTTTGCACCACCAGAAACAAAGTATTTTATATTTCCACCAAATACATCATGCACTTTTTTAAAAACTGTTTTACTAAGTGTTTGGTTGTTAATTTTTTTACAAAGTTTAAAAACTGTTTTTATAAAAAAATCTTCGTTGATTTTATCAAAAATCCTTCTATGAAAAAGAGCATACAGCCTGGGAACGCCTATAAGAATAGTAATCTTGTATTTTTTTAGCTTATCTAAAATATCCTGTGGAGACAACTCATCAAGAAAAACAATCGTAGCACCAATATGAAGAGGTGTGAGCATAGAAACCATCAAAGGATAAGAATGATGAAATGGTAGTATCGCAAGGGTTGAGTCTTGAGAGTTTGCAATCTCTACTTTTTCTATGCTTTTTATGTTAGATAGTAGATTTTTATAACTAAGCATTACACCTTTTGGCTGTCCTGTAGTTCCGGAAGTGTAAAGTATTACAGCTACATCTTCTTCAAGCTTCTTACATTCTTTATTCTCAAAAATTGGACTGGTAAATTCAATCTCTTCAAAAACCAAAACTTTTATATCATAATCAAGCTTTAGCTTCACATTTAAAACTTTTTCTTTATTATTTTTAGATGTAAAAATGTATACTGGCTTACTGTCGTTTAGTATGTAAAAAAGTTCATCTTCTGAAGACATAAAATCTATCGGGACGTTTACTCCGCATTTTTCCCAAACTGCAAAAAAGGCATAGATCCATTCCGGTCTATTTTCGCTAAAAATAGCTACTTTATCTTCCGGCTTTATATCTAAAATATTTGAATATTTTTTTATATTTTCTAATAATGATATGTAGCTTATCTCTTGACCTTTGTGTATTAAGGCGGTCTTTTCTAAGGGCTTTATATTTATCATATTTCTTCCATATGCTATAATTTTTAAGCACTAATTATTATTACACAAAGAGGTTTATTTATGAAGTATATGACAGCTGATGAAATAAGGCAGAGCTTTTTAAAGTATTTTGAAAGTAAAGGACATACAATCGTAAAATCTGCATCAATCATTCCTGAAAATGACCCAACCCTATTATTTGTTAACGCCGGGATGGTTCCATTTAAAAATGTATTCCTTGGACTTGAAGAAAGACCCTATAAAAGAGCCGCATCTTGTCAGAAAGTTTTTAGAGTATCCGGAAAACATAACGACCTTGAAAATGTAGGATACACACCAAGACACCATACATTTTTTGAGATGCTTGGAAACTTCTCATTTGGTGATTACTTTAAAAAAGAAGCCATTGAGTTTGCTTGGGAGTATTTAACAGAGCATTTAGAAATTCCAAAAGAAAAACTTCTTGTATCTGTATTTGAAGAGGACGACGAAGCATTTGAAATTTGGAATAAACACATAGGACTTGATGAAAGCAAGATAAAAAGAATGGGCTATAAAGATAACTTCTGGTCAATGGGTGATACCGGACCGTGCGGACCAAGTTCAGAGATTTACTACGATAGGGGCGAAAAATTCGGAAATCCGGAGTTTGGAGCAGAAGATGATTTTAGATATTTAGAGATATGGAACCTTGTTTTTATGCAATACAACAGAGATGAAAAAGGCGTATTACATCCACTTCCAAATCCAAGCATTGATACAGGCATGGGACTTGAAAGAATAGCATCAGTCTTACAAGGAGTGGATAGCAACTACGATACAGACCTATTCAAGCCAATCATCCAATTTGCAGAAGAAGTATCAGGAAAAGAGTACGGAAAGAATGAAAAAGATGATATAGCAATGAGAGTTATAGCCGACCATTTGAGAGCCATCACATTCTTAATTTCTGATGGAGTTTTACCGGCAAACGAAGGGAGAGGCTATGTTTTGAGAAGAATAATAAGAAGAGCTTTAAGATACGGAAAAAATCTTGGCATAGAAAAGCCGTTTTTGTATGAAGGGGTTGATGTTGTAATTGAAAAAATGAAAACTGCATATCCGGAGCTTATACAAAACAGAAGCTTTATAAAAACAATCACAAAATCAGAAGAAGAAAAGTTTATAAAAACTCTAAAAAGGTCAATGGATATTCTCTATCAAATGATAGAACAGGCAAGAAAAGAAAACAGAAGACACTTAACAGGTGAAGAAACATTCAAGCTTTATGATACATACGGATTTCCAATAGACCTAATGGAAGAAATATTAAAAGATGAAGGATTCACTTTTGATTTAATAGAATTTCATAATCTGTTAGAAGAGCAAAAAGAAAGAGCAAGAAAAAGCTGGAAATCTCAAAGCAAAGAGATTAAGCCGGTATATTTAACACTTAAAAACAAACTTCCGGAAAACCAATTTGTTGGATACGAGACGCTAACATCTGAAAACTCAAAAGTATTGGCTATCATAAAAGGAGACCAGCTTGTAGACACTGCAAAAGAAGGAGAAGATATTGAGATAGTGCTTGACATCACGCCTTTCTATCCGGAAAAGGGCGGACAAATTGGAGATAGGGGAATCATAGAAGGTGATGAGTTTTTATTTGAAGTATTAGACACACAAACGCCGGTAGATGGCTTGATTGTTCATAAAGGAAAGGTTTTATTTGGAAGTGTAAAAGAGGGAGCATATGTAAGGGCTAAGACTGATAAAGAAAGAAGAGAAAACATAATGAGACATCACACAGCAACACACCTTTTACACGCAGCTTTAAGAAACGTTCTGGGAGACCACGTAAAACAGGCTGGTTCTTTGGTATCAGATGAATATCTAAGATTTGACTTTACACACTTTGAAAGCATGACAGACGAAGAGCTAAAAGCCGTTGAAGAGCTTGTAAATAGAGAAATAATGAAAAATGAAGAAGTTGTATGCCAAGAGATGCAATACGAAGAAGCTTTAAAATCCGGGGCAATGGCTATTTTTGAAGAAAAATATGCAGACGTTGTAAGAGTAATATCTGCCGGTATTTCTAAGGAGTTATGCGGTGGGACTCATGTAAAAAGAACAGGAGATATTGGATACTTTAAAATCCTTTCAGAATCTGCAGTATCATCCGGAACAAGAAGAATAGAGGCAGTAGCAGGAATTAAGGCAGTAGAAAAAGGCTTGCAAGAGCATTACATAATAAAAGATTTATCAAGACTTTTAACAGCAAAAGAAGACCAACTTTTAGACCGAGTATTAAAGCTGCAAAATCAGATAAAAGAGAAAGAAAGAGAGATAGAAAACTTAAGAAAAAAACTTGCTTTATCAAATATTAATGAAAATCTAAACATCATTGAAAAAGAAGGATTTAAAGTTGCTTATGTATCAGTTGAAAATCTAAATCCAAATGAGCTGAGAGAAATCGCAGACCATTTAAGACAAAAGCTTGGAAAATCTGTAATTTTGGTTGCATCAAAAGATGCTGAAAAACAAAAAGTTAACTTTGTTGTAGCAGTATCAAAAGAGTTATCAGAAAACTATAAAGCCGGCGATATTGTTAAAAAAGTTGCTTCTGCCGCTAATGGAAGTGGCGGCGGAAGACCAGACTTTGCACAAGGTGGAATAAATGACACATCTAAATTAAGTCAGCTTTTTGAAGAATTTAAAAAAATTTTTAGCTAAGGAGGTTTCTTATGCAAGGTGATCCAATGGGTGGTTTAATAAGTGCTATAGTATGGATGGTTTTATTTGTTGGTATATTCTATTTCTTAATTTTAAGACCACAGCAACAGCAGAGAAAAAAACATGAAGAGTTTTTAAAGAATCTAAAAAAAGGTGATAAAGTAATCACAACCGGCGGGATTATTGGAGAGATAAAAAACATTGAAGAAAAAACTGTTTCATTAAAAGTTTGTGAAGGCTGTATAATAAAAGTTTTAAAGCCATCAATAGCTTCTTACTATCAAGAGGAAGCAGCATCACAGGAAGAAAAGGGATAAGATAAATGGCTATTCCGGGCTATCAAGATTTAATGCTTCCTTTACTAAAGCTTGTTTCTGACGGCAAAGAGTATTCATTAAGAGAAATTATTGAAAGGTTAGCAGAAGAATTTAATCTTTCTGAAGAAGATAGAAATGAATTTTTACCATCAGGACAACAGAGAGTATTTGATAATAGAGTAAACTGGGCAAAAACATATTTATTAAAAGCTGGACTGTTAGAAAGTCCAAAAAGAGGTTATATCAAAATATCTAAGGCGGGAAAGCAGTTTTTAGTTGATAATCCCAATTTAAACAAATTAACAAAAGAAGATTTGATGCAATTTGAAAGTTTTAGAGAATTTATAAGTAGAGGAAACAAAAAGAATATGGTCTTGCATATTGATTCAGAGACTCCAACGGAAATAATAGAGCAAAAAATCCAAGAGGTTAATGAAGCATTAGCGGATGAACTACTTAGAAAAATCAAAGGCTCATCACCAAAATTTTTCGAAAAATTGGTTATAGATTTACTTTTAAAAATGGGATATGGTGGTTCTGAGAAAGAAATGGCTGAAGTTGTCGGAAAATCTGGAGATGAAGGAATAGATGGAACAATCAAAGAAGATAAACTGGGATTAGATGTTATTTATATTCAAGCTAAAAGATGGGAAGGTCCTGTCGGTAGACCAGAAATTCAAAAGTTTGTAGGAGCTTTAGCCGGCAAAAAAGCTAAAAAGGGTGTGTTTTTTACAACTTCCACATTTACAGATGAAGCTAAAGATTATGTTTCACACCTTGAACAAAAGGTCGTTTTAATTGACGGTAATAAGTCAGCGGATTTGATGATTAAATACAATGTAGGTATTTCTGTTGAGAAAGTAATTGAAATAAAAAGAATAGATTCAGATTATTTTGAGGAAGATATCATCTGATTTTTTGTTTATAAGTTAAAAATAGATGATGACATAACATATAAATGGAAAATGAAAGGAAATGAAAGGATTGTAACAAGGCTTGCAAGGAATGATAGAGGTTTAATTTAATGAGTGAAATTCATCCTCACGACCAATTTTTTAAACAGATATTTTCTGAGCCAAAGAGGGTTAAAAGCCTGCTTGATATATTTTATCCAGAGCTATCTCAAAAGATAGACTTAGAAAGTATAAGATTATTAAACAGTGAAAAATACTCACAGAAGATTGGAAAATCACTTCTTGACCTTTTGTATGAATGCAAAATAGAAAACGAAAAAAGCTTTATAAGAATCATTTTTGAACACAAATCATACATAGATAAAAACCTACCAAGTCAGCTTTTGTATTACAATGGCATATTATGGGAAGAAACAGGAGAGTATGAAGAGTATCCACCAATAATCAACATTGTCTTGTACCATGGTAAAAGAAAATGGAATATACCAACTATACTACCAAAAACTAACTCAGAAATTATAGAAAGATTTACAAACAAACTTAACTATCACTTAATAGACCTTTCAAAGGTAGCTGATGAAGAGATGATAAACAAGCTCTACATAGACTTTTGCACAGTGTCAGCACTTCTTACAATGAAGCATATTTTCAAAGATTTAAGAAAGTATAAACATATTTTAAAGAAGGTTTTTGAACACTATCAAGATGGTTGTGTTTTTATCATTTTAGATTATATTTCAGTTGTAAACAACCCACAAGAAGTTGAAAATGTATTAAAGGAAATCTTGGGAGGTGAAAAAGATATGATGACATTAACAGAAAAATGGAAAATGGAAGGAATAATTGGAGCTAAGAAAGAAGACATTCTTAAACTTATCAATCTTAAATTTGGCAGAGTATCAGAGGAAGTTGAAAAATTAATTTCAAACATTAACGACTTAGAAGAATTAGACAAACTCTTTACAAAGGCTATTTTGGCTAATAGCTTAGAAGAGTTGTTGAAGTGATATAATAATTATCAAAACAACAACTATTTACAGGAGGTTTTATGATAGACCAGCTTAGAGAATTTAAAAGAGATTACTACTGTGGAGATTTAAACGAATCAAATATAGGTGATGAAGTTAGACTTCTTGGTTGGGTTGACACTGTTAGAGACCATGGCGGAGTTATTTTTATAAATCTCAGAGACAGAGAGGGTATAGTTCAAGTAGTTTTTGATCCATCAAAAATTGGAGAAGAGTTATACAATAAAGCGAAAAAACTCAAATCAGAATACGTTATCGGTGTGAGAGGTAGAGTTTACAGAAGACCTGCAGGTACTGAAAATCCTAAAATGAAAACAGGAAACATAGAAGTAGCCGGTGAAGAGCTTTTAATCTTAAACACATCCAAGGCTTTACCTTTTCCAATAGAAGATAATATAAAAGTTAGCGAAGAAGTTAGATTAAAATACAGATATTTAGACTTAAGAAGACCATCTATGCAAAGAAACATAATATTAAGACACGAAGTATATCAAGCTGTAAGAGAGTTCTTAGCCGGAAATGGATTTATTGAAGTAGAAACCCCAATGCTTACAAAATCAACACCGGAGGGAGCAAGAGACTTTTTAGTTCCATCAAGATTAGAAAAAGGCAAATTTTATGCACTTCCACAATCACCACAGCTATTTAAACAAATCTTAATGGTTGCAGGACTTGAAAGATACTTCCAAATAGCCAAATGTTTTAGAGATGAAGACCTAAGAGCAGACAGACAGCCAGAATTTACACAAATAGACTTAGAGATGTCTTTTGTAACAGAAGATGATGTGATGACTTTAGCAGAATCTTTGATTCAGTATGTATACAAAAAAGTTCTTGGAATTGATATAAAAATTCCTTTTAGAAGAATGAGCTATGAAGAAGCTATAAATAAATATGGAACAGACAAGCCTGACCTAAGATATGGCTTAGAGCTTATAGATATTACAGATTTAGCAAAAGAGGTAGAATTTAAAGTATTTAACGATGTAGCAAAATCCGGCGGGCTTGTAAAAGGTATAAACATTAAAGGTGGATCTAAATTTTCAAGAAAAGAAATTGACGAGCTTACAGAATACGCTAAAAAGTTTGGTGCCAAAGGAATGGCATGGGTTAAACTTGAAAATGGAGAAGCTACTTCTCCAATCCTAAAATTCTTCACAGAAGAGCAAAAACAAAAGTTATTTAGCCTTATGGATGCAAAAGATGGAGACTTGCTAATATTTATTGCAGATAAAAAAGATATCACTCACAAAGTTTTAGGATTTTTAAGAAAGCATATAGCAGAAAAAATGAATCTAATAGACAATAGCAAATTAGAGTTTTTATGGGTGGTTGATTTTCCACTTTTTGAATGGGACGAAGAAGAAAATAGACTTGTTGCAATACACCATCCGTTCACAAGTCCAAAAGACGAAGATATAGATAGATTGGACGAAGCTTTAAACAGTCCAGAAATTGCACTTAGCTTTAAATCAAAAGCTTACGACATGGTTTTAAATGGTGAGGAGATAGGTGGGGGTTCAATAAGAATACATACACCTTACATACAAGAAAAAGTATTCCAGCTTTTAAACATTTCAGAAGAAGAGGCAAAAGAAAAATTTGGGTTTTTAATAGAAGCTTTAAGCTACGGAGCACCACCACACGGCGGATTAGCTTTTGGTCTTGATAGAATTTTAGCACTTATGACAGGTAGCGAAAGCATAAGAGACGTAATCGCATTCCCTAAGACACAAAAAGGAATATGTCCGCTAACAGGAGCACCGGATTATGTTTCAGAAAAACAACTTAAAGAAGTAGGAATAAAAGTAGAGGTAGATGAAGAATGATAAGAAAGGCTTTTTTGACAATTTTATTAATTTTCGGATTTTCTTTTGCATACCAAGACTTAAATGCAAAGCAGTTTTATGAAATGATACAAAAAGAGAAAGATGTGATAATTCTCGACGTCAGAACACCACAAGAGTACCAAGAAGGACATATAAGTAATGCAATCAACATTCCTGTCCAAATTTTAGGACAGCAATTAGATAAGCTTAAAAACTTCAAAGATAAAAAAATCCTTGTATACTGTAGGTCTGGCCATAGAAGTGCAATCGCAAGTCAGATATTAGATAGAGCCGGATTTAAAAACGTATACAATCTAAAAGGTGGATTACTTGAGTGGAAAGCATCAGGATTACCATTGGTTAAGTAAATTTAAGCTAATATTTAACGCACTTTTTCCAAGAGAATGTGTTTTATGTGGTGACCCTTTTGTATTTACATACCAAAACATTGTTTGTGATGATTGTTTATCAAAATTTGAAAAAACCGAAAGCTTCTTTTGTAGAAGCTGCGGAAAGTCTGGAGAAAACACCTATCCAATATGTGAAGAATGTAAATACGATAGAAAATATTCCTTCATAGAAGCTTTTACAGATTATTATGAGTTTGGAGAGATTATCAGAGAGTATAAGTTCAGCAAACATAAAAACTTGGCTTACGATATAGCGAAAATCATTAAAGAAGACTTTCAAAAGTTTGTCAGACAAAACCAAGTACAAAATATTTTATACATTCCTATATCGAACAAAAAATTAAAAGAAAGAGGATTTAATCATTTAAAGGAGATTTTGACTTACATATTTCCAAAATATCTCGTAAAAGATTATTTGATAAAAGTCAAAGAGACAAAACTACAGGTTGAGTTAAATAAGACAGAAAGGTTTGAAAATCTAAAAGATAGCTTTAAATTAACAGTTGACAAAATAGATGGCAATACGCTTGTTTTTGATGACATTCTAACAACAGGTGCAACATTATTAGAAGCTTACAAAACAGTCAAAGATAAAGTTAATGGAAATCTGTACGCTTATGTCATCACAAAGGTTTGAAATGGTTTACATAGAAAATAAACTAAAAGAAAGAAATACAGATCAAAACAAAAACCGGCTAATAATCGCAATAGGATTAAATATTTTAATTGTTATAATTCAAGTTATTTTTGGCTTGTATTCAAACTCAATATCCTTAATCACTGATGCAATTCACAACTTTCAAGATGTTATTTCTTTAATTGTCAGCTTGATTGCCATTTTAGCTTTGTCAAAAAAGCCAACCTTAGAAATGACTTTTGGCTTTTTAAAAGCTGAATCTATGGCCGGCTTTGTAAACAGTTTAATTTTAATGATAACATTAATTTTTATTATTTATGAAGCTACGCTTAGATTGATTCATCCGGAAGAAGTTAAAGGTTTATTTGTCATAATCTTTGGATTTATAGCTTTTATAGTAAATCTAGTATCAGCATTAATTTTAAAACATCATCATCACCATGAAGAAGATGACCACCACCATCATGAGGATATAAACATTGCAGCTGCTTATATTCATCTTTTGAGTGATGCGTTGTTATCCTTGTCTGTTGTGATTGGCGGAATTTTTATCTATCTTTTTCAAATAAGCATCATTGACCCAATCTTATCATTAATTTTCAGTATTTACATCTTTAAAGAAACTTTTCCTATTTTGAAAAAAAGCTATAAGGTTTTAATGGAAGCAGCACCATCTAATATAAATCTGTATGAATTGATAGATGAAATGAAAAATAGATTTGATGAAATTGTAGAAATTCACGATATTCACGTATGGTCTTTATCCTCTAAGGATATCTATTTTACCGGACATATAGTTGTCAAAGATATGGATAAATCAATGGAAGTTCTTGAAAATTTAGAAAAATTCTTAAAAGAAAAAGGTATAACCCATTCTACAATCCAAATAGAAAGTACAGATAAGATATGCGAAATATTTCATTAAGAAAAGGGCGATAAATCGCCCTGTTTAAGATTATATTAAGTAGTTGAGCCCTCTTCGTCTAAGTATAACTCTCTGAAAACTTCGTCAGTGATTTGAACGTTTTCACCTTTAAAACCTGGTAATGCTTCCATTCTTACCCATGCAGACCTATACCATATATCTGTTGGAACTTTATTAACCGGTGCCACTTCCTGAGCTTTTGTCTCAGCATGATAGTCCCAGTTCATGTATGCGTTAAAGTCTTGAACTATGTCTGTAATAACCATTCCATAGTCGTTTATTAAAGCTTTTTGGAATTGATGCCATCTTGTAATAGAAGAATCTCTTAATGTTAATCCAAAGTATCCAACACTACCTTCTTGTCTTAATGCTGCAATACCTCTTGCAATGAATGCTTTAAAGGCTTTTAATGTTTCCGGCGGGTCTGTGATAAATACATCAAAAGATTTCAACCATTCTTCTGGGAATGGATTTCTTAAATCAAATCTTATAGCTTCTGCATTGTCTATGCCAAGTTCTTTAAAGATCCTGTTATCAAAATCTATAGACCTTTCATCTATATCTAAGATTAAAACTCTTCTTGGAAGTCTTGTTAAAGCTACAGCTAAACCTGTTAAATCATCCTCAGCACCCATAACAAGAATATCTCTGTCTCTTAAATCTTCTCTTGAATCTAAGAATAAAACTCTTGATACAGTAGTTTCCGGTGTAACGCTGCCTTGGTCATACTCTTGAATTGCTTTCGGTCTATCCTTTGTAACTTGTAAAAATGTACGATACCAATCTAAATTTGCATAGAATGGTATACCTCTGCCTTCACAAGCTTTACAAGAATAATCTACCGCCGGTGGTATTTTTAACTCTTTTACTAAATTAAAACCTTTTTCTGTTAATAAGATTTCATCGTTTTCTATTTTTGCGATGCCTTCAGCTACAAGCTGTCTTACTATTTCTGCTGTCGCCGGCACCGGTTGGTCAGCCAAGTCTACAACCTTCCAAAAATCTGATGTTGTTAAAAGACCAGCCAACACCCTTTCTACACTTCTTCCGTAAAGTTTAATATTTGTTTTTTCTGATGCTCTTTTTGCGATTAAGTCTAAAACCTCTCTTGCCAATTTCTCACCTCTCAATTATTTAATTAAATCTGATACAAATTTTGGTATTGAAAATAAAGAAGCATATATTTTATCACAAAAATATTTTGTTTTCAAATCCTTAATCTTTTCAAACTCGCTTTCTTCATACTTTAAAATATCAACATCATCGGAAGCCAATGTAAAACTCCACATTCCAGCTGGATACGTTGGAATAAATGCTAAATAAGTTCCAAAATATTTAAATACTTGTTTAATCTCATTTACAGCTGTCTTAAAATAAAGCTCTTGTAAAAATGGAGATTCAGTTTGTGCTGCCATTATTCCATTTTCTCTAAGTGCATTTTTAACCTTAGTATAAAATTCTCTTTTAAACAAAGCTTCTGCAGGACCTACTGGGTCAGATAGGTCAAGCAGTATAACATCATAATAATTTTTTCTTTCATCTAAAAACTTATTTCCATCTTCTACAAAAACTTGGACTTTTGGATTGTTTAGTTCACATGAAATTGTAGGAAGATACTCTTTTGAAATTTTTATAACTTCTTCATCAATTTCACATAAATGAGCTTCTTTTACAGATGGATGCTTTAAAACTTCTCTAATTGTTCCACCATCACCACCGCCAATAACAAGAACTCTTTCTGGGTTTGGATGTTTTATCAAGGCAGGATGAGTAAGCATCTCATGATATATAAACTCATCTCTTTCTGTTGTTTGAACTGCACCATCTAAAACAAGCATTTTGCCATACTCATAAGTATCTAAGATCAAGATTTCCTGATACTTTGATTTCACTGTTTTAGCTTCTTTAACTTTTACAGTTAATCCTGTGTTTGGTGTTTGATACTCAGTAAACCAGATCAATTTTTACCTCCAAAGATTATTTGAAATAATTATATAATAAGTGAGACAGTAAGTAGATGAGAAAGTGAGAGACCGAGAAAATAAGTAGCAGTTTAACGTCTCAATTCTGACTTTAAAGTGCAAATTACGGTGATACTATAATACAAGAAGATTTTGTAAAGTATTTAATTGTAAGCTTAGTTAAATCTCTGAGTTTTACTTTTTTTATTAAATTTGGATAGTTTTTATCCATTTGATAACCAAGTCCTACAGTTTCAAACCATCCTAAATAATATGCCTGTTTTGACCTTGTTTGATGGTCCATCATAAACGTTCCAAGTATCTTTTCCTTGGATGTTTTTATCTCTTCTTCCTTTATTCCTTCTTTCAAACTTTTAACAACCTCTCTCATACCTTTTTCTGCATCTTCTCTTTTTTTAGGGTCTGTGCCAATATATAAAACAACTGTACCAATGTTTAATCTTGCCGGAAAGTAAGAACCTGTTGCGTATGCAAGTCCTCTTTTTTCTCTTAGCTCTTGAAACATACGAGAAGTAAAGCCGCTTCCAAGAATTCCATTTAATACTCTAAACGGAATGTAATCTTTATCTAAAAGAGTTGGAGCGTTATATGCAATTAAAATAGTTGATTGTTGACCTTCTCTGTGAACTGTAATACATTGGTTATCTTCAATAACTTTATCAATTTTTGGAAAACTAAAATACTCTTTTTTTTGTAGCTTTGAGAAATTATATAACTGATTTTCAAATTCTTTAAATGAAGCATCCCCAACTATTGAAATAACAATCCTGTTACTGTTTAAAAGCTCATTCCATCTTTTCCTTACATCTTCCGATGTTATCTTATTCAATGATTCTTCTGTTCCAAGTGGGCTATATTGGTAATTTGTATCTTTATATATCACTTTTCTTAAATCATCAAAGGCTATGGAAAATCCTTCTTCTTTTTTTGCCTTTATTTGTGCGATTATATTGCTTTTTTCTTGAGAAAATTTATCCTCCGGAAATAATGGGTTTTCTAAAATATCCATTAAAATTTCAACAGCCTTAGGGAAATTATCTACAGTGGTGGCAAATTCAATGTTTGAAAAATCTTCCCCGGACGAAGAGGATATATACCCACCGCTGTCTTCAAAAAATTTGTTTATATCATAATCCGAATATTTCTTTGAACCTTTTAATAACAATTTTAATGTCAAATTTGTGAGACCGGCTTTTTCTGTTCCATCTTCAAAGCTTCCACCTCTAATAAATATACTACCGGCTATTATTCCTTTCCCTTGCGTTTGTTTGTATATTAAAGTCAAATTATTTGGATATATTACTTTAAGCACTCTTTCTCCTCCAAATGACAATTGGGATAACGCAAAAAACAATAAGAATATAATTATTAATCTTTTCATATCTTATCTCCTAACTCCTTACATTAGTATACCATAATTGGTATTTATTATTAGAACTTGGAATTAAAACAAATGTGAGATTATCTTTCAAAATTAGTCATTATGTTTATTAACAATTTAAGTGATAAATAAAAGATATCTTGGATGAGAAATTAGGGATTTTTATAAAACTTAGGAAGGAGATCCTTCGGACTAAAGTCCTCAAGATGACAGGAAAAGGTTGAATTATAAGCATTAGAGGAAGGATAACTTTATTTGTCATTCTGAAGCCGGAGAAGAATATCCTTCTTTTATCAAATTTTCCACCAAAGTATTTAAGAGTGATAAATAAAAAATTTTATAGTTAGGAAAATTAATTGAGTATTTTTGGGCTTTTAAAATTAGAAAAAAAATAAAAAAGAGGCCATAAAAGCCTCTTCATAAAAAGAATTAAAATATAGATTTAAATCTTTTTAATTTCTCATTAATTCTCTTAACCAAATGTACTTATCAGCTGCTTCGGTTCCTTGTCCTACAACTGCTAACCAACCTAAGAAGTCCGGTATCCAATCAAATACTATGTAAGACACAGTAAAAAGAATATATCCGATCCAGAACATCATCCACCATGTTGGAACAGCATCTGTTACATAGGTAATCTTATCAATTGCTCTTGTATTCTCCAAATGTGCAGCCATTTTTTAATACCTCCCAGCTTTTTTTTCTGATTCAATGATTTTTTCCTCTTTTTCTAAAAGTTCATACTTTGGACCTTCTATGTCCTTAAAATCACCTTTCAGATAAGAATAAATGAATAGAGTCAACCACCCAGTTAAAGCAACAATATAAGATATAACTTCAACCAAGAATCCTTTTAATTCAAAACCTGCTTCTAAATAAGCAACAGTTCTTACTGCAATTATAGACCCAACTACAAATAAAAAAATAAACATTATCATAAGTGAAACTGTTCGTTGGGTTATCTTCATTTTACCACCTCGCATTTGCTAAGTGGAGGGGCATTAACCCTCCATTGCTAATTATTTTAAAGCCCATTCTTTTGTTGGTTTAACTTCCCAAGAACCAAGCCACATTATGTAGGTTAAGAGTCCAATACCTCTTTCATTAGGAACCATATTTCCATTTTTATCCTTTTCAAAATACCATGGATATCCTGGCATGTTTGTTCCTGGGGAAGTAGAAGGAGGATTATAGAGGTGTGCAACTTGCCAGTCTACGTTATGAACTGCCGCCTCTCTAATTAAGTCTGGGCCAATTCTTTTTGTACCCCATAATACAGGAGCTTGTAATTCATTTTGATATTCTGAAGGATAAGAGACAGTATTAGACACTCCCGGAATACCAAATCTTAATGTTTCATTAGAAACTGGTCTTATCATTTGAGAGTGACAGTTCCAGCAACCTTCGGCAACATACCAATGGTGACCAACATCTAAAGCCTTCGCAAATGATTTTTCATTTACTTCGCCATAATATTTTTTAAATTGTTCTGGATAGTATTGAGCTAATCTTTGAAAATCAGCCCAAGCAGAGGTATTTTTTGCTTTTGCCTCTGCCGCAAGGTCGTTGATTTTCTTCATAGGAATATCTTTTAATACAAACATTGGCAATGCCCAAGATATAAAGTCTGCAAAAAGGAAAAATCCTAACCCTGCTACTAATACCACAAAAGGGAAACGTTCCATTTTACCCATTTTTCATTCCCTCCTTATACTGTTTGCTTTAGCTGAGCTTCAAGACCTTTACCAGCTGTAGCAGTTTTATAGAAGTTCATAGCATACATTAATAATCCTGTTAACATCATGATTCCAGCAACAGATCTGAAGTACCAGAATGGTTTTGAGAAATTAACTGAGTCAATCCATGGGTTTAATCCAATCCAGTCAAAACCTTGAACTAACCCTACAGCTGTTAAGTCAACAAACATTGCAATTACACCAATTGTTAATAACCAGTATGCTCCTTCTGACATTCCCTTAGAATACATAGTTTCTTTTCCAAAGAGCCTTGGCCATACATATTCAGCCATTCCAAGAACCCACATTCCAAATGTACCAAACATTATTAGGTGTGCGTGTCCTGTTACCCAGTCTGTAAAGTGGATAACTTTTTGGAATGTTAATGTAACGTGAAATGCACATTGGAAGCAAGTAATCCAGTAGAAAATTGCTCCAGTATACATATATCTTAAAGGTACATTGTACTTTAATACTTCAGCAGAACCTCTTAATGTCATCATGAAGTTGATTAAAACCGATGTAACTGCAAACTCAATAGCAACTGTTGCAAATACTGCTGAATACTGAGCAAACATTGGAATTGGAGACCACATGAAGTGGTGAACACCGTTCATTGGATAGAAAAATGCCAATCCCCAGAAACCAAGTAATGACAACCCATGAGACCACATTGGCTTTTTCATAATAACTGGTACAAAGTAATACATCAATCCCCAAGCTACAGGTGTAACGTACAACCCAACTAAGTCGTGAATGAATGTAGATTGAACTGCACCAGCTCCAGAACCTGCAGACCAGAATCTTGGTATAAAGTTACCCATGAACACAACAAGGGGTGTCCATACCAACATTGCTGATACATACCATCCTGTAACATAAAGAGGAGCCTTTTGAGATGCTTTTAAAATTGGAGTACCAAATTGAATTGCATGTAACAATAACCAAGCAACAATTATAGGGTCAATCCACCAAGGTGTCTCACCCCATTCAACGTTGTCAGCTTGACCTAAGAAAAGAATAGCAACAACTGTAATTAATACAGCCGCCTGAAGACCAATAAACATAAAACCACCTAAGTATTTTTCGTTAAAAACTTTATAACCTGTAAATCTTGGAACTGCCCAATAAAGAAGACCAGTAAACATGTTTACTAAAAATCCATAAGCAGCACCTGCTGTGTGAATCATTCTCACCCTACCGGCGGATAAAAATTCTATCCCTGGGAATGGATAGATACCATCAAGCTGTAAAGAGTATAAGAATCCCATTAATCCAACAATAATGAAGAAAATCAGACCCATTGCAACGTGAAGCTTTACAAGGGTATAGTTAACGAGGTTTGTTAATTGAACATCACCTGTTGCTGTTGCGGTAGCCATTGCTTACACCTCCTTATATTATTTTCCTTGATTCATTAAATATGCAATGTAAGAAACAAGATGCCATCTGTCTTCTTCTGATAAATGGTCAAATTTTGGCATCGGAGAACCTTCAAGACCAACGGTTAAAACTCTAAACGTGTCTTTTGGTGATGGACCTGCCGCTCTAACTGGATAAGTTAAATTGGTTGGTGGAACTGGTAAAGTTGAAGCTATTGGACCATCTCCTCTTCCACTTTCACCATGGCAAGCTGTACAGTTTGCAGCATACAACTCTTTACCTTTTTCAATAGATTCCTTTGTTCCAAAGAATTCAGGAACTTTTTTGATTTGGCTATAAACACTCTCTCCAGGTTGTTCTTTTTTCCATCTGTCAGAGAAAGTTTTGATATAAGCAATAACTGCTCTTTTTTGAACTTCTGGTACCAAATGGAAAGATGGCATAGGTGTTTGAGGAATACCCCAATCTAATACGTGTAACAAGTCTTCATCTGTTGGGAGTGTTCCTTCTGGAGTAGATTTCCATCTAAATACGCCGGTGTGGAAGTTTGGTGGCTTGTCCTTAAAGAAAGGCGCTGCCATACTGTTTCCATCACCGTTTTCACCGTGACATCCTACACAGAATTTGTTGTAAACCTTTCTTCCAGCTTCTTCCATTTCTGTAAGTTCTGCTGTCTTTTTAGCTTGAGCAGGTTTAGATGAATAAACATGCAACAAACCATAGACAAACAGGGCTGGGAAGAAGAAGAAGAGCAACCATCTGATAGCTGTGTTTTCTCCCATTGTTAACCTCCTACTAAAATATGATTTAAATCAATAATAAAATATTTATCAAGCAATTTCAAGCATTTAATTTAAAGTTAAAATAAAATAAAATTAACGTATTCTTTTTATATTTCTTTTATTACCTCATAAATTTCAACGGAAGGTAGTCCTGCAAACCATTCTTTTGGTGGTGGATTTTCATGAGCTTTCTTAAAAGCTTCACTATTTGTATAGTTTAAGAAACTTTCCATATCTTTCCAGTATGTAATAATTAACACATTGTTATTTTCCGGCATTGATGGAAAGCTTTTACCAGATAAAATTTTCATTCCAAGAAATCCTTCCATTTGAGAGATTCCATGCTCTCCAAATCTTTCCTTAGACCTTTTTTCAAAATCTTCTTTGAACTCCTTTTTGATTGGAAATTTTGTTAAAACAACTACCATCTTTTTACACCTCCTTTATTATCATTTGATGAGCTTTTCCTATTAGTTGACTATAATGCACATAACCTTTTTTATCTAAATGATTTTTTAAATCTTCAATTATTTTTAACGGCGAGAGAGGGTCATAAAAATTTGCTGTTCCCACTTGTATAGCAGATGCTCCAGCCAATATATGCTGCAGTGCATCTTTGTAGTTTGATATTCCACCTACACCGATGATGGGTATTCTGCTGCCGTATTTTTGATAAACTTGCCATATCATCCTAACAGCTATTGGAAGCATGGCAGGACCAGAAAGTCCTCCAGTAATGGTTGACAAAATTGGCTTTTCTCTTTCTACATCTATAGCAACACCAAGAAGTGTATTTATAAGTACCAAACCATCAGCTCCTGCAGATACACAAGCATCAGCGGTATCAAGAATATTGCTAACATTTGGACTTAATTTTACAAGAAGTGGCTTTTTTGTAATTTTCTTCATTTTATAAACAAGATTATATAAAACCTCTGGGTCTGTTCCAAATGCAATTCCACCTTTTTTGACGTTCGGACATGATACGTTTAACTCAAGTCCATGAACTCCATCTGCTTTATCAAGTCTTTCTGCTACTGCAAGATATTCATCTTCATCCTCTCCAAAAACATTAGCAAATATTTTAGTGTCGTATTTTTTTAATTTAGGAAGTGTTTCATTTATAAAATAATCAACTCCCGGGTTTTGAAGACCAATTGAGTTTAACATTCCAGCTGGCGTTTCTACAATTCTTTCTGGCATATTTCCTTTTCTTGGTTTTAATGATAATCCTTTAACAACTATAGCGCCAAGTAATGATAAATCATATATTTTTGCGACTTCAAGACCATAGCTAAAAGTTCCTGAAGCTGTCCATACAGGATTTTTAAATTCTAAGCCAAAAAGTGTATGTTTTAATTTGTCCATAAGCCAACCTCAATTAGATGGTAAAATAATATCTTACACTAAAAAATATGGAGTAGCAAATGAAGACAGTATTACTTACAGGTGCAGCAGGTTTTATTGGTTGGAAAACTGCTGAATTTTTATTAAAAGAAGGATATAAAGTTATTGGCGTAGACAATTTAAACAACTATTACGATGTAAGATTAAAAGAATATAGAAAAAAAGACCTTGAAAAGTATGAGAATTTTAAATTTTATCCAGTTGATATTGAAAATCTTCAAGCTTTAGAAATTCTTTTTAATGACTACAAATTTGATGTAGTAATTAACTTAGCAGCAAGGGCTGGCGTAAGATACAGTATGATAAACCCCTATGTTTATATGACAACAAACGCAAATGGTACATTAAATTTACTTGATTTGATGAAAAAGTACAGTGTTAAAAAGTTTGTTCTTGCTTCTACCTCTTCATTGTATGCCGGACAGCCAATGCCGTTTAAAGAAGACCTGCCTGTAAATACACCGATATCTCCTTATGCTGCATCAAAAAAAGCTGCAGAAGTGATGGCATATACTTATCACTATCTTTATGGAATTGATGTATCAGTTGTAAGATATTTTACAGTTTATGGTCCAGCCGGCAGACCTGATATGAGTATTTTTAGATTTATAAAATGGATTGATGAAGGAAAACCAATTATTTTATACGGTGATGGTTCTCAATCAAGAGATTTTACATACGTTGATGATATTGCAAGAGGCACTATTTTAGCAACTAAAGAGCTTGGTTATGAGATTATAAATCTTGGTGGTGGTAAAAATCCTATAAGTTTAAAAAGAGTTATTGAAACCATCGAAGCACATCTTGGTAAAAAGGCTGTTATTGATTATAGACCTTTTCATAAAGCAGATTTAAAAGAAACTTGGGCTGATATTACAAAAGCTAAAAATCTTCTTGGCTGGGAGCCAAAGGTAAGCTTTGAAGAGGGTATTAAAAAGACTGTTGATTGGTATTTAGAAAATAGAGATTGGCTTAAAGATGTGGAAGTTGGAAATGAGTGAAGCTAAGTGTACTTCAAAATTTTATTGTAGTTAAAAATGAGATAAACTTTGTCTGCAATCATATGTTTTAAAATAAAGAGATTCTTCACTTCGTTCAGAATGACAAAAAGGTTTTTCACTTCTTAAATTTTTATAAAGATTTCTAATCTTCCGTCCAGGATATAGAGTGTTGCAAAAATCTATAAACTCTTCCTAAAATTTCGCAATACTATTTACGTTCGACTTGAGATGTGAGACGTTTATCCTGTTTCAATTCCTCATAAGTAGGCTACAAACCTTAAAAATTTTTCTTATTCAATTGCCAAGGTTAACTTTGCAAATCAACTATAAGAACATTACATTGCATTTATGATCTTGTAGAAAATCCAGAGGATCGACACTTTCTTTTCTAACCAATAACAAGAGTTTATCATCTATTCCCTTGCTTTAATGCTCCACAATTTCCCTTCTTATCTTAGCACCGATGTTGATTAATTTATCATCTATATGTTCATAACCTCTGTCTAAATGATAGATGCTAAATATTTTTGTTTCTCCTTCTGCTATCAAGCCAGCGATTACCATTGCAGCACTTGCTCTTAAATCTGTTGCTTTTACTTCTGCTCCTGTAAATTTCTTAACAGGTCTAATAATGGCAGTTTTTCCTTTTATCTCAATATCTGCTCCAAGTCTGTTTAACTCTGGAACATGCATAAATCTATTTTCAAAAATATTTTCTGTAATCTCAGATATTCCATCAGCAAAACAAAGTAGAGTCATAAACTGAGCTTGAAGGTCTGTTGGAAATAGTGGATATTCTTTTGTCTCTATATTTACAGGTTTTAATTTTTCTTCTCTTTTAATTAAAACTTCGTTATCTGAAAGCTTTACAATGTGTATGCCGATTTTATTTGAAATTTCTTCCACGTACTCTAAATATTGACTTGGATAGTTTTTGATTATTATTTTTCCATCTGTCAGTGCAGCTAATACTAAAAAAGTTCCGGCTTCAATTCTATCCGGAATTACTTTATGATAGGTTCCGTGAAGTTCTTTTACGCCGTTTATAACAATTCTATTAGTCCCTTCACCTGCAATATCTGCTCCCATTTTTTTAAGCATAACGGCAAGATCTACAACCTCCGGCTCTAATGCTGCGTTTTCTATAATTGTCTGACCTTCTGCTAAAGATGCAGCCATTAAAATATTTTCTGTTCCTGTAACTGTGATTTTGTCAAAGAAAATATGAGCTCCCTTTAAGCCTTTTGGTGCATAGGCTTTTATATACCCATGCTCTATTTTTATCTGGGCTCCCATTTTTTCTAATGCTTTTAGATGTAAATCAACCGGTCTTGCTCCGATAGAACATCCACCGGGCAAAGCAACTTCTGCATAGCCAAACCTTGCAAGCATTGGACCCAGTACAAGGATAGATGCCCTCATCTTATTTACTAAATCGTATGGGGCGGTGTAAGATTTTGGATTAGTAAGTTTAAAACTGTATGTTTTATCTTTTATGTGATTTATTTCTGTTCCTAATTCTTGTAAAAGCTTTTTCATTGTATCTATATCTAAAAGGTCTGGAAGGTTTTCTATTATTACTTCATCAGATGTTAGGATGGTTGCAGCCATGTTAGGAAGTGCGGCATTTTTAGCTCCAGAAACTTCTAATACACCCTCTAGTTTATTTCCACCTTCTATAATTAATGCTTCCTTCAACTTAACATCTTCCTTTAACATGATCTTTCTCCTTTATTTTAGCAGGTTTTTTTATCATCTATCTAAATTTTTAATCGATAGTGCCATAAAATTTTTACTAAGTGGGCAATTCATGAATTGCCTCTACTCACTTTCTTGCTTTTTAAAATAGGTGATCCTTCAGACTAAAGTCCTCAACATGAAATGATGAAGTTAAACTTACAAAAATTTTAAAACAGCCTCGTTTTTAATCTCCTATTCTTTTAAACCTCTTACTTGCAATGATAACTCTATCAATTCCAGCCAAATCTTTATAGATTTCTATATTTTTATATCCGTTATCTTCTAAAATCAGCTTTACCTTTTCAGCTTGACCTATTCCAACTTCAAAAGCAAAAAAACCATCTTCTTTTAGAAAATCTTTTAAAGAATTCACTATCTTTTCGTAAAATTCTGTTCCTTCTTTACCAGAAATTAAAGCTTCTTTTGGCTCTTTTTTTACTTCTTTTTGAAGTTTTTGATAATCTTCTTCTTTTATGTATGGTGGATTAGAAACTACAAAATCAAGCTTTGGAAGGTTTAAAGAATTCATTTTTCCATTCATAATATTAAACTTAAAAAGTTTTAACCTGTCTAAAACTTCATGAATTTTAGCGCTTTTTTCTGTAATTTCTAAAGCTTTTTCTGAAATATCAATTCCTATGATTTTCAAGTTTTTTATATTTTTTAATAAACTAACAGAAATACAGCCACTACCAACGCCAACTTCTAAGCCGATTAATTCTCCCTTAGCGTTTTGCAACTTTTCAATAACTTTCTCTACTAAAATCTCTGTCTCCGGTCTTGGGATTAAGACACCTTCTTCTATGTAAAAATCAAGTCCAAAGAATTCTTTGTTTTTTGTAAGGTATGCCATAGGATAGCCTGAAGCTCTTTTTTCAGATAAAACTACTAATTTTTTTGCATCTTCTTCCGATATCTCTAAATCCGGATATGAAATAATGTGATGTTTTGGAAGGTTGAGAATTTTAGAAATCAGTATTAAAGCTTCATTCGCCGGATTTTCTATTTTTGATTCTTTAAAGATTTCTGTTATTTTGCTAAACAGCTCTTTTAAATTCATTGAAATTTTGGAAGCTTCCAATCATAGAGAATAGCTACGATTCTAAACATCAAAACAAGTAAACTACAAACGATAGATGCTACTGTTAAATCGGATGTTAAAACCATAGATATGTAAAATCCAATTGATCCTATTATGCTACAACTTGCATAAAAATCATCCCTCAGTACAGATGGAACTTTTCCAAGAAGTAAATCACTAATTACGCCACCACCTACACCTGTAAGTGTAGCAAGAATAATAATTCCAAAAAAAGACACATCAGCATTGTATGCAATGATTGCTCCTGTAGTAGTAAAAGCTGACAGACCAATTGCATCAGGAATTAAAATGTAGTATTTGTTTGATATATCACCTTTAACAACTTTATACATCACAACAGCAACCCAAACGCCAAAGAGTGCAACGCTCATATCTGTGATAGATTTTAAAGCATTTGGAATTGTATTTATAAGTAAATCTCTCGTAATCCCACCACCAAGTGCAGTCATAACTCCTAAAACAGTAATTCCAAGCAGGTCTAAACCTTCTTTTATTGCCTTCAAAGAACCGGTTACAGCAAAGGCTACAAGTCCTATAATGTTCATTATAAAGAAAATTTCTTTTGCAAACTCCATATTTCCTCGCTCAGGTTTAAGCTACCATTTAACACAATGTTAAATTCCCCATCAAACCTTACTTTATAGCCTAAAAATTTTACTCCAACTTCTAACGCTTTTAAAAAGTATTTACTAAACTCTCTATCTGTTTCATAATTTGGCAGAAATTCTTCACAATCTCTAAATGCAATTATCATAATACCTGCTTCATAACCTTTATTTTTTAATTCTATCAGATGTTTTATATGTTTTGCTCCTCTTAATGTTGGTGCATCAGGAAATAGACAAAGTTTTCCTTTTCTTAGATTACAGCCTTTGACTTCTATATAAAAATTGTCATCAATGAGAAAATCTATTCTACTGTCTTGATACAAAACCTCTTTTTTTATCTTTTTAGGTTTAAAGCCAAGATATCCTCTTTCTATAATTTTTTCCGCTATTTTAGAATGGAAAGAAGTATTTAGTAGAATGTAGCCCTCTTCCATCTTTGCAGAAATTAGCTTGTAATTTGTTTTATTTTCAGCTTTATTTTTTATGACTAAAATCTCTCTTCCTTTTGTAAGGATTTCTTTTAGCCTTCCTGTATCTGCAATATGACATTTTGTAATATTTCCATCAATTTCAATCAGTCCAACAAATCTATTTAATCTCTCTATAAACTTAGCTTTTCTTAAAGATGGAAACTCTGATTTATCAAGTATTTTCATAATTTTCTAAATACTCAACCGCCGTAGGTAATGCAACTCTTCCTTTTGCCGTTCTTTTTATAAATCCAAGCTTAAGAAGATAGGGCTCAATTACTTCTTCTATCGTTCTTTTGTCTTCTGATATTGCAAAAGATATTGTGTTTAAGCCAACAGGACCACCGTTAAACTGATAAACCAAAGATTTTAGATATTTTAAAGACAGTCCATCTATTCCATCTTTACCGATAGATAAAAATCTCAGTGCGTCAAAGGCTGTTTCTCTATCTATAACATCTTTTTTGTGAATAACAGCATAATCATAAACTCTTTTTAAAAGTTTGTTTGCAATCCTTGGAGTTCCTTTTGAGTGTTTGGCAATCTCTAAAGCACCTTCCTCTGTAATGTTTATGTTTAAAATTTTAGCAGACCTTAAAATAATCTCTTTTAAAGACTGCTGATCATAAAAATCAAGATTTAAAATTATTCCGAAACGAGAGATTAAAGGTGTTGATAACATGCCTATTCTTGTAGTAGCTCCAATCAGTGTAAATTTATTAATATCTAATCTTATAGCTTTGGCAGACCTTGCCTTCCTGTTAGACCCACCACCAACTATAACATCCACTTTAAAATCTTCCATTGCAGAGTATAAAATTTCTTCCAATGTTGGAGTTAGTCTGTGAATTTCATCAATAAATAAAATATCTCCTTCTTTTAAAGAAGTAAGTAGTCCTATAAGGTCTCCCTTTTTCTCTAAAACAGGTGCAGATGTTATTTTTATATTTGTCGCAAGTTCATTGGCTATGATTGTCGCAAGGGTTGTTTTACCAAGTCCGGGTGGTCCTGAAAGTATAGTATGGTCAAGAGTTTTTCCTTGAATTTTACATGCTTCTATAAAAACTTTAAGCTGCTTCTTAACTTCTTCCTGTCCTATAAAATCATCAAGCTTGAGCGGTCTGATTGAATGTTTTTCTGATATCATAATAGTATTATTTTACCATGAGGTTTTTTAATGGCAAGGTATTATTTAGCCAAGACAGAGCCTGAAGAGTATTCATATGATATGTTAGAAAAGGAAGGTAAAACTGTTTGGAATGGAGTAAAAAATCCGTTAGCTCAAAAGTTTATAAAACAGATGAAAAAAGGTGATTTGGTTTTTATCTATCATACAGGAAAAGAAAAAGCTATCGTTGGAATTGGTAAAGTAGTGTCTGAGCCTTATCAAGACGAGAATGGTTTGTACGTTGTAGATATTCAGCCATACAAGAGATTGAATAAGAAATTAACTTTATCTGAGATTAAAAAAATGAAAGAGTTTCAAGATTTTTATCTTGTTAAAATGCCCCGTTTATCTGTAATGGAAGTTCCGGACGATTTGGCTAATTTGATTTTAAAGTTAACAGAGTAAGAAGTTAAGATTGATGAAAGATTTTTAATATTTTTGTAAAGATTTAAAACTTACTACATATCATGATGAGAAATTTAATAAAAGTATAAGACTCTTTGCCGGCTTCAGAATGACGAATAAAGTTATCCTTACTCTAATGTTTATAATTCAACCTTTCGCTGTCATCCCGAGGACTTTAGTCCGAAGGATCTCCTTTTTTAAAGAAGATGAGAAAGTGAGTAGAGGCAATTCATGAATTGCCCATACGGTGAATATGTGAGAGGTAAAAGGGAGGAGATTCTTCGCCAGCTTTAGAATAACGATCAAAATGTTAATCAATTTTTAGACTTAGTTAAAATTTGAAACATCTTCCCCGTCACACATATCTTTTCACTACTCACACATCTTCTTAATTCTGATAAAATTATCTATTAAAACAAAAAAACGGAGATAGGCGTTGGAGAAAAATAACTTTTTTGTCAAATCACATGGACTTGGTAATGATTACATCGTCTTGGACTCAGATAAAATAGATTTTAAGCTAACACAAGGTTTGATAAAAAAAATCTGCGATGTTCACTACGGGATAGGAAGCGATGGGATTTTAGTTAAATACGATTCAGATGTAGCGGATTTTAAGCTAAGGATTTTCAATCCGGATGGTAGCGAAGCAGAGAAAAGCGGAAACGGACTTAGAATTTTCTGTAAATTTCTTTATGATTATGGCTATACAGACAACGAAGAGTTTACAGTTGAAACAAAAGGTGGTATTGTAAAAGCAAAAATAGAAGAAAAAAATAAATTTGGCAAGGCAAAAATTATAACCGTTGATATGGGAAAGGCTATTTTTAACGCAAAACAAATTCCAATCAATACAGACAAAGAAGAGTTTATATCAGAAAAAATCACGGTTGGAGATAAAGAGTTTGAAGTTAACTGTGTATCTGTTGGAAATCCTCACTGTGTAATCATAAAAGAAAACCTTGATGAAGAAGAGATTAAAAAGTATGGACCAATGATAGAAAATCATCCACTTTTTCCAAACAGGATAAACGTTCAGTTTGTTAAGCCTATAAGTAGAAATGAAGCACAGATTTTAATATGGGAAAGGGGGGCGGGATTTACTTATGCCTCGGGAAGTTCTTCGTGCGGGGTTGCATCTGTGCTTGTTAAAAAAGGTCTTGCAGATAGAGAAATTAAGATTAAAATGATTGGTGGCGAGCTTAAAATTAGCATAGATGAAGATTGGAATATTAAAATGACCGGAGAAGTTCAAGAAATTTGCAGTGGCTACATCAGTAGAGAGTTTTTAGAATGAAAAGAATTTTTATAGGCAGTTTTATTGATAGCAAAGGATTAAAAAAGCATTATACAGAGATTAAAAAAGATTTTTCGGGTGTTTTGACAGGTAGTTGGGTTAAACCTGAAAACTTTCACATAACTTATAAATTCTTAGGAAATGTAGAAGACGATAAGATAGAAGATATAAAAAATAATTTGTCTGAATGTATCAATAAAGAGATAGAAACGCAGATAGTCGTTAAAGGGCTTGGAGTTTTTCCAAATTTAGACCAGCCAAAAGTTTTATACTTTAAAGTAGAAGAAAACCCAGTCCTTACAGAGATAAATAAGTATGTAGAAAATCAGATGGCAAATCTTGGATTTAAAAGAGAGATTAAAAGATTTGTACCTCACGTTACGATCGTAAGAATTAAAGAAGTGAAGCAACAATCATTTTTAGAAAAAATAAAAAAGTATGAAGACAAAGTCTTTTTTAAACAAAAAATAATAACAGTTGATATAATTGAAAGTATGCTAAATCCAAAAGGTGCAGTTTACAAAAAGGTATGGAAACTTATATAGATAGAATCAACGTTTATGGCTTTAAATCTTATGGAGATAGACATTTAACCATTCCACTTGGTCCGGGATTTACTGCGATAGTAGGTCCAAATGGAGCGGGAAAAAGCAACATAGGTGATAGTATAGTTTTTTGTCTTGGTATTGCGTCAGCCAGGGCAATGAGAGCTTTAAAGCTTACAGATTTGATATTTTCTTCAAATGATAAATCAGCACCTTATGCAGAAGTTGAGATAGTTTTTAAAAATCTTGGAGCATTTCCTATAAACTCAGAAGAAGTAAGAATATCAAGAAAAGTAGAGCTTAGCGGAAAATCTACATATAAAATAAATGGAAAAACAGTAAAACAGCAGGAAGTAGAAGACTTATTAACTCAGGCAGGAATACCCATCCAAGGCTATAACATCGTCACGCAAGGAGATATTTATAAATTTGTAAACATGACTCCCGGAGAGAGAAGAGAGCTTCTAAGCGAGATAGCAGGAATAACCATCTATGAAGAGAAAAAGCAAAAAGCATTGGCAGACTTAAAAGAAGCGCAAGAGAAGGTAGACAATGTAAAGGCAGTTTTAAAAGAGATAGAGCATACACTAAAAAAATTACAGCAAGAAAAAGAAAACGCAATTTTAGCAATAAACATAGAAAGCCAGATAAAAGAGCTTGAAAATAGACTGCTTGGGGCAAAACTTTATCATCTACTCAGTCAAAAACAACAAGCCTTAGAGCATCTTCAAGACATAGAAAAAGACCTGCAACAATTTTATAAATCAAAAGAAGAAAACATAGAAAAACAAAAACAGATACTAAATCAAATCAGAGATTTAGAAAATAAATTAAATGAAATTCAAAACTCATTTTTACCCATAAAAGAGCAGGAAGGTTCTATCACTGCAAGCATCAGAAGTTTAAACGAGAAAAAAGATACCCTTGAAAAAGAAATACAAAGCATAGACTCAAAAATCAAACAGCTAATACAAGAAAAAGAACTGATAGTCAAAGATATACTGAAGCTTGAAGAAGAGATAAAAACACTTGAAAAACAGCTACCGGATATAGAAAAAGAGCTTTTAGAAGCAGAAAAAGAGCTTGAAGAAAAAAATAAAAAGCTTAAAGAGTATGAAATATTTGACTCTTCTGTTAAAAATGACTTGGGAGAGATAGAAAGACAAGAAAAAGAGCTGCTTGACAAAATCAAAGAGTTAGAAAAGCAAAAAGTAGAATATCAACTAAAATACACAACCACAGTAGAAAAATCAGAAAACTACAAAAAAGAGATTGAAAACCTAAAACAAGAGATTGAAAACATAGAAAAAACCATAGAAAATATAAAATCAAACACAAAGGACAGTCAAAAAGAAGTTTTAAACATCACAAGTGAAATAAACAGACTAAAAATCAGAAAAGATGTTTTAGAGAAAAGATTAAAAGAAAACAGAGAAAAGCTTGAAAAAAACTTCCAAGAGCTTGCAAAAGTCCTTGCACAGCTAAGCAATATTAGAGAAGATAAAACATCTCTACTTTTTAAAAACATAGAAGGTGTTTATGGAGCTGTTTCAGAAATCATTTCAATAAAAGACCCAAAAGTCCAAACAGCCATTGAAGTAGCAGGTGGTGGAAGGCTTAAAAACGTTGTAGTTGAAAATGAAGATGTAGCAAAAAAATGTTTAGATATTCTAAAACAAGAGAAAGCAGGAAGAGTTACATTTATTCCTTTAAACAAAATAAAGGTTCAAGACAATCCAAAATTACCTTTGGCAAAAGGCGTTTTAGGTTATGCGATAGATTTTGTAAATTATGACAAAAAAGTTGAAAAAGCCATAAAGTATGTATTTCAGGATACTATTATCATAGATACATTTGACACGGCTAAGGTTCTTGGAATTGGAAATTATAGAATGGTTACACTTGATGGCGAAGTCTTTGAAAAATCAGGAACAATAACGGGTGGCTCAGAAAAGCAAAGCATCACAATCGGAAGGTCATTTTTAGAAGAAGAGAGGAAAAAACTTGAAGAGATAGACCAAAAATTAAAAGAAGAAGAAAGAGCAATAGAAAATGAACTAAAGCTAATAAATCAAAAAATCGCAGAGAATGAAAAAAATCTTGTAAAACTTCAAACAGAATCTCAAAGTGTAAACTCAAGAATACAAGAATTAGAAAGAGAGCTGACAAACAAAAATTTAAGAATTGGACATATAGAAAATGAGATTTTCAATCTAAAAAAACAAAGTTTAGAACTTGAAAGCAAGATTGAAGAGATAAACAAAAGCATACAAAACTTAAATCTTATGCTTTCGCAGGTAAAAGATAAAAAAGAAAAAATGCTAAGCCGTATGGAAAGCATGGGATTAAACAAACTAAGAAAAGAATGGGAGGAAACAACTCAAAAAGTTTACTCACTAAGAGACAAAAAGAAAGAGCTTGAGAACCAGATAGAAAAATTAAAATCCAAAGTAGAAAGCCATAAAATAAGAGTGTTCCAGATAGAAAGCGAAAAATCTGCTTTAGAAAAAGAGTTTCACGACAAAAAATCAGAGATAGAAAATATAAAATCGGAGATAGACAGCCTTACAAAGCAGTTGTCAGAACTTTGGAAAGGCTTAAAAGGACAGGAAGAAGAAAGAGAAAAGCTTATAAATACTATATCTAATCTAAAAGACCAGCTTAAAAACCTAAGATACGAAGAAGACAACATAAACAGACAGACAACTTTACTTTTACAAGACAAAGCAAAAGCAGAGCAAAAAATAGCAGATTTAGAAGAAGAGATAATACTTCTTAAAGAAGAATACAGCGGCGAGCCAATAGAAGAAGATGTTAAAGAGATTGAGAAAAAATTAAAAGAGCTTCAAGAAAGAAGAAGAAATCTTGGATTTGTAAATGAAAAAGCTATTGAGGATTATGAAGAAGAAGAAAAAAGATACAACGAAATAAAAGAAAAGTTAGACACACTAATAAATGAGAAAAAAGCAATAGAAGAGCTTATAGAAAGCTTAGAAGAAAAGAAAGTTAAGGCGTTTATGGAAGTGTTTGAAAACATAAACAAAAATTTAGCCAAGAACTTTAAGATCTTATCTCCATCAGGAAAAGCATACTTAGAGCTTGAAAACGAGCAAAATCCATTAAGCGGTGGTGTATTCTTAAAGGCAAGACCAAGGGGCAAAGATGTAAAAAGGCTTGAAATGATGTCCGGCGGTGAGAAAACATTAACAGCTTTGTCATTTTTATTTGCAGTCCAGCAGTACAGACCGGCACCATTTTACTATTTTGATGAAGTAGATGCAGCACTTGATGATGCAAACGCAAGAAAAGTAGGTCAGTTAATGAAAGAGTTATCAAAAGAAGAACAGTTTATAGTAGTTACCCATAGAGATGCAATGGCAAGCTTTGCAGACAGAATAATCGGCGTATCAGCAAAAGATGGCATATCTAACATTTATACATTGGATATAAATCAAATAAGGGGAGAACAGTCTCAAGAAGTAAATGAAGAAGTTTTAACTTAATTCGCTGACGCTTATATCTCTTAATTTTCAATATCTATAAAACTTTTAGCACTGATTTAATTCTTTCATACTCTTGGGGTGTAATATCAAAAATTAAAGTATAATGCATCTTAGACACATCTAAGGGTGTAATTGTTCCGGTGAATCCGTCATCTATATCAAAAATTAATGTAATTTGTTCTTCTTTTGAGTCATAAAAAAATTCAATTACTTTTGAAAAATCAATAACAGTTTCATGACCCTCTTTTGTTTTTATTGCTACAAAAAGCTTGTTCATTTTTACTCTCCTAAATTTATAATCTTAACATTATTCTATCAAAACTTGAAAAATAAAGCTTTTTCTAATATCTTATTTGTATGGAAGAAATCATCAGTTTTAAAGTAGAAGAAGAGTTTTCAAATAAGAGATTAGACCAATTTTTAGCCTTAGTTTATCCTGAGTATTCAAGGTCTTTTTATCAAAATCTTATAGAAAACAGATTTGTATTGTTAGATAACAATCCTGTTAGAAAATCATCAACAAAAGTAAAAACCGGGCAAGAGTTTACAATCATCATACCACCACCCGAGCCTTTAGAAATTGAGCCTGAAAATATTCCACTTGAAATCTACTACGAAGACGAAGATTTAGCAGTAGTCTATAAACCACCCGGAATGGTCGTTCATCCATCGGTTGGTCATACATCGGGAACGCTGGTAAATGCTTTACTTTATCATTTTAAAAATGTATCACAGTATCAAGGAAAAGAAAGGGCAGGGATTGTTCATAGGTTAGATAAAGATACCGCCGGACTTTTGATTGTAGCAAAATCAGAATTTGCACATAAAGAACTTCAAAAAATGTTTCAAGATAGAGAAATAGACAAAAAGTATAAAGCTATCGTTTCTGGAATAGTAAAAAAAGACCATGGCTTAATAGACTTACCTATTGGAAGGTCTATTTACAACAGGCAAAAAATGGGAACGGTAGCAACAAACCCTAAGGATGCACTAACAGAATACTGGGTAGAAAAACGCTTTGAAAAGCACAATCTAACACTTGTTGATATAAAACTTCAC
Source organism: Sulfurihydrogenibium sp. YO3AOP1 (assembly GCF_000020325.1). NCBI lineage: Bacteria > Pseudomonadati > Aquificota > Aquificia > Aquificales > Hydrogenothermaceae > Sulfurihydrogenibium > Sulfurihydrogenibium sp. YO3AOP1. The sequence goes on from NC_010730.1 coordinate 192,918, forward strand.
ACAGGAAGAACACATCAAATAAGAGTTCATTTTTCAGCCATCGGACATCCGTTATTTAACGATTTTGTTTATGGATTTAAAAAATCGAACTTATCATCAGACCTTGCAAAAAATTTATCAGATAAACTTAAATATCATGCACTTGTAGCATATAAACTAACATTCAGACATCCAAGAACAAACCAAATGCTAAGCATAGAGCTTAAAAGCTTACCAAAAGAAATAGAAGAAATACTGCAGGAGTTAAGTAAGTGAAAAAGAATTCATCTCTAATCAAAATTATGTATCTTCTAATGCTCTTTCTTTTTTCCAATTCCTACGCACAAATAGATGAAGTAGTAAAGATTTATAAATCAGATTTTGAGCAGATAGATTTAGATAATTCTTATGATTTAATCAAGAAAAATCAAAGCTTTGCAATCTCAAGCTATACAGCTTTAAAAATAGCTTCTTTTTTATCCTATCAACAAGATTATAAAATAACCTTTAAATTCATTCAGCTTGTAGATGTAAACGCATTTTTAGAAGAAGATAAGCCTTTTTATCTTTATGTTTATGGAACTATTTTAAAAAACCTGCAAGATTCAAAATATTTAGACATATTTAAACAGCTTGTACAAAACTACTGCCACAGCTACTATGGTTATAAAACATACTTAGAAATCTACCCATATCTAACGGAGAAAGAAAAATACAACGCCTTAGACACATGCTTAAAAAATAAACATTATGAAAAAGTTAAAAATCTATTGTTTACTCTAAAAGATGAAAACGCAGTAAATTACTATCTTTTAAGTATTTCTCAAGACAAAGAGTTTTACTTTAATCAGATATCAAAAGATTCAGAATTTTATCTTAAAGCATTAAGTAAAATGAGCCATTTAAATCCTATATACGAACAAGAGTATTTAAGTGCTTTGCTTTTAAAAGATGATGTTAAAACATTTATAAACTTTATAAAAAATAAAGCTTTAAAAGCCTTTTATAAAGGAGATTATAACAGCTTTCAAAAATACTATGAAATGTTTTACAGCTTTAACGATAAAGAAGACAGTGATTTAGAATGGCTAAAATTTTTGTACTATTACAAGTCTAAAGATTTAGACCTTGCAAAAACTAAGCTTTTAAGCTATAAAAAATTCTCAAATGATCCGTATCAAATAGAATATTGGAGTAAGCTAATAGAAAACAAAAATATAAACGAGATAAATATTAAAGATAGCTATAAAGTCTCAGAATTTACGCCATATTTAAGTTTAATCGTGTACAAGACAGGTAAAAGCATAACCATAAAAAAAGAAAATACTTGTCCTAACAAATATGGAGAGATATCAGAGATTTTAAATAAGCTAAAAAGTATTGACTATAAATTAGCTTGGATAGAAGGGGTTTATCAAGTTAAAAAAGGAAAATGTGAGGAAGTTTATTCAGTATTGCCGGAAGCCGGGGTTAAATGCTTTAATCAAATTCATGAGTGTAGTTATGTAAAACCGTTTGGAAGTGTTGAGCCAAAGGAATTTGAGAATATCATTTATGCAATCATGAAGCAAGAAAGCTTTTTTAATCCTTATGCCATATCTTGGTCTAATGCTGTTGGTTTGACTCAGTTTATCCCAAAAACAGGTTATTATGCAGCAAAGCAGATAGGATTAAACGATTTTGACATGGTAGACTTATACAAGCCTGATAATGCTTTACTTTTTGCAAAATGGTATGTACAAAAACTTTTAAATATGTTTAACGGAAATTTAGTATACGTTTTTGCATCTTATAATTCTGGAGAGACAGCGGTTAAAAGATTTATAGATAAAAACAATATAAAAGATGAAGCTGAATTTATAGAGCTTTATCCATACCAAGAAACAAGAGACTATGTTAAAAAAGTGTTAAGGAATTATGTTATTTATAAATACAAGGAGTGAGAAAGCATGTTTACAGGATTAATAGAAGAAGTAGGGAAAATATCAGCTATAAATAAAAAGAATGACGGATTAAAAATAAAAGTAGAGTGTAATAAAATTTTAGATGATATAAAGCTTGGTGATAGCGTGGCTGTTAATGGAGTCTGCTTGACAGTTGCAAACATTGATAAAAACTCCTTAGACTTTGAAGTATCTAATGAAACTATAAAAAGAAGTAATTTTAAGTTTTTGAAAATCAATGAATATGTTAATTTAGAAAGAGCCATGACGCCATCAAGCAGGCTTGGGGGGCATATAGTACAGGGGCATGTTGATACAACGGGAGAAATAACTTCCATAACAAACCTTGGAAAGCATACAAACATAAAAATCAAATTTCCTTCTGAGTATGATTATCTTGTGATAGAAAAAGGGTCTATTGCGATAGATGGGATAAGCTTAACCATTAATTATGTAAACGATAATGTCATTGATTTAAACATCATACCCCACACATGGGAAAATACAAACCTAAAATACAGAAAGGTTGGCGATATTGTAAACATTGAATTTGATATTCTCGGCAAATATGTAGCAAAAATGTTAAATTTAGGAAAACAAAAAGAGGATAAACTCAAAAATCTACTGGAAAACTGGTAAATTAGACCAAAACAAAATCCTCTCCAAGAAAAACTCTTTTAACTTCTTGATTTTCTACGATTTCTTGAGGAGTTCCTTCTGCTATTACTCTCCCATGGGCAATTATGTAGGCTCTGTCTGTTATCTTTAATGTTTCTCTAACATTATGGTCAGTGATGATTATTCCTATATTTCTTGATTTTAAAGATAGGATTAACTGGTTAATATCTTTTACAGAAACAGGGTCTACACCTGCAAATGGCTCATCCAAGAGTAAAAAAGAAGGATTTATTATCAAGCTTCTTGCTATCTCAAGCCTTCTCCTTTCACCACCTGAAAGGGTCGAAGCTTTTTGATGTTTAAGATGGTCTATATTAAACTCTTTTAAAAGCTCCTGCGCTTTTGATGTCATCTCAGAAACAGTCAAATTTTGAAACTCTAAAAACATCATAAGATTGTCCCAAACGGTCAAATCTCTAAATATTGAAGATTCTTGTGGTAGAAAGCTTATTCCTTTTTTTGCCCTTTCCCAAACAGGAAGGTCTGTAATATCTTCACCGTTCAGTAGAACACTTCCCTTTTCCGGCTTTAAAAAACCAAGTAAACACTTAAAAGTAGTTGTCTTACCGGCACCGTTTGGACCAAGTAGTCCCACTATTTCCCCTTCTTCTGCATACAAAGACACACCATTTACTACTGTTCTATTTTTAAAGCTTTTTTCTATATTTTTTAGCTCAAGCCTGCTTTTTTCCATTTTAGCTCCTTACAAAGTTAAGAATAAACTCTTTTGAAGTCTCGTTTATATCTTGATAGTATATTTTTTGTGCCACTTCCAAGTTGTAAAGATTATCTAAAAGCTTAACCATCTCTTCCTTAGATAGATTTTTTAAAATATTTGAAATGTTTACCTTTTGTAATGGATGGTTTATTCCTGCTTTATTTAAAGCTTCTTCTAAACTGTTGCCGGCTTCTATTAAAATCTTTGTTTGTAAAGCTTTTTCTAACTGAGATAAGATTAAGCTTTGAATTTCAAAGGGATGAACGCCGTTATTAAGCAGATTGATAAAAATCTTTAAAGCAGAAATATCTTTTTTAAAAAATTTGTCTAAAAAATTAAATACATTCTCTTCAAAAACAGGAGTAACTACAGCATCTATATCTTCTTTTGTTATTTCTTTCTTATCTCCAACGTACAATAAAAGTTTTTCCACTTCATTTTTTGCTATTGTCAAATCGTTGTTTAAAAGGCTTGCAAGGTATTTTAAATTTTCATCTGAAACGGTTTTTCCTTCCTTTGCCAATTTGTTTTTTAAAGAAGTCAAAAATCCCTGAAAAGTTAATTTTTTAGAAATTACAACATCAACATTACCAAGTTTTAACAAAGATTTATAAGGCTCTTTATCCAACTTTTCTAAATTTACAATTAAAACCAATCTATCTGGTAGTTTTATATTTTTAATATCTTCTATGATTTGTTTTAACTCGTCCTTTTTAAGCTTATCTGTAAAGGCTTCAAAATCTCTAACAACTATTGCCTTTGAAGATGAGAATAAATCTTTTGAAAAAAGATGATTTCTAAAAGATGTATAATCTAACTCATCTCCCCAGTAAACTTTTACAGGCAAAACCGATTTAAACTTCTCAACGACAAGAGCCTTTGTTAGATACTCATCTCCGTAGATAATTAAAACCGGCTTTAACTGACTTAAATTAAATTCTTTTAAAAGCTGGCTTGCTTTTATCTCACTCATTTTTTGTAAGCACCGCTTGGGTTCTTATCTTAATCAATTCTCCAATTTCTTCAAAAGCGTAAATTTTTTCAATATCAGACCTTAAACCGGCACCTACATACTGAGTATTTTCTTTAATCATCCGGTCTATAGCAACATTTCCATGTTTATCTTCTACTTTAAGCCTTAAATCAATGCTAACTTTATAAACGTTAGCCCTTTGAGCCGGAGAATATCCAAGTGGTATAAAATTAAGATTCACAACATCTGCATACACAAAATATTCAGTACTATCACTGCATTCTAATTTGTTTCCGGATTGTAAAATCCCATCGCTTATGCTTTTGGTCAAAACATCTCTTAAAGTCGGTTCTGGATAGTTTACATTTACTGATTTTAAACAGTAGATTTCAGGATTTTTATTTTTTATTGCTGTATATTCTTTAATAGAGCATCCGTTTACGAGCATATAAATAAAAACTAAACTCAACAGTAATATACCTTTAATAAGAAGTTTAAAGGAAATTCTTGACTTACCTTTCACTCTCTTGCCTCTCTTAACTGTCTAACTTTTTCTTCTAATTTTGACTTTACAAATGGTGTAACCATTGAGCTAACATCTCCATCATGAAATGCAACATCCTTTACGATGGTTGAACTTATATGAATAAGTTCTTGAGATGGCATCATGAAAAATGTTTCTACTTTGTCAAGTTTGTAGTTTGTCATTGCTATTTGAAGCTCATACTCAAAATCTGTAAAAAGTCTTACTCCTCGTACAATGATTTTAGTGTTATACTTTTTCATAAAATCTACCAAAAGCCCGGAAAATCCTTCTACAATCACCCTGCCTTTATACTTTGAGACAGCATCTTCAAACATTTCTATTCTTTCTTTCAAAGTAAAAAGTGGTTTTTTCTTTGGATTTTCAGCTAAAGCAACTACAACAGTATCAAAAATATTTAATGCTCTATCTACTATATCTAAATGTCCAAAATGAACAGGGTCGAACGTTCCAGGGTAAACGCATATTTTGGCTGTCATTGTTTTCTCCAAAAACTAATAACCGTATCTCCATATTTTCTTGATTCTAAATAAAAATCCGGTTCAATACTGCTTAGGTCGTTTTTAAATCTGTGTTCTACTATTAACATGCCGCCATTTCTTAAAACTCTTAAACCTCCTTTAATTAGTTTATCATAATATTTATAATCGTAAGGTGGGTCTGCAAAAACAATATCAAAGCTCTCATCGGGTTGGTCTTTTAAGTATTTTAAAACATCTTTTGATACAAATTTAACATTTTCAACATTCTTTAGCTTTTCCTTTATCTGATTAATTCTTTCTCTTTCTATATCTACAAAGACTACAGATTTTACACCTTTTTCTAATGCAGTCATTCCAATTTGACCGGTTCCGGCAAATAAATCTAAAAAGTCTTTACCTTTCACGCTATAAAGAATATTAAACAAAGCTTGCTTTACTAAGTTTGACGTTGGTCTTAACTCTCTCAAATTCTCTCCTGATTTTTCTCATAAATTTGCATATATGATGTAATTATTATATTATTTTATTCTACAAGCATGCTTTGGGTGAGAAATTAGTGGTTTTTATAAAATTTAAAAAGGAGATATTTCGGACTTACGTCCTTGGGATGAGAGGAACAATCTAATTTCGTTATTCTTAGGCGTAAATGAAGAATCTCATACTTTTATTGAATTTCTTACACAATGTATTAATTATATATTTGTATAAGGCATGTAAGGAGGAATTAAATGAAAAGGATTATTTTACTTCTAATTGTTTTATTTAACATATCTTATGCTGAGTTAAAAGCACCGGATTTTCAGCTTAAAGATGAGGATGGGAAAATAGTTAAATTATCAGATTTAAAAAATGATGTAGTTTTAATAACTTTTTGGGCTACTACTTGTCATTCTTGTAAAAAGGAACTGCCAGAACTTCAATCAAAGCTTTATCCAATCTATAAAGACAAAGTAAAATTTTATGCTATCGTCATAGATACTGACAATGTGAGTAAAATCAAGCAAGTAAAGAAAGAATGGGGCTTTTCATTTCCTGTTTTAATTGGCAACTATGAAGTAATGGAAAAATATAGAATAATAGGAACTCCAATAACTTATATAATTGGAAAAGATAACAAGATTGTAAAAATCTTTATCGGTCCGCAAGATATCAATAAGTTCAAAGAAGTATTAGAAAAGGCTTTAAAATCTTAAATAGGAGTTAGTGATGGAAAATATTACCGTTTTAGCAGCGTTTTTAGGGGGTATATTAGCATTTTTATCTCCTTGTGTTTTGCCAATCATTCCGGGTTATATTGCTTATATTTCAGGAATTACTGCTTCAGGTCAGCAAGAAAAAACATTTGATTGGAATGTAATAATTTCTGCTGTAGCTTTCGTAATTGGTTTTTCTATAGTCTTTACATCTCTTGGTGCTGCTTCTACGTTTGTAGGTCAGTTTTTGCAGGAGTATAAATCGATTATATCCAAAATGGCTGCAATAATTGTAATTTTGCTTGGCATTCATTTTACAGGTATCCTACAATCCGAAAAGGCAAAGCAGATTGTTGGACTTATTTTGGGTTTAACGTTATTGTTCTACGGTTATGATTATTACACATCAAAAGAGATTTTTGGAACCGGGTTTTATGTTTTCTTGGTAGGTGTAGCACTTGCGTTGTTTTATTTTACCGGTATTTATAAAATACTTTATGAGCAAAAAACTACAGAAGTAAAGAAAAAACCACCTGGACCAATTGGGGCCTTCTTGGTAGGTATTGCTTTTGCTCTTGGTTGGACACCTTGCATAGGTCCAATTCTTGGAGCAATTTTATTAGTAGCTTCTCAACAAGAAACAGTAGCACAAGGGACAATTTTATTGTTTGCATTCTCTATGGGTCTTGGAATTCCATTCATTCTAACAGCAGCTGCGATAAATGTATTTTTTAAATTCTTTAATGTAGTTAGAAAATATTTTGCAGTTATTGAGTTTATAGGTGGAATTTTACTTATTCTAATAGGTATTCTTTTAATGACGGGTAATTTTGAAAAAATTTCTTCTATGCTTGGATAAGTGTGTTGTATAAGTTAAAAGAAGTATGGGAAATAGATTTCAAAAAGGATTGTTGAGATTCTTTGCTGTAGCCTTAGAGTGATACATTATTACCTTTGTCTGTCATCCCGAGGCCGAAGGCTGAAGGATCTCCTCTTTTAAAAAGGTGAGAAAGTGAGTAGAGGCAATTCATGAATTGCCCATACAGTGAATAAGCAAGAGGTAAAAGGAAGGAGATTCTTCGCACGGCTGCAGAATGACAGAGTATGGGTATGAAGGTAGAGATTCTTTGCATAGCTGCAGAATAGCACCATTGAGTAGCTTTTGTCAGCTAGCTAAAGGAGTCTCATATCTTTCATTTTTTTAATTTTCTCAAACTGGTATGACTTATGCAAGGTATTAAATCAATCCTTACTTATCACTTTTAACTTCTTCACAATCTCTTCAAATGTAAACTTGTCAGGCACTACATCAACTTTAAATCCTTGACTTTCTATAAAATTTTTTGTAGTTTTTCCAATAGCGACAGTCAGCATTTTGTCTAAAAGCTTTTTTGATTCTTCTTTAAAAATATTTAAAAAACCTTTAAAAGTTGAGGGACTTGAAAATACTATTGCATAAACCTTTTCATTCTCTATTAATGACTTTATTTCGTCAACATTTTCAGGAATGTTTAGCTTCGTTTCATACACCGGAATAAGGTCTATCTTGAAATTGCTGTTTAAAAGTGTGTCCATTCCTTCTGATGCTCTTATTAAAGCTATTTTTTTATCTTTAAATGTATCTATGTTTTTTTCAAAATATGCTTTAAGGCCTTCTGCACTGAAGACTTCCGGAACGATTATATCTTTATATCCAAGTTTTTCTAAGTATTTTGCTGTTTTTTCTCCAACAGCTATGATTTTTTTATCAATCTTTGGAATTTGAGAAAAGAAATACTTGACTGCATTTTTACTTGTAAAGATTAAATATTTATAATCTTCAAGATTAAAATTTTTAATTTCTACCGGCTCAAATCTGATTAATGGAAAAGATATAGGATTAAATCCTGCTTTTATGAATAAATCTTTTACTTCTTCAAAACCTGACGCTTCTCTCGTGATGATTATGTTTTTCATTGAGATTCGCCTTTTGGTATTAAAAATATTGCATCACTTTCTTGAATTTCAAAATCATCTTCCGGATTTAAGATTATTTTTTTACTTCTTTCTACTGCAATCGGTAAATAGCCATCTTTTCTAACGATTTTTATAATCTCTCCGAAAGTTTTATAACTTCCAAGTTCTCTAACTTTTACTTTTTGAATTCCTGTCTCTACATCTAATAACGTTTCTATTAAGTTTGTTGCACCCGGATTTAATAAACTTGAAAACATTATCTTTCCTACTATCTGACCATGAATCAAAACTTCCCTTGCTCCAACTCGTTTTTTAAAAATTTCTGCATCTTCATCCAAAAGAACTTCTATATAAAGTTTTACTGTTGGATTAAGCGTTCTAATAAGCATACCTGCTAAAGCTGTTCTTGCATCTATATCTCTCTCAGATAGATTTAGTAGCTTTTCACCGACGATGATTACATCTGAAGCATTTTCTATTCCAACATCTAAAAGATTTTTTTCTAAGATAAAATCCCCTTTTTTATAAATGATATACCTTGATAATTCTATTCCTAAGTCTTTTTTATCATAGTTTGTTAAAAGCACAACAGGTTTTTCTTTATCTATATCGCTTTCCATTATTTTTTCAAGGATTTCTTCAGATGTTTCATTGTATCCACAAATAACTATGTGGTCTTTTAAATCTCTCATGACTATTTCTCCTTCCTTCAACTCTAAAAGTTTGTTTATAAAAGAAACAGAAAAACCCGCCGTTAAAACTGATACTAAAATAACATTAATAATTACCATTAAAGATGCTGCAATCTTTCCTACATCAGAAATAGGAACTATATCTCCATATCCAACTGTAAAAGATGTTATGATACCCCAGTAAATGGCTGCCCAGATGCTGTCAAAATTTTTATTTCCTGCGTTATGTTCATAGATGTATGTTAAAAAAGAGAAGAAAATAATATTTACAAACAAACTTGAAAAAGTAAATGTAAAGACAAAGCCATTTTCTTTAAACGCAAAAAAGAAATTTCTAAATACAGAAGAGTATCTTAAAAGTTTTAGTAGTCTAATTAGTTGGAATATCCTAAGCATTCTTAAAGGTCTTATGATTGGCAATATTGCAAGAAGGTCTACGATTGAATAAGGCTTTATCATCCACTTAAGCTTTGGCTTTAAAGCATATAAAAAGGCATTAAAATATACTTTTAAATTTCTTTGTTTATGTTCAGTTAAATAATCTTTAAAATCTTCTGTAAAATCAGAAACAACCCACCATCTAAGTATGTATTCAATCAAAAAGAAAAATAATGCAAACTCTTCAAAGTCTATAAGAAAAGTATGTAAATCATGAGGAAGCTTTTCACTTTTTGGAGATATTAATAGAAAAACCGTAATTGAGGATGTTAAAACTAAAAAAATTGCAAAGATAGAATAGATATGATTTAGAGAATTTCTATCATTTTCTAAAAGATTGTATAAAAACAGTTTGAATCTTTTTACAAATGTTTTGTGATTTAATCTTTTTCTTTTTAACTTAAACATCACATTTCCTTATAAAGGTGAGATATAAAAAGTATGTTGGGGCAATTCATGAATTGCCCGTACGTAAAAGGTGGAATGTAATATATTAAAAAAATGTAAGATTCTCTGCCGGCTTCAGAATGATAAAAAATGACTTTTCATTTTCTCACCTAATCACTTATCTTCCACCCCTAACTAAAGATAATCCACCGTCAACTACTATAGTTTGACCTTGTATCCATCTTGCATCCGGAGTGCATAAAAATCCAACCACCCCGGCTAAATCTTCCGGCTGTCCCATTCTACCAAGTGGCGTTAGCTTGATTGTTCCTTCTTTAACTTCTTCATAGTTCGGAAAAAGCTGGATTGCTTCTGTATCTATTGGTCCACCGGATACACAGTTTACATTAATTCCCATTGGACCAACTTCTACTGCTAAGTATCTAACAAGTGTTTCTAATGCTGCCTTTGCTGAACCGTGTATTGCATAATTTGGCATATAATCCCTTGTCCCGGTTGATGAAATAGCTATAATCTTTCCTTCTCTTCCTTCCATAAGCTTAACGGCTCTCTGAGAAGACCATATAAAACCAAAGGTTGTTATGTTGTATATTCTTAGAGTGCCTTTTTCTTTAAGTCTTAAAAATGGTGCAAAACCACCGATTACTTCTCTTCCTGATGCTACTGCGTTGCTTACAAAAATATCTAAGTAGCCAAATTTTTCTGTGATTTCATCAAATACTCTGTCAATCTCTTCCTTAACTCCAAAATCTCCTTGAACTATATAAGACTTTCTTCCAAGCTTTTCTATCTCTTGTTTGACTTCTTCAGCCTTTTCTTTGTTTTTATAGTAATTAATAATTACATCGGCTCCCATAGAAGCCAATTTTAAAGCTATTGCTCTTCCAATTCCTCTGCTTGCTCCTGTTACAAATGCCAACTTTCCTTCTAAAACCATATCAATCCCCCTTTATGAGAAATTTCTTAATTTTTCAAGAACTTCATAGCCTTTTTTATTATAAATAGTCTCTTTTGCCAGATCTATTCCATCTTTTATAGAATCAACAAGACCTATAACTTTTAAAGCAAATGCTGAATTTAAAGCCACAAAATCTGTTTTTGAAGAATAATCTTTGCCTTGTAAAATACTTAAAGCAATCTCTTTATTACATTCTACATCTCCACCTTGAATTTCAAAAATCTCAGCTCTTTTTAATCCAAAATCTTCCGGTTTTACTGTATAAAAGTTTATATCAGATTCATTAATTTCTCCAACATAAGTTTCTGCTGTGATAGATACTTCATCTAACCCATCTAATCCATGGACTACGTAAGCTTTTTTTACTCCAAGATTTTGTAAGACTTTTGTTAGTGGTTCAACTAAGGATTTATCATATACGCCCATCACTTGATAATTTGCATCAGCCGGATTTGAAAGTGGTCCAAGAATGTTAAAAATTGTTCTAACGCCTATCTCTCTTCTTTGTTTTATTACATTTTTCATTGACGGATGGAACAATGGAGCAAACATAAAACCAAGGCCTATTTCTTCAATCTGCCTTGAAACTTCTTCCGCTGTAAGCTCTATTTTTATTCCCAAAGCTTCCATTATATCTGCACTTCCGCATTTTGAAGAGATAGACCTGTTACCATGCTTTGCAACTTTACCACCTGCTCCCGCCACAACAAACGCCGATATTGTAGACACGTTAAAAGTGTTTAACCTATCTCCACCTGTCCCGCATGTATCCACAAGTTTGCTTTTATCTTTAACTACAACTTTAACAGCTTTTTCCTTCATAATTCTTGCTGCTGTTTCTATTTCAAGAACAGACTCTCCTTTCATCTTCAAGCCAATTAAAACAGCTCCAATCTGTGCATCGGTTAGATTACCTTCCATTAGATTATCAAAAAGATAGGTCATCTCTTCTTTTGTTAGGTCTTGTCTTTCTGTAAGTTTTTTTATAATATCTTTAATCATCATTAACTCCAAGATTAAAGCTTCTTCTATGGATTGGAGTAATGCCGAATTTTTTTATCTCTTGATAATGTTGTTTAGTTGCATAGCCTTTATGTTTATCAAAAGAGAAGTTAGGATATTTTTCTTTATACTCAATCATTATTCTATCTCTAACTACTTTCGCAATTATACTTGCTGCTGCTATTGTATGAGATATTTCATCTCCTTTGATTAAAGGTAGGTGATTTATACTTTCATCTAATTTTACAAAATCAACTAAAGCTATATCCCATTTTGATTTTAAAGATTTTAGATTGTTTTCCATGTATATTTTTGCAGCATTTGATATGCCAAACTTATCTATTTCTGTATTTTCTACGATTGTAATATTTATTTCTTCAGCATAATCATGAATTTTTTCAAAGAGATACTCTCTTTCTTTTTCTGAAAGACCTTTTGAATCAGTATGTATGAATGGTTTTTGATGCTTAGGAAAAATGACTGATGCAATAACAAGAGGACCGGCTAACGGTCCCCTTCCTGCTTCATCTATACCAACAATTTTTTCATAACCTTGACTAAAAAGTTCTTTTTCAACATTATCCATTATTTTCTTTAGAAGCTTGAGATTCTGCTTGTCTTTTCTTGATTTCCCATTCTTTAAGCTCTTTAATTTTAGCAGCTTTACCTTTGAGATTTCTGATGTAGTAGAGTTTAGCTCTTCTAACTTTACCGCGTTTAACCACTTCTATTTTTTGAATAGATGGACATGCTATTGGAAAAATTCTTTCCATTCCAACGCCGTAAGAAACTTTTCTAACTGTAAAAGTTTTCCCCGTTCCGCTGCCTCTAACTCTTATAACTAAACCTTCAAAAATCTGCGTTCTTTCTTTTTCACCTTCTTTAACTTTTAAGTGAAGTCTTACAGTATCTCCTACTTTAAATTCAGGAATGTCTTGTGGTAAATATTTTTGTTCAATTTCTCTAATTAATTGGTGCATAATTCTTCCTCCGCTGAAAAATTTTAAAGAAATATTATAGCACAAGAAATTTATTTTAAACATCATGATATGAAATGCGAGAAAGTGAGAGGTGGGGCGTTTATAAAGTTTATCTTTTAACCTGACACACTTCACTCATAAATTCTTTCGTCATCCTGAAGCCAAAGACTGAAGGATCTCCTCTTTTAATGTTTTTTAAAAAAACGGGATTCTTTGCCGACAACAGAATGGCAAAAAGGCAAATATTATTCTTCATCTCTGCTGCAAAAAGTGATAAGTGAAACGCTGATAAAATTCCTTACATATCACTCATCACTTTATCTTTACTCTTTTATCTATATATTCTCCATAATTAACTTAATAGCTTCTTCTTCTGGCATTGGTTTTGCAAAATAAAATCCTTGTAGATAATCAGCTCCAAGTAAGGATAAAAGTTTTACCTGCTCCTCTGTTTCTACACCTTCAGCTATTGTTTTTAATCCAAAATCTTTAGCTAATCCAATTATGAATTTTACTAACGATAAGTCTTGTCTACTTCTTGCAATGTTCCTTACAAAAGACATATCTATTTTCAGTATATCAATAGCTAAATCTCTTAAATATGTTAAAGATGAATATCCTGTTCCAAAGTCATCTATCGCTATTTTTATGTTTTTATTTAAATCTTTAATGTCTTTAAATATCTTCTTAGATTTTTCTATATCTTTTATGACATTTCTTTCTGTGATTTCTATTACTAAGTTATTTTGAGTTTCTATTGGCAAAGATTTTAACCTTTCAACAAAGTTTTTATCTGATAGTTCATCTGATGTTAAGTTTAATGAGTATCCAAGCAGTCCTTTTGGTGATAGGTTTAGAGATATTGTTCTATCTTTTTTATCATTCAAAGAGTTAAATTTTTTTATCTTTTGAGAAACTTCTTCTAAAGCCCATTCTTCAAATTTTGTGATATATTTGCTGTTTTCAAGATAATCTATAAACTTTATAGGTGGATAAACAGTTCCATCTTCGTCTACTATCCTGACTAATGATTCAAATCCTGCTACTGAAAAGTCTTCTGATTTAAAGTATGGCTGGAAGTAAAATTTAAATAATTTCTTTTTAAATGCTTTTTCTACAATCTTTTCAGCTGTTAGATATTCTTCTAATTTTTTATTTAACTGTGATTCATAGAATTTTATTACATTTTCTCCTTCTTTTTTAGCTGTGTTTAAAGTGAGAACAGCGTTATTATAAAGCTCTTCAAATGTTTGACCATCTTCATTGTATAAGACAATTGAAGCGTTGTAAGAAATATGAATTTTGCCTTTGGAAGTATTTAAATCTTTATCTAAAGCATCTCTAATCTTATAAATAAGTATTGACTCGTTTTCTATATTTGGAATAAGTATTGCAAACTCATCACTTCCAATTCTGGCTGCATATCCATCTGGAAATTCTTTTTTTAGATTTTTTGCTACTTCTTTTAAAATTTCATTGCCTGTTTCAAATTCATAAGAAGCATTAACTACAGACATGTTATAAATGTCTATCAATATTAATCCAAATTTTTCGTATATTTTGTTTTTAATTATTTCTGAGAATTGAATTTTAAATGATATAAAATTTGGAAGCTCAGTTAAACTATCATAGTATTTATATTTTTCTATTTCCTCTGAAAGTAGTTTCTCTTGTGTTATATCTCTTCCAATGGAAACAAATTTAAGTGTTTTATTTTTTAATTTAATTGGATAGATGGTTTGGTCTATATAAATTAGTCTTCCATCTTTTGTTTTATTTACAAATACTGCTGAAAATGGTTTGCCCGACAATATAGTGTTCCATAATTCTTTGTAAAATTCTATATCCTGTATTCCAGATTTAAATATTCTTGGATTTTTGCCAATTATTTCTTCTTTTGTGTATCCTGTCAAATCTATAACATATTGATTTACATACTCTATTGTTCCATTTGAATCAGTGATTAAAAGCCACATTTTTGAATTATCTACAGCCTTTCTTAAAAGTATATTTTCTTTATCTTTTTCTATTTTATTTAAAGCAAAAGATATATCTTGTTTAAGTTCTTCAAATAAAGTTAGAAAGTCTTTTCTAAATACAAATGGCTTTGTTGAATAGATAGTAATTACTAAATAAACTTCTCCATTTTTTTCTACCGGAATAGCTAACGATGAATATATGTCTCTTTTTAGAAGCTGATTTTTCCATGGAGTCATAAATTCTGACGTTAATGTATTTTCATTTATAATAATTCTATTTTCTCTGTAAGCTCTTCCTGATTGACCTCTTCCCTCCGGCAGGTCTTCTCTGACACTTACAACTAAATTATCTATATATCCATCGTCTTTGCCATACTTACATACTGGCTTAATAAAGTCTCCTTCTCTCTTTCCAATCCACACAAATTTAAAATGATTTTTTTCTACAAGGCTTTCACATATTCTTTGAAATAATTCCTCTTCTGTTTCTGCAGATATAATTAGCTGATTAATATCTTTTAAGCTTTCTATAAGAATCCTCTGTATTATTAAATTCCTAACTATTTTTCCAAGTTCATGATATTCTTTAAGTTTATTGATTTCGTCTTGAGAAATCTCTTGTAAATCTAATTCTTGGATAAATGTAATTATATTAAATTATAAAGGAAGAGGTTCATGATTACCTTTAGAGTTTGTCCGCATGATACAAAAGAGGGACTGGAAAAATGGCTTAAAATCTCAGATAAAATAAAGCAAATTTTTAAACAAGAAGTAGATTTTAAACCTTATAAAAACTTCTACGAAGAAGAAGCATTAATATCAGTAGATAATTTTAAACCAGATATATATTATGCAAGCTTTGATGCTGCTTTAATTCTTTTACAAAAAAATTACAAACTTATAGGAAGATTTAAAGGTTATTACGATAAATTTCTTTTAATTAGTTTAAATAATCAAAAGGATTTCCAAAATATAGCAATAGTTGATAAACTTAGTTCTTATTGTATTTTAAACAAAACAGGTCTTTATAATAAAGAAGTTATTTTATATGAATCTTTTGATGAAATCATAAATTCTTTATTAAATGGAAAAGCTGATGCTGGAGCGATATTTAAGGAATATTATGATGAATTAGGTCAAGAAATTAAAGATAAGCTAAAAATCGTAGAAGAAATAGATTTGGATATAAGCCATTACTTTTTGGTATCAGAAGAATTTTATGAAAAGAATTCCTTTAATATAATTACATTTATATTAACATATAATACCACATATACCATTTATCCCATAAATAAGTAAATTCTATGATAATTTATAATTTCTTAACTTTAACAAAACAACAAGTCATATAATAAATATATTATCATACAACTTTACTCGTCTTTATTTTACAGCAACTTGAGTTTATCTTAAAGGAATAAAACAAAAAATTTAGTATTATAAAACTTTACCAATCCAAATTTAAAATTCCTAAGAATATTCCAATTACAAAGCCTAAAACTGCTCCATTAAATCTTATCCACTGTAATTCATCCCAAGAAGCTTTTTTAACTGCATCTATAAACTCTTCATCTGATATGCTTTCAAGTCTTTTCTTTATTAAATCAACAATAAAATCGTGATTCTCCAATATAATTTTTGTTATTTCTTCTTTAAGCTCGCTATTTAAAGATTTTTTTATATTCTCATCATCTTTAATCTTTTTTAAAAGCTCGTCAACTATGCTTTCTAAATTTTTGTCTAAATACTTAGCTAAAAACTTTTCTGCAAAATCATAAAAAGCGGTCTTTACAAAAGCTCCCAATGGAAGTTCTTTAAACTCTTCAAGATAATCTTTTTTTTCTTTTATTTTTTTCTCAATTACAGACTTTAAAAAATCAACAACTTTCTTTTTTGTTTCTGGATTTTCTATTTTTGAGATTATATCTACATCAAACCTAATGTTGCTGAGTTCTTTTTCTATTACTTCTTTGCTTAATAAAAAGTTGGCTACAAAATCAATAACTTTGTTTTCTATACTTTTTCTTTTTCTTAAAATTATATCCGTGTGTGGTCCAAGCTTGTAGAATAGCCCATAGACGGCATAAGAATCTGCAATAAATCCAACAAAAGACGCCTCAAGCCCAAACTTTAATATTTTTAAGATGGCAATTTCTGGATATTTGCTACTTAAATAAATAACTCCAATCAAAACGAAAAACAAAATTAAAAAAGTAATATTTAACTTTTTCTCCATTTTATTTGATGGTAGTAAATAAGAGGTTAGGAAATAGGTTTTTCATTTACTCACTCCCAATCTATCGTGCTTTAAAATTTTAACTAAGTTTAAAAATTAATTAATCCTTTGATCGTCATCCTGCAACCGGCGAAGAACCTCCGCCTTCATGCCCATATTCCGTCATTATGCAGCCGGCGAAGAACCTAATACTTTTCTTTTTAAGTCAAAAAATCAAAAGAGGAGATCCTTCGGACTAACGTCCTCAGGATGACAAAGAACGACCAATGGTGTCATTCTGAGTAAAGCGAAGAATCTCATTACAAAAATTTTTACAATACTCTCGCACCTCATTTTCTCACTTATTTATTCTTTCTTCTTTCCATTCTGTTTTTATACTTTATTACTTTCTTTTTCTTCTCTTCTGGCTGAATGTTTGTTTCTGCTTTTTGAAGTATTTTCTCAGCTTCTTTTTCTTTTTTAGCTCTTTCTTCTTCTATCTCTTCTTCAGATTGAACTTGGAGTTTGTATAAGTATTCAAGTGTGTTGTATTTTAGTTTAAACATCATATCTTCAAACAAGTCAAATGCTTCTTTTTTGTATTCAACAAGTGGGTCTCTTTGTGCATAGCCTCTTAAATATACGCTTTCTCTTAGTCTGTCTAAGTTGTGTAAATGTTCCTTCCAAAGATTATCTAATACTTGAAGAGTCATGTATCTTTCAAACTCTCTCATTAAAGAACTGCCAAGTTTTTCTTCTTTTTGATTGTAAAACTCTTCAAGTTGTTTTAATATGTATTCTTCTAATTCTTTTCTGTCCCATTCTTTGTCTGTTGGAATATCTATATCTACCCCAAGCCATTCTTTAAATGTTTTCTTTAGCTCTTCTAAATCCCATTTTTCTTGATATTCTTCAGCTGGTGCGTATTTATCTAAAAAGTATAAAACTACATCAGTTAGCCAAAGTTTTATTTCATCTTTTAAGTTTATTCCTTCTAAGATATCTCTTCTTAGAGAGTATATAACTTGACGTTGTTTGTTCATTACATCGTCAAACTCTAAAAGCCTTTTTCTTATTTGGAAGTTTTGACCTTCTACTCTTTTTTGTGCGTTTTCTATTGCTTTTGATACCATCGTGCTTTCTATTGGTTCGTTTTCCGGTATTTTTAGCCTATCCATCAATGCAATCAATCTATCTCCGCCAAAAAGTCTTAGTAGATCATCTTCAAGAGATAGGAAAAATCTTGAACTTCCTGGGTCTCCTTGTCTTCCTGCTCTACCTCTAAGCTGGTTGTCTATTCTTCTGCTTTCATGTCTTTCTGTTCCTATTACAGCAAGACCGCCAAGCTCTATAACCTTTTGCTTTTCTTCAAGCGTAATTCTTTGTGCTTCTTTTAAAGCTTCGCTGTACTGCTCTTCTGTTGCAGTTTCTGGAGTTAACCCTTTTTTCTTTAATATCTCTTTTGCCAAAAAGTCTGGGTTTCCACCAAGTAAAATATCTGTTCCTCTACCTGCCATGTTTGTAGATATTGTTACAGCTCCTAATCTTCCAGCCTGAGCTATAATTTCTGCTTCTCTTTCGTGATTTTTTGCGTTTAATACGTTGTGTGGAATGCCCTTCTTTTCCAAAAGTCCTGATAAAAATTCAGAAGTTTCTACAGAAACAGTTCCGACAAGAACAGGTCTTCCTTGTTTATGTAGTCTTTCTATCTCTTCAACTACTTGATTGAATTTTTCTTTTTTGGTTTTATATACAAGGTCTGGATGGTCAACTCTTTTTACAGGTTTGTTTGTTGGTATTACAAGCACATCAAGGTTGTAAATCTCTTTAAACTCTAAGGCTTCTGTTTCTGCCGTACCCGTCATACCGGCAAGTTTTTTATACATTCTAAAATAGTTTTGGAACGTAATAGATGCCAAGGTTTGGTTTTCTGCTTGGATTTTTACACCTTCTTTTGCTTCAATTGCTTGATGTAATCCATCAGACCATCTTCTGCCGGGCATAAGTCTACCGGTAAACTCGTCAACGATTACAACTTCTCCATCTTTTACAACATAATCCCTGTCTCTATGATAAAGGTAGTTAGCTCTTAAAGACTGATTTATTGCGTGCAGGATTTCTATATTTTTTGGGTCATACAGGTTTTCAAGGTTAAAATATTTCTCTGCTTTTTCTACGCCTTTTTCTGTTAAAACTGCATTTTTATTTTTCTCATCTACGATAAAATCTTCATCTTTTGTAAGTGTTTTAACAAATGCATCTGTCATGTAATAGATAGAAACATCTTCACCAGATGGTCCGGAAATGATAAGCGGTGTTCTTGCTTCGTCTATTAAAATAGAGTCTACTTCGTCTATGATAGCATAGTGATGTCCTTTTACCTGTACCATTTGGTCTTTTGAAAATACCATATTGTCTCTAAGATAATCAAATCCAAACTCATTATTTGTTCCGTATGTAATATCTGCTTCGTAAGCCGATCTTCTGTCTGAATCTACAGCAACAGTGAAATAATCTTTTTTTGCTTCTACATCATACTTTTCTGGTGGTAAAAGCTCTCCAAAAAATCCTTTTTCCCAAACTCTTTTATCAAGCTCTACTGCTTTTTTGAATTTTTCTTCATCAGCCCACTGGATAAGATAAGAAACATTGTTTGTATTTATTACTCCAACAGATAAGCCTAAAAATTTATAGATAGAACCCATTTGAGTTGCATCTCTCTTTGCAAGATAATCGTTAACCGTTACAAGATGAACACCTTTTCCGGTAAGAGCATTAAGATAGATTGCAATTGCTGCAACAAGCGTTTTACCTTCACCGGTTTTCATTTCTGCAATCATACCTTTATGTAAAGCCAAAGCACCGATAAGCTGAACATCAAAAGGTCTAAGCCCAAGAGTCCTTTTTGACGCTTCTCTGGCAATAGCAAAGGCTAAAGGAAGCTCTTCAATGATTTCTCCTTGTGTAATTGCCTCAGAAAGGTGCGGGTTACCTCTAATTTTTTCTTTTAATTTATTACTTTCTTCTATAAGCTCTTTATTACTTAAAACATCAAGCTCGGGCTCTAACTTATTTATCTTATTTACGATTTCTCTTAATCTTTTGATCTCTCTTTCGTTTTTTGTTCCAAAGATTTTTTTAACTAAATATCCTATCAATTTTAAAACCTCTTTAAGTTATTCTAATATTCTTATTATATATTATACACGTCGGATGAGAAATTGGGTAAAAGTAAGAGATTCTTTTTGGCGGCTGCAGAATGACACCATTAGAACGTTCTCTGTCAACCTGAGGCCGAAGGCCGAAGGATCTCCTATTTTAAAAATTAAGGAAGTAGGAGATTCTTCGCTTCGCTCAGAATGACATCATTCGGAAGCTCCTCGTCATTCCGAGGACTTTGGTCCGAAGAATCTCATTTTAAATTCTATGAAAACTCCTAATTTCTCATCCAAGGTATTATATATTTCTAATTCGTAATTCTTCTTTTCTTCCAAAAAAGCTCATACCCAATAAATAAAGCTATACCTATCGTAATAGAAGCATCTGCTACATTGAACGCTGGCCAGTGATGGTCGTTTATATAAAAATCTAAAAAATCCCTTACCTGACCCAGCATAAACCTATCATAAAGATTTCCAACAGACCCACCGCAGATTAAAGCTAAACTTAAGACCTCTAAATTAGATAGCTTTGCATTTGACTTAAAAACATATCCAGCAGTGATTACCGCAGCAATGATAGAAGAGCCTACAAGCATTAATTTTCTTATAGTCTCCGGAGCTTCTGCTAACATTCCAAAAGCAGCACCTTTATTCCAAACCAAAACCAGATTAAAAAGTCCGGGTATAATCTCAATAGCCTTATCTGCTAAATACTTTTCTGCTAAGCTTTTAGTTGTTAAATCCAAAACTATAATAACAAAAGAAATGCCTAAAAACGTTAAAACCTTCTTATTCATTTAATTACTCAGAAGGTACAGTTTTGTTTTCTTCCTCCTCTCCACCAAGAGCAGGAGGTATGATGTTATATAGCATCTCTTCTTCGTTCTTTTGTTGGAAAGCTCTAACAATTTCTTCATTTTGGCTACAATCAATGCAGAGTCTTACCCATGGAATTGCTTCAAGTCTTTTTTCTCCAATAACTGCACCGCATTCTTCACATATTCCATATGTTCCGTTTTCTATTTTTCTTAAAGCCAAGTCTATTAAAAATAAAGTTTCTCTATCTGCTTGGTTTAATCTATAAAACGTTTCTCTACTAAGCTCTTCTGTTACGTTATCCGCATCATCACCAACACCGGTCTTTTCATTTAAATCATTTTTTAATGCTTCTTCCATAGATTTTAATATCTGCTCTCTTTTTTCTAAGAGTTGTTTTTTTATTTTTTCTAAATCCATTTAAGAAACCTCCTTTAAAATAAATCAATATAATATGAAAAAAATATATAATTTCAAGATTGTTTTTTATATAAGCTCAACATTTTTTGCTGCTCTTTTCTTATATAACTAAATATATCCTTTTGGATACTTTCTTTAATTTCTTTAAATTTAATACCGTAACAAATAATCTTTTGCTTTTCATAAACATTTACAACATCACCTGTCAACTGAAAATCTTTTTCCTCTAATGTAAATGTTAATATAATTTCATCCCCAATTCGTAGGTTTAATGTATTTTTTTCTTCTACACTTACGCAAAATCTTGCACCAGATGGGCTTATATCAAGAATTCTACCAATATGCCACTTTATGATTTCTTTATCATCTTCCTTTATTTTTTTACCTAATACAGCTTCTATATCTGTATCTATTCTCGGATATTCTCTTCTTTGTATTCTTAGAATTTCAAATGTGTGAGGAAATTTTAATATAACATTTCCACTTTCTTTCAAGATATCCTCTATTTGCCCCTCAACAACATAAGCACCATCTGATTTTCTTATAAAAGATATTTTTACCTTATCACCAACATTTAAATTCGGTACATTTTTATCAGTTATTGCCCAGTACATATATAATTCATCTTTGTCATATAAGACAACATTAAAACTTCTTCCATCTTCTAATTTAATCCTTCCTCCTTGGAAAAGATCAATATCTTTTGTGACAGTGATTGGAACAAAAGATGGTACGACATCAAATCCAAGCTTTTCTCTCATATCTTTGATTAAATTTTCATTAAAATTTGGATTATCCTTTATATAAAGGTCAACAACTTTCTCAAATGGTGATTTAAACTCTAAAGCTAAAAATGGGTCTCTACCCATCTTTTTAGAATAATCCCAAAGAATAGATACTTGCTCATCGCTCAACTCTTTCTCTTTAGCATATTTTACAAATTCTGAATAATGGTATTTCGCTTTAAGTTTTTTACTTAAACTATTTAAAAATAAAACAGCGAGAATAATAATTAAAATTATAAAAAGCAAAAAAACTATTGCATTTATATCAACACCAGATAATTTTTCTACGGCTTTCTGATAACCTTCTACAACTGGTTTTCTCTCAGGCATTTTTAACCCATCCCTACATTTTATTCTAAGTTTTTGTTAAACTATAATATCACAATTTTATGGAGGGTTTAAGATTAGCTTTTATAGAAGTTTTGCTGAAATAAATTTAGAAAATTTAAAGCATAATGTAAAAAATTTATACTCTTTTTCAAAGAAAAAAATTTTTGCAGTGGTAAAAGCAGATGCGTACGGTCATAATGCGGTTTTGGTATCTAAATATCTACAAGAATTAGATTTTATAGAATCTTTCTGCGTTGCTACTCCTTTAGAAGGGAAAGAATTAAGAGAAAATGGAATTTTTAAAAATATTCTTATTCTTGGCGGGGTTTTAAAAGAAGAGATTGAGATTTTAAATCAGTACAACTTAATTCCCGTGATTTCAGACTTTAACCAGTTGGAAATCGCAAGAAAGCTAAAAAATAGAAAAATACATCTAAAATTTGATACTGGAATGAGAAGGCTTGGGTTTTATTTAGAGAATGTGGATAAAATAAAACCACTTTTAAAAGAGTTTGAGATAGAAGGAGTACTAACTCATCTATCAAGTGCTGATACTGATAGAGAGTATACAATAAATCAGATTAAAGAGTTTAAAGAGATTTTAAATCTTCTTGATGTTAAGCCAAAATACATACACGTTCAAAACTCAGCCGGCGTTGTTTATGAGTGTGATTTTTGCAATGTTATAAGGGTTGGTCTTGCTATGTATGGGGAAAAGCCTTTTGAAAGTTATCCGATAGAGCTAAAACAAGTAATGAGTGTAAAATCTAAAATTATTTCTATTAAAGATGTAAAATCAGGGGATAGAGTTTCTTATAATGGAAGCTTTGTAGCCAAAAAACCTATGAAGGTTGCCATAGTACCATTTGGTTATGCAGATGGTCTTCCAAGAAGTTTATCCAATAGATGGTTTTTTTTAGTAAATGGTAAAGAAGCTCCAATTCTTGGTAAAATAACAATGGATATGACAATAGTTGATGTTTCTGAAATTGAGAATATAAATATTGGTAATGAGGTTGTGATAGTTGGAGAAAGTGGCAATAAAAGAATAACCTTTGGAGATATTGCTAACATTGTAGGAACTATTTCATACGAAATCATGTGTGGTATCTCAAAAAGGGTTGTAAGGTGCGAAAAATGTTAAATATTTTGGTTGTAGATGATGAAAAAAATATTCAAAGTTTGATTAAAGATATTCTCAGCGATGAAGGTCATTCTGTAAGCGTTGCCGGAAGTTTGACATCTGCAAAGGATTTAATAAAAAAAGAAGTTTTTGATTTGATATTCTTAGATGTATGGCTACCTGATGGAGACGGTATATCTTTGATTTCTTTTATAAAAGAGCATCAGCCAAACAGCTTTATAGTTATGATTTCCGGTCATGCAAACATACCTATAGCCGTTCAAGCAATAAAGGAAGGTGCTTTCGACTTTTTAGAAAAACCGCTATCTACAGACACGATTTTTGCAGTAATAGAAAAAATAGAAAAAGAAATAAAATTGAGACAAAGCCTTCAATTCTATAAAGAAAAAGAAGAAAGTCAGATTGAAATCATCGGAAATAGTGAAAAGATAGTTCAATTGAAAAAACAGATAGAAAAAGTAGCAAAAACAAATGCATGGGTAATGATTCTTGGAGAAAACGGAACCGGTAAAGAACTTGTAGCAAAATCCATTCATTATCAATCTAGCAGAAAAGATTATCCATTTGTAGATATAAACTGTGCTGCAATACCTGACGAGCTTTTTGAAGCAGAATTTTTTGGATACGAAAAAGGAGCGTTTACTAATGCTTTCACAAGAAAGATAGGGAAGTTAGAGCTTGCAGACAAAGGAACGTTATTTTTAGATGAAGTGGCAGATATGAGCCTATCTGCCCAAGCCAAGCTTTTAAGAGTTTTAGAAGAAAAAGAATTTTCAAGACTTGGAAGTAATACGAAAATAAAGGTTGATTTAAGAGTAATCTCAGCAACAAACAAAGATATACAAAAAGAAGTAGAAAAAGGCACTTTCAGACAGGACTTAGCTTTTAGACTATCAGTAATTCCATTAACCGTACCACCACTGAGAGAAAGAGGAGAAGATATAATCTTACTTGCAGAGTACTTTATAAAGAAATTTTCAATAGAAAATAAAGTAGAACCACCAATACTGACTGATGAAGTAAAAAGAACTTTTTTAAACTATTCTTGGCCCGGAAATGTAAGAGAGCTAAAAAATCTAATGGAAAGAATTGTTATTTTTAACAGTGGTGATTATGTTTATAACAAAGACCTACCCCCAAACATGTTTGGTAAAACTACTGCCCATGAAGAAAAAAGCATTCCAATTACAATAAGACCTTTGAAAGATGCAAAAGAAGAACTTGAAAGAGAGATGATTAAAAAAGCCTTGGAAGTATACAATAAAAATTTAAAAGAAGTTGCAAAGGCTCTTGATATTGATTTATCGTCTTTGTATAGAAAAATAAAACAGCATCAGTTGGAGGAGTAAAAATGCCATACGTTGAAGTTAAGGTAACTGGAAGACTAACAAAAGAACAAAAAGAAAAAATCGTAGAAGGTATTACAAAAGTATTAGAAGAGGTTGCAAACAAACCACCACAATCTACTTATATAGTAATTACAGAAGTAGACAGAGAAAACTGGGCAAAGGGTGGAAAATTATTGTCTGATTTATAGGGAGAGTGTTCCAAATTTTTTTAAGCTTCCCTTTCCGTGTCATCCTGAAGCCAAAGGCTGAAAGATCTACTCTTTTAAAAAGAGAGAAAACGAGATTCTTCGCTTACGCTCAGAATGACAGTGTTGGTTTTTGGAACAGTCTTTCTTGTTTTTTGATATTTAAGTTGTTAAGTTTTCTTTTATATCCTCTTTTTTACTCATTTTTAAAAAGTTTTCAAGAAGTTTATGACCGTACTCTGTCAATATAGACTCTGGATGAAACTGAACGCCCCATATTGGATATTTTTTATGTTCTATTGCCATTATTTCATCATCATCAGACCGTGCAGTTATCTCTATATCCTCCGGCAGAGTCGATTCATCAATGACTAAGGAATGATATCTTACAGCATTAAAAGGGTTTGGTATTCCTTCAAACAAGCCTTTTTCATTATGATAGATTTTTGATGTTTTGCCATGCATTAAGCATTTAGCTTTCACTATCTTGGCCCCGAAAGCCTGCCCAATCGATTGATGTCCCAAGCAAACACCAAGAATAGGATAGATTCCTTTAAAGTTTTTTATAACATCAACAGAGATCCCCGCCTCTGTTGGAGTGCAGGGACCGGGTGATATTACAATCGCATCAATTCCTTCCATATTTTTAATATCTTCAATCGTTATCTCATCATTTCTTTTAACTACGACTTCTTGGCCAAGGTCATAGAAATATTGGACAATGTTATATGTAAATGAGTCGTAGTTATCTATCATCAATATCATTGTTTACTGCCTACGAACAATACAAGGTCTTTTAATCTTGTAGAATATCCATATTCATTATCATACCAAGATGCCGCATGAACAAGATTTCCACCGATCACTTGCGTTAGTAATGAGTCAAAAATAGAAGATGCCGGATTTCCAACAATATCAGATGATACTACTGGATCTTCGCAGTATGCAAGAATTCCTTTCATTTCACCTTCTGCGTATTTTTTCATCGCAGCATTAACTTCTTCTACAGTTGTTTCTTTTTCTACCACAACCGTTAAATCTATTAAAGAACCATCAGCAACAGGAACTCTTCTTGCTGTACCATCTAACTTTCCTTTAACTTCTGGGATAACTTCTCCAAGTGCTTTTGCTGCCCCTGTTGTTGTTGGAACAATATTTACTGCCGCCGCTCTTGCTCTTCTTAAATCTTTATGTGGTAAGTCTAATATTCTTTGGTCGTTTGTGTATGCGTGGGTTGTTACCATATAACCATACTTTATGCCAAACTCTTTTTGCAACACTTTTACTACCGGTGCAAGTGCGTTTGTTGTACAAGATGCATTTGAAATAATGTTGTGATTTGCCGGGTCATAAGCTTCTTGGTTAACTCCAAGAACTATTGTAATGTCTGGATTTTTAGCCGGTGCAGAGATAATAACTTTTTTAGCTCCTGCTTCAAGATGCTTTTGCGCATCCTCTCTTTTTGTAAACAACCCTGTTGATTCTATGACTATATCAACGTTTAAATCTTTCCATGGAAGTTGTGCAGGGTCTTTTATAGCTGTTATTTTTATTTCTTTTCCGTTTACAATAATAGAGTCTTCTGTAGCTTTTATATCAGCATCGTATATTCCGTGAACTGAGTCGTATTTTAAAAGATGTGCCAATGTTTTAGTATCTGTTATGTCGTTGATAGCTACAATTTCAATACCTTTAACGCCGTTTACAATTCTAAAAAAGTTTCTTCCAATTCTTCCAAACCCATTAATAGCTACTCTCATAAATATTCCTCCTGGAATTTTTTCAGAATCTATTTTAGCATAATTCTAAGCTTTAAAATCACATCTTCCATTTTCATGCCACGAGAACCTTTAACCAAAACAACTGGCTGATAATTAGAAAATTTCAAAATATCCTCTACTATGCCATCTTTGTTATCAAAATGTTTAACCCTTGACTTATCATCAATCTCTTCAAAAACATACTTTGTTTCATTGCCATAAAGCATTATGTAATCAATATAAGAAACATTTAAAAACTTTCCAATCTCTCTATGAAGCTCCTGAGAATAATCCCCAAGCTCAAGCATATCTCCCAAAACGAAAATTTTAAAACCTTCCATGCTGTTTAAAATATCAATTGCATTTTTTACAGATAAAGGATTTGCATTGTAAGAGTCATCAATGATTGTAAAATTACCAATATTTATGATTTCTCCTCTTCCGGAAGAAGATTTAAAATCTTTTAAAACTTCAAGATTTTTTATTGGATCATAACCAAAATGGTACAAGACACCGGCAACCGCTCCAATATTTTTAAATACGCCAATATTATAAACCGGTATTTTTAGCTCTATTTTATCATTTTTATATTTAATAACTCCAACTGTCCCATCTTTGACAATCTTTATATCTCTTATCTCAATATCTCCATCTTCTCCGTATGTTATTGGATTTTTTGGATTGTAGAACTTTTTTAATTCAGATGGCAACACTGAATAATCTCCGCAATTGAATATCTCTCCTTTTCCTTTTATAACGTTTTCAAAAGAGCCAAACTTTCCAACATGTCCATGTCCTACGGATACTAAAACACTAATATCTTGATTTACCATCTTGCCAAGGTAATCAATATCTCCTACCTTTCCAGCTCCCATTTCAATGATTGTTAAATCTATGTTTTCTGGAATGTTGGCAAGAGTTAAAGGAACGCCGATTTCGTTGTTATAGTTTCCTTGTGTTGCATAGGTGCTTGCAAGATTAGATAATACAAAATTCATAAGTTCTTTTGTTGATGTTTTTCCGCTTGTCCCTGTAATGCCAATGACTGCTTTAACTTGATTTCTTTTATGTTTTCCAACTTCTACCAATGCTTGATAGGTATCTTTAACCAAGATTCCGTTTTTAAAATTTAAAGGCTTTTCAGAAAAATAGCCAACCGCTCCTTTTTCAATTGCATCTTCTATATATTGGTGACCATCTGCATTTTGACCTTTAAGCGGTATAAAAAAATCCCCTTCTTTTACTCTCCTGCTGTCGATCTCAAATCTATTTATTTTTTTATTTTCTTTAAGATTTAAAAACTCACCATTTACAATCTTTTTAAGCTGGGCTAAATCCATTACTTTCTTCCTACAACTAAAAAAATTGGATACTCTCTTTCCATGCTCTCTCTTTGTTTTTTAACTATATGCGCTATTTCAGACTTGATTTCTTTAAATCCGGCTTCTTTAAGTTTATTTTCCATCTCTTGTATTTCAAACCCAAAATGTTCAACCCCTTCATTGTCATCATGAAAGCTGCCATCTTCTTTAACAAGGTCAGCAATCGCAATATAACCATCTTCATTTAGATAATCGTAAAGAATTTTTAATATCTGACTTATATCCTTTATATGATGAAAAACCATAGAGCTAACGATTAAGTCGTACTTTTCTGATAGTTTATCTGTATAAATGTCTAAATTGAGACATTTCATATTTTCGATTTGATTTTCTTTAATTTTTTTATCAAAAACCTCTATCATTCCTTTTGATGTATCAATTCCTGTAATCTCTCCAACATAAGGCTGTAAGAAAAAGGACAATAATCCGGTTCCACATCCAAAGTCTAAGACTTTCATGTTTTGATTTAATGGAACCAACTCTTTTATTTTTTCAGCTACATTTTTTGCTATATTGACTCTTGCAGGTTTTTCATCCCATGTAAACGCTGCCATATCAAATCTATTCATAGATTATCCTCCTAAAAATCTTAAGACAAGATATATTAAAATTAAGATAAATGCTGGGATGACTAATAAGATTATAGTTTTTAAATATTTTTTTTCTCCTTTTTCCTCTTTCAAAAGAGATTTCAATGCAGATCTTATATGGTGAGGTTTTATTACTTGGCTATTTTCCAAATATGCAGACATTAAAGCTTTTGACATAACTGAATTTATTAATCTTGGGATTCCTTCAGTATTTTTATATAATTCTTCAAAAACTTTTGGGTCAATATTTATATTCTCACCATTTGCTATTTTTAAACGATGCATAACGTATTTTTCAACTTCTTTTAAGTTTAAAAAATTTAGGAACATTTTATTTGTAATTCGATGGTCTAACTGTCTAAGTTTAGGAAGCTTTAATTTTTCTTCTAACTCTGGCTGACCTACTAAAATAATTTGAATTAATTTCTCTTTTTCAGTTTCTAAATTAGATAGCAATCTTAACTCTTCTAATGTTTCTACTGGCATAAGCTGTGCTTCATCTATTATGATTAATGTTTTTATGCCTTTTTTAATATTTTCAAGTAAAAATAATTTCAATATTTTTAATATTTTATCTTTGGAAATATCCTTATCATATTCCAGAGAAAACTCATCCATCAATGTCTTTAAAAACTCTTCTGGTTGAAGGTTTGGATTTAAAATCAATGCATAAATATATTTATCTGGTAGGTCGGATAAGAATTTTCTCAAAATGGTAGTTTTTCCTGTTCCAGGTTCTCCAACGATTACACAAAAACCTTCTCCATTTTCAACAACGTATTTTAATAAATTTTTGGCAGTTCTATGAGTTAAAGATTCGTAGAAAAAACTTGGGTCGGGTGTTATTTTAAATGGATCTTCTTTTAAACCAAAAAAATCTAAATAACTCATTTACTCTTGTTTTTCCTTTGGAAAGATTATACTTCTTACTCTCTTAGTTTTTGAAGTTGCTATAGCTTTTTCCTCATCTATGTAATAGTAAATTTCATCACCTTCTACAACGTTTTTATCTTGATGAACTTCTGCATTATTTCTAAGAATTATCAAATTTTTATCTTTATAGTATTCTGCTTCTTTACCTTTACCCCATTTGTTTTCTTGCTCAAAATAAACATTACCGGTAGCTATTATTTTAGAGACATCACCTTTATCGTCTAAAAATATTTTCATCATATCTGCATTTAATTTAATATTTCCCTTTATAGCTTCAACTTTTCCTGTGTATATAGCTATTTTATCTTTGTTAAAGTATTCCAACTTATCAGCTGTTATTACCACCGGCTCTTTTTTATTCGTTTCTTTTTTTTCTTGACTGTATGCAACCAACACAAAAAATAAAATAATAAAAAACGCTAATTTATAAATACGGCTGGCAAAAAATTCAAGGAAAGTAGGGGATTCTTTGTTAATTAAAAAATTTATATCATGCATCTTTTCCTCTCACTGTTGTTTTAACATTTTGTAATCTTATGTTTTCTTCTTCAAAATTAAAAAACAAATTCTTTCCTACGGTTTGCATTTTTTCAGAATTAATATAATTTTGACTATAGTTGTACGCAATCTTTCTTTCTGTATCTATAAATAATTTATCGGTCGTAAGTTGAAGATTCTTAGATATAACTTTTACATTATTATAAATATCAATTATTTTTTGCTGTCCGTAATATGTTGCTAAATCTCCTGTTAAATCAAAAGACCTATCATCGCTTTTATAAATTAAATACGGCTTTTCTATATGAACGTTTTCCTTAACCTTTACCATCTTTTGCCCTGTCAGTTTATACTCTTTATCTGACTTAGATATGTATATAAAATTTTCTATTGTGTTATTTGTATATCTTAATCTATTTAGATTTTCTCTTTCTATATAGTCGTTAATTTGATTAAAAATGTAAGAAATGACAAGAAAAATCAAGCCTAACAAGAAGATTCTACTGCTCTTCTCTAACAATATCTTCTATCTCCTCTAAATTCTTGCCTTTTTTTCTGAAATCCCATTTTGAGCTAAACATATCTTCAAAAATTTTTACTACTTCTGTATTTCCTTCTTTTGCAGCTTTATCTTTGATATACATAGTTGGTCTGTGAAGTAGTTTGTTTATCAAAGACCTCATTGCCAAATCAATGGTTTCTCTTTCTTTTTCATTTAGATAAGGCATTTGTTTAAACAATTTTTCCAACTGCTGTTGTCTAAGCTTATCTGCATAATCTCTAACACTTGAAATAATAGGACTAACTTTTAGAGCATTTAACCATTTGACAAACTTCTCTACTTCTTCGTCGATTATAAATTCGGCTCTTTGAGCTTCTATTTTTCTTTCTTCTAAGTTTGAATTTACTACCTGTTTTAAATCGTCAATGTTGTATAAATAAACACCTTCAAGCTCGTTAACACTCTCTTCAACGTTTCTTGGAACAGAGATATCTATTATAAAAAGTGGGTCTTTTCTGCTTTTTATTGCTCTTTTAACATCTTCTTTTTTTAGAATTGGTTCTTTTGCACCTGTTGAAACGATTATAATATCTGCCTCCGGTAAAAATTCTTGAATTTTTTCAAATCTAATTGCACTTCCGCTGAATTTGTCTGCAAGTTCAACAGCTTTTTCAAATGTTCTGTTTGACACAAAAATATGTTTTACATTTAGAGAATGAAGGTGCTTAGCTGCAAGCTCAGCCATCTCGCCAGCACCAATTATAAGCACATTTTTATCTTTCAAATCTCCAAAAATCTTCTTTGCAAGCAAAACAGCTGCATAGCTTATAGATACAGCCCTTCTTGATATACCGGTAGAAGTTCTGATTTTTTTTGATACGTTTAAAGCTTTATCAAATAATCTTGTAAGAATATGACGGACGGCTTTATACTCTTTTGCTTTTGTAAACGAATCTTTAAATTGACAAACAATCTGTGGTTCGCCTATCACCATAGAATCTAAGCTTGAAGAAACTCTAAATATATGTCTGATTGCTTCTTTGTTTGTATAGAAAAATAAATAATCTTTTAAAGTATTGACAGGAACAGTAGAATACTGAGATAGAATTCTTAAAATCTCTTCTTTTACTTTTTCTATATTATCGTTAGATACTCCGTAAAGCTCAACTCTGTTACAAGTAGAAATTACGCAGATTTCATATATATCTTCAATAGAATTTAATTTTTCAAGAATTAAGCCGTAATTGTTTTCTGTTATGGCTAACTTCTCTCTAATCTCTACCGGCGCTGTTTTATAGTTAAAACCTGTTGAGAATATAACCATCTTTACTCCAAAAATATGATTAAAAATATTATAGCATCTTATAAGATATGCTAAAATTTAGCCTATGAATATACTAAATCCGCAAGTAGAAGCTTACATAGAACAGTTAAACAGAATTGCCTTCATTGAAGATGAAGAAATCTTAAAAGAAATGGAAGACTATGCTCATAAAAATGACTTCCCTATCATTGATAGAACAGTTGGAAGACTAATTTATCTAATTACAAAGTTAAAAAATCCAAAATTAGTCGTAGAGCTTGGTTCTGGTTATGGATATTCTGCTTATTACTTTGCAAAAGCTATGAATGGCGGAAAGGTTGTATTAACAGACTATCAAGAAAGAAACCTATCTATGGCAAAATCGTATTTTGAAAGATTTGGTTTGTTAGATAAAACAGAGTTTAGAGTAGGAAATGCTATTGAGATAGCAAAAGAGTATAAAGATATTGATATTTTATTTCTGGATTTAGAAAAAACTAAATATCTTGAAGCTATTTTAACATTAAAAGACAATCTTAAAGTTGGTAGTTTAGTTATCGCTGACAATACGCTATGGTATGGCAAAGTTGCACAGGATAATCCAGATGAAAAAACAGCAAAAATTAAAGAATTTAATGAGCATATGTTTAAAAATAAAGAGTTTTTTAGTGTTTTAATTCCTTTAAGAGATGGTGTTCTAATTAGCAATAAGATTGAGTAAAAAAGCGATAAATTAACAATTCTCACAACGGCTATGCTCAATTATTAAAGCTAAGAATAACAATAGCTAAAACTATTTTTTAGATAGTATTTATAACTGGCTTTACTCATGTATTTTATAAATTTTTTAGACAATAGCTTCAAATTTCACCTCTCTTGTTCCAAATCGGACAGTCATTTGTTCTTTTTTGGACAGTAAAATATAAAAGTGTTTGTATTTACATAATAGAAAATTGGCATAAATTTTTAATATCACTTATAGCTCCTGCTGCACTTTTTCTTCAAGACCCACCTCCTGCAAGAATTTTGGAAGTTGGCCACCGGCTAACTTCCCTTTTTTATTAAAGATTCCAAGCTGAGAGATTTGAACAAATTGGCAAATACTATACAGTTCATGAACTTCAGTACAAAATAATTCGTAAATTACCTATCAAATGGATTAATAGGTAAAGTCTATGTTTTTATATACCTTGGGTGATAAATTAGTGGTTTTTAATAGAATTTAAAAATGAGATCCTTCGGTCTTATGGCCTCAGGATGACAGGGTAAGTGTAGGAGTTATTCATGAATCGCCCTTACGAAAGTAAAGTTATCATTATGCAGTCGGCGAAGAATTTCCAACTTTTACCTAATTCCTCACCTGAAATATAGGACAAAATCTATGTGATTATACCTTGAGATTAAATTTATGAAAGTGGCAAGCTCTAAGGCTTGCCGTTGTGTGAGTGTTATCCTTGAGTTTTTGATAAGAATTCTTTAATTTTTAATTCCATCATATCTTTTAAGAAAAGCTTTCTTCTTTTTAATCTTTCTTCTTCAGCTTCAATTTCTGGGTCTGGTGGAAAATGTTTTTCAAGCTTTTGAACTTTCCATTCTAATTCTTGATGCTCTTCATACATTTGCTTAAATTCTTCATCTGTCTCTAATAATTTTTTGATTGCTTCTTCTCTTGTCATGTCTGCCTCCTTGAATAGTTTTTTATGTACCATGTTGCCAGCTTGATAAATACTCTCTTTGTTCTTCTGTAAGTGTATCTATTTTTATTCCCATTGCACTTAGTTTTAATCTTGCAACTTCAAAATCCAGCTCATCAGGAACTTTGTATACTGTTTTTTCAAGTTTATCTGCATTTTTATAGACATATTCAGCAGATAAAGCCTGGTTTGCAAAAGACATATCCATTACTTGTGCTGGATGTCCTTCTGCTGCTGCAAGGTTTACAAGTCTTCCTTCAGCCAATACATACAGGTTTCTTCCATCTTTTAGGGTGTATTCTTTAACATTATCTCTTATTTCTCTTATTGCAACTGCCATTTCTTCAAGTGCTTTCAAGTTTATTTCAACATCAAAGTGTCCAGAATTACTTACAATAGCTCCATCTTTCATAACTTCTAAATGATGCTTATCTATTACATTTATATTTCCTGTTACAGTTACAAAAAAGTCTCCAATTTTTGCTGCTTCTTCCATTGGCATAACTCTATAGCCATCCATTACTGCTTCAAGAGCTTTTAGTGGGTCAACTTCTGTTACGATTACATCTGCACCCATTCCTCTTGCTCTCATTGCAACGCCTTTACCACACCATCCATAACCAGCAACAACAAATTTTGACCCGGCTATAAGCCTGTTTGTTGCTCTTAAAATTCCATCTATCGTTGATTGTCCTGTTCCATATCTGTTATCAAAAAGATGTTTTGTGTATGCATCATTTACAGCAATAACCGGAAACCTTAACACTCCATCTTTTGCCATAGCTTTTAATCTGATTACTCCGGTTGTGGTTTCTTCTGTACCACCGTATACATTCTCAATTAAATCTTGCCTTTCTTTATGTAGCAGTGATATTAAATCGGCTCCATCGTCCATGGTTATGTTTGGTTTTCTGTCAAGAACCGCGTTTAAATGGCTGTAATATGTGTCTCTATCTTCTCCATGTATTGCAAAAACTGGTATTTCAAAGTATTTTACAAGTGCTGCTGCTACGTCATCTTGTGTAGAAAGTGGGTTAGATGCTGTTAGATAAACATTTGCTCCACCTTCTTTTAATGTTATCATCAAGTTTGCTGTTTCCGTTGTAACGTGCAGACAAGCTCCTATCGTTAAACCTTTTAAAGGCTTATCTTTTGAAAATCTTTCTCTGATCTGTCTTAAAACAGGCATATCTTTTTCAGCCCATTGTATTCTCAAAAGACCTTTATCTGCAAGATTAATATCCTTGATGTGATATTCCAAATTGAACCCTCCTTTTTAAAAAATGTAGGTTATATTTTAGCATAAGTTTAGAGATATAAAGGTTTTGCTGAAAAAAAACGAACTTAGTTGAGACATTTACAAATTTTATTATAAAGTTTAAAGAGAAAATACCTTGGGAGATAAATTAGTGGTTTTTAATAGAATTTAAAAAAGAGATCCTTCGGACTTACGTCCTTAGGATGAAAAATAAAGTGGAAAAGTGGAAGAGAAAGTAAAGTTGTCATTCTGCAGCCGATTAAGAATATCCTCTTTTGCCTCTCTATAGCTTCATTCTGAGCGTGAGCGAAGAATCTCCTACTTTTTTCCTATTGCCTCTCATTTTTTAAAAGAGGAGATCCTTCGGACCAAAGTCCTTAGGATGTCGGATAAAGTTAAAGTTATATCTACATATACACTCTACAGTTTAAAAAATTTAGAACATCTTCATATAAATTTTATCAACTTTTCACGTCTCACTTTCTCATTTAGCTTTAAAATCCATTTTCTAATAAATTCCAAACATAATCAGTATATTTTTTTTCTTTGGGATTTTCATAGATAATTAAAGGTGCTTCTACAATTTCTCCACCTTCTTTTGAATTTTTAGATGCTTCTACTAAAAAATGGGTAGCTTTTTCATTGATTGATGGATGAACAAATCTGTAACGTTTTGGCTGAATATTATATTTTTTTAAAAGCGATACGGTTTCTGAAAATCTTTCTGTAATGTTTATAAGATGAAGCTTTCCTTTATTTTTAAGAAGATACCAGCTTCCATAGATAAAATCTTCCAGCTTAGCTAAAGCTTCGCTTCTTGCTATCTTTTCTTGAATATTTTTATAATTACCCTCTTTAAAATACGGTGGATTAATTACTACATAATCAAAATACTGATGATTATAAATCTTTTTTACATCCTTAACATTTCCGAGTGCTATTTGAACATGGACGTTGTTAATTTGAAAATTTCTTTTGGCAATATCAAATAAATCTTCCTGAACTTCTAAAGCATAAAGTTTAAGATTTTTATATTTAAGACTAATTAGAATTGGTATGATACCGCTTCCCGTTCCTATATCTATGATTTTTCCGGATGATTTGATGTTTAAAAAATCAACAAGAAGAAGGCTATCAATATTAAACCTATAGCCTTCCCTTTTTTGAATGATTTTTATCTTTCCTCTAATAAAAGGTGAGATATCTTCATCTTCTTTTATTAGAATTTCTTGATTCACTTTCTTTTGTTTGCTTCTAAAATTTTCTTTCTTATTCTTATAGCATCCGGCGTTACTTCTATAAGCTCATCTTCATTAATCCATTCCATGGCTCTTTCAAAGTCCATCTTTTTAGCCGGGATGATTTTAATGTTTTCATCAGAGCCGGAAGCTCTCATGTTAGTTAATTTCTTTTCTCTTGTTACGTTTACATCAAGGTCATTATCTCTGCTGTGTTCTCCTACAATCATGCCTTCGTAAACTTCTGTACCCGGTTCTATAAAGAAAACTCCTCTATCTTGTAATCCAAAAATTGCGTATGGTGTTGCTACACCTTTTCTATCAGCTATCAATGCTCCGTTTTGTCTTGTTTTAATCTCTCCCTGCCACTCTTCCCAGCCTTCAAAGATTGTGTTGATTAAGCCTTCGCCTCTTGTATCTGTTTTAAACTCTGACCTGTATCCAATCAGTCCTCTTGATGGAACAATAAATTCAAGCCTTACCCTTCCAAATCCATGATTAATCATGTTTATCATTCTGCCTTTTCTTGAACCAAGCTTTTGAGTAACTGTTCCTACGTACTCTTCCGGAATATCTATTAAAACCCTTTCTACCGGCTCTAATTTTTTACCATTTTCTTCTTTTACTATAACTTCCGGTTTTGATACTTGAAACTCATAGCCTTCCCTTCTCATCATTTCAGCCAGTATGGATAGCTGTAATTCTCCTCTACCCATTACTAAGAATGAGTCTGGATTTTCTGTGTCAGATACTCTTATAGCAACGTTAGTTAATGTCTCTTTGTACAATCTATCTCTTAAATGTCTTGATGTTAAAAATTTTCCGCTTCTTCCTGCAAATGGAGAATCGTTTACTGAGAATATCATAGATATTGTTGGCTCTTCTACTGTTATTGGAGGAAGTCCTACAGGATTTTCAGCGTCAGCTATAGTTTCTCCGATGGTTATATCTTCCAATCCTGCTATTGCTACTATATCTCCTGCTTTTGCTTCTTTTGTTTCTACTCTTTTGAGTCCTTCGTAAGTATATAATGTTCTTACAGTTCCTTTAATTATTGTTCCATCTTTTTTTACCACTGACACTTGTTGATTTACTTTTACAGAACCATTAAAAATTCTTCCAATTGCTAACCTCCCGACGAAGTTGTCATAATCTAAGGATGTAATCAGAAATTGTAATCCCATGTCCGGGTCATAAGATGGTGCCGGTATATATTCTATGATTTTATCAAACAATGGTTTTAAATCTTTTGAATCATCTTCAAGGTTTTCTTTTGCGATTCCGTCTCTTGCTATCGTGTAAAGAATTGGAAATTCAAGCTGCTCTTCCGTTGCGTCTAAATCTATAAATAAATCGTAAACTTCATTTATCACTTCTTGAATTCTTGCATCCGGTCTATCTATTTTGTTTATAACAACGATAGGTGTTAGATTAGATTCTAACGCTTTTCTTAAAACAAATCTTGTCTGAGGAAGTGGTCCTTCTGATGCATCAACAAGAAGTATTACACCATCAACCATTTTTAATGTTCTTTCTACCTCTCCGCCAAAATCAGCGTGCCCCGGAGTATCAACGATGTTAATTTTATAGTTTTTATATCTTATAGCTGTATTTTTTGCCATAATTGTGATACCACGCTCTCTTTCTAAGTCGATATTATCCATAACTCTTTCCGCTACTTCTTCATTTTCTCTAAAAGTACCACTTTGTTTAAGTAGTGCGTCAACAAGCGTTGTTTTTCCATGGTCTACGTGGGCAATAATAGCAATATTCCTAATATCTTCCCTAACTGCTTTTGGTACTCTTTTCTCTTCTAATAACATTTTTTCTCCTTGTGAAATTTAAAAATAAAACTTATTATTATATCATTTTTTGTATAAGTCATATCAGTTTAGGAAAATTAAAAAAATAAAAAAATAAAATTATGAGACCCTTTAGCTTGTTGCTTGCTGACAAAAGCTAACCAATGGTGTCATTCTGAGCATAGCGAAGAATCTCCTGTTTTTCTTTTTAAAAAAAGCGATCCTTCGACTTTACAGCCTCACGATAATAGAGAAAAGAATAATGACATTCTTCTGAAGCTACAGAGAAGACTATGCTGGTTTTTTTATACTCCTACTTTGTCATTACGAGCGATAGCAAAGAATCTCCGTTTTTTATGCCCCTAATCTGTCTTCTGCACTACAGCGAAGAATCACTTTTTTCACTTTCTCACCTCTCACCCCTCACTTTCTTACTTCATTTAAATTAGTTATGCTAAAATTAAATCAATTATGGAAATAAAAGGGGATTTGTAAGGAATGCTTTCTGTTGTCAAAAGTGGTGGAACGTATGGAATAAATGGCTATGTTGTAGATGTTGAAGTAAATATTTCTCAAGGACTGCCACAGTTTACAGTTGTAGGACTACCGGATACGGCAGTAAAGGAAAGCAGAGAAAGAGTCAGGTCTGCAATAGAAAATATAGGATATAAGTTCCCGGTTAAAAAAATTACAGTAAACCTTGCACCGGCAGACGTATTAAAAATAGGGACGTTGTATGACCTGCCAATATCCATAGGCATTTTAGCATCTTCCGGAATAATTAACGAGAACGATTTGAAAGATACAGCTTTTATTGGTGAGCTTGCTTTAAATGGAGACTTAAGAGGTGTTAAAGGAGTATTACCGATTGCAATCAAGCTAAAAGAAGTTGGCTTTAAAAGATTTATAGTTCCATTAGAAAATGAAGAGGAGGCAGCAATCGTAAATGGCCTTGATGTTTATGGATTTGCTAATCTTAAAGAAATTGTGGTGTTCTTAAACGGAAATTTAGAAAAACAGCCTAAAAAGATAGATGTTGATGAAGTTTTAGAATGTAGTTTAG
The DNA here is from genome assembly GCF_000020325.1 of Sulfurihydrogenibium sp. YO3AOP1. Classification (NCBI taxonomy): domain Bacteria; kingdom Pseudomonadati; phylum Aquificota; class Aquificia; order Aquificales; family Hydrogenothermaceae; genus Sulfurihydrogenibium; species Sulfurihydrogenibium sp. YO3AOP1. Next base: position 232,269 of record NC_010730.1, read on the forward strand.
ACCATATAGGAGATTTTGCAGAAGTAAAAGGGCAGTATACAGTCAAAAAGGCTCTTGAAATTGCAGCGGCAGGATTTCATAATCTGCTAATGATTGGCTCGCCGGGCTCGGGTAAAACCATGCTTGCAAGAAGATTTTTATCAATACTGCCTCCACTCACATTCCAAGAAGCAATAGAAGTAACAAAAATACACAGCATAGCAGGAGTTTTGAAAGACAACATTGTAAGATGTAGGCCATTTAGAGCACCACACCATACGATTAGCGTATTGCACTTATTGGTGGGGGATGTAAAACTCAAAAATTATTGCGAAAACTCAAAATATATTGCGAAAAATACAAAAATTATTGCAAAACATTTATAAATAGTAATTTTTTATTTAGATATCTACGCTATTTAACAGTCAGTCAATTTTTCTTTCCTGCACCTATTTATTCAAAAGGTAGGCTAAAATGAATAGTGAAGCTTTTAATATTCTTAACAATGAATCTAACAAAAAAATCATTCAAGCACAGAAAAAGTCTACTTTGGTAGTTTGCGGTTATACAGATTTAAATTTTAGTCATGTAAGCGATGCTACTATAAAGGTCATATTAAGAGATAAAAGCAGTGGTAATTATCTAATAGCACATAAAATACCTGTAAAGTCTTTGAGTTTATTGCCTATCGGAACTGAAATATATAAGAATGAAGTAAAATATACGGAGTTTCGGGAAGTAAATATAAAGCATAATTTTTATAAATTTAGAGCATATAAGTATGATGAATTAAGCGGAAAAGAGAAAGATGTAATTTCAAAGTCTATATATGGAGATATTACTAAATGGAGCAGTGGAAAGTTTGTTGTTAAAAAGCCATATTTTTATATTTTCCCACAAAACAAGGATAGCATAATAATAATTCCTGACTTTCTACTGCTTATACCATTTTATTTTCCCGACGATATTATCAGCAATATTACAATAGGGTTTAAACAACTTGATAGTTATATTGATATTAATAAGGTTGATTGCAATAATAAAACTCTTTCATTGAAAAAGCATGTTCCTGAAAGTTCCAAGCTTTCTATCGTTCTTCTGTATCTGTATGCTTGTCATGAAGAGGCAAGAAAGAGACAAGGAGAGATTTTAATTTATCATAACATAATTAAAATGAAAAAAGCACAAACAGAGGAGATAGAATTAGAGCATAAATCTATTGAAAACAAAGAAATAGAATTTTATTATAAATTTCCTTTTAACATGGAAACTGAATATATTTTTGAGGGCGAATATATTAATAACATATTTATTGCTTACAGGATACATCCAATAGATTTTGGTATAAAGATTTTTTACAGGTATTCTGGGAAAGGTGAGACAGGTCATCCAATTTCATCTTCAAAAAGGTATTTTAAATTAAAAAAAGTTAATGATATTAATATGAAGGGAAGTGATGTATATCACCCATTAAAATCGGGCATAGAAGATAGAGAATTTGCAAATAAAGGTTTTAGATATATAGGTCGATTAGAAAAATTAGAGCCAGAGAAAAAGTCAAAAAATCATACCAATAATAGTCTCATTCCGATAACTGAATACAGCAATGAAGAAATTGATGAAGGTGGTTTTGGTTTTGAAAAGAGCAAAGATGGTTATGCATCTAAAATGAAAAGCGTAGAAAATGACGATGTTGATGGTTTGATAGATGCTTTAAGAAAGCATAAAGGAATAAAAAATTTTATAGATTTAGGTTCTTGGAGAGAGTGCAGAGTTATTTATTTTGTTTATAAAAGCAAGCATGTTTTAGTTGTGTTTCCTGTTATTAAAAATTCAGGTTCTTATGTATTTTCATCAAGTAGTTTTAATTTTAAAGATAGTTTTAAGTGGATCGTAGAGGAGATTTTAAGGATAAGCTCGACTTAACTTTTTGATAATAATCTTAATTTCATTCTCTAAAACTTCTAATTTAATCAACCCATTCTCCCTGTAAACTTTCTTTTCGTTTACCATAATTATATATTATAATTATATATTATACAAGGAAGCAAAATAATTATTTAATTTCTTTTCAATTTTTTGTAAATCTATATTTTTATCATTGATTTTATAAAAATCAAAAAGTTCCTTTACTAATTGAAGGTATTTCTTAAAAAGTTTGTGATCTTTTAGAGCATATATGACAAAGAGTTCTTTATTTTTTTCTACAAAGTCTTTATTAACCAAAGGCGAAATATTACCAAAAATGAATAAGTCTTCTTTTTGTTTTTTTATCTTCGAAACAAACTTTTTTAGGCAATAAAGATATGCATATTTGTAAAAATTTTCTTTATTAACCGGTATTCCATTACTATGTTCTTTATCTAAAAACGTGGTATTTCTCAAGGTAGAATTCAAATCTCTAAAAGTGTAGTAATAGATGTTTATAGAGGACAGCTTAGGTTCATTCTTGCGAGGTGGGTATTTATGTATATACCCATCTATAGTTTCATAATTACTTAATATAAATCTTTTATTACTATTTAGCAGTTTAAATTCAAAATCTCTAATATAGTCATAATTCATTCCTTCTTTGTTTTTCTCATATAATGCTATTACTACAGGGAATTCAGTATCCTTTGTAAATAAAAATTCTTTGCTTGAGAAGATATAACCATCTTTTATACGGTAGGAATTTGTAAAACCTTTAAGCCTTTTGAAGTTTGCCTCTTTAATGAGATAAGACAGTGGGTGTAGTATACAGATAATATCAGCATCTAACTTGGCGTAAGCTTTCAAAAATGCAATTCCCATATCTCTATCGTAAACATCTTCATCGCACTCGATCTTTCCTTTTTCGTTTTTCTTATAAAGAGATGTTGTATCGTTATATGGTGGATTGCCAACGACAATGAGAAATTGTTCTTTGCCTATTTTAAATTTTTCTCTACTTACATTAACTAATGAATTTGTCTTAAAAATTTTTTCATGTGAAAAATATTGCTTGAGAAATGAGATTGCTTTATCGTCGTAATCAGCAGCTCTATAATCAATACTTAAAGCTAAGCACGGAAATAGAAAAGCTCCGCCCCCAGCAGCAATGTCGGCTACGACTACATCATTCATATTATTCAAATAAGGATTTATAAGTTCAAAAACTTTATCAACGACATGTGGGGGTGTATAAAATGCACCAAGTTTGATTCTTTCATTTTCATACAAGTGAATAGCAGCAAATGGGTTTAATTCTATCATGCTATCCTTTCTTGAATTATTATTTTTGTGCAAGTTAACTTTTTTGAATTTAAATAAGTATCTATTATTTTTGCTTAAAACCTTGTTATAACTAAATACTTCTGAATGGTCTGCATAATAATTCATTTATAATCTCCTGCCAGATTAAAATTTATAAAAAATAAATATTTTTATCAAGCAAACATTAAATTTTCCAAAATATAATAATACCTTACTTATAACTTTTTCTTGTTCTTATATTATCATTATAATATAATTATATAATGTTCATGCTCTTTTATGGGTATAGTTCTTTTTTGAAAAATTATACATGCTACCTTGTTTAGTTTCGCTATTTTCTACTATTTCTTTCAACACCTTTACCTTCTTGCTACTACAAAAATCTATCCCAGTCCATTTTGTTAAATTTCTCAAACTAACTCTTATACCGTTTTTCTGCATCCATTTAACAGCATTTCTAATCATTTCCTCAGTTACTATTTGATTATTTATACCTACTTGGTAATTGCTTATCAAATCAATATACCAATAAGGCGGATTATAATCGCTTCCTTCTTTAAATGTATTTAAAATATAAAAGGATAAATTATTATCCTTTACAAACTTATCAAAGCTTTCTCTATCCTTCAAAATGTCGTATATTGCTGTAAATAGAGAAATACCTTCCTTTACTTCTAAGAAATCTTCAATAAACCTACTTTTGATTTCTTTTTTACTTTTCAAAGGATAGTTATGTAGCTCAATTTCTGTTTGCAGTGCATCGTCTTTTCTATATTCATCTAAGTAAATTAACTTGGCTAACTTTTTTACAGTCCAAAAGTAAAAAATTGAGTAATAAGGTTTGTTTTCAAAAATAAAATAGCCATCATTTAAGATCTCTAACATTTTCTTTTGGTTTTCTACAGCCTTAGATTGGCTTGGTATTTTTTTGCTTTCTGCCTTATGAAATTCAAAGCCACAAAAAGGACAGTTAAAGAACTTTATGCCTTTTTTCCTTTTTGTTATTGTAATTGGGTTATTACAGGATGGACATCTATCAAGTAAATAGCAGTTGTGTTTTTCGCATACATTTACAAATAATAATCTCCATTGTTTTTTGAAATAGTTGTTTTCTCTCAGACAGTAGGGACAATATTTTAAGCCGTAAGATTTTGAATAACTTCCTTTTATCTTTACTGTTGATATTAAGTTATTTCTTGAATTATCTCTTATTGTTTCTGACAGATAACTTTCATAACTTTTTAGTCCTGTGTTGTATATGATAGTTTTACTTATTCTTGTTCTTTGACTAAAAATTTCTGCTAACTCAGAGTCCAAAACTAAATCCGTATCTCTTGCTGTTAGTCTTTTATCCCTAAGAAAAGGAAAGTATATGTTTAGAAAAGTGGATACTTGGCAGTCAAATTTGGCAGAAAGTCTTGCAATCCATGATGAGAAAAGCTCATCTTTGAAAGGTGTTAGTGGATTTGGAATAACTGCATTGGCTAATGTTTCTCTGTAATCGTCTTTTTGGACTCTATATCTGTATAAGAAGCTTCTATCTGAATAAAATCTAAATTTTTCGTTCATTTTAGAGATTCATTCATATCTCTTGTGCGTGACCCCTCCCTCACTTATAAAAGCGAGGGCTTCCTGCTTCATCGATGACGTCTACCTTGACATAGGGATTTGACCCTAATATCTTGGTAGCTAATGCCATCTCCACAGGCTTAAGATCGGAGCGGTCCACCCCTACGACCTGATTTTGGCTCAGGTCAAGCCCTTTCTTCAAAATATTAATGGCAGAGTTTAGGTCTCTGTTTATTGTGTTTCCGCATACAGGACAACAATAGATACGGTTAGAAAGGCTAATTTTTTGCTTATATCCACAAACGCAGCACTCTTGAGTAGTAGCCTCAAATCTATCTACAGGAATAGTCGCAAGTCTGTCTTTCAGTCTTGCTTTTAGCATCCCTATTCCTGAGTGTTGGATTTGAGAACCGAACCACCCTTCCTGCCATGATTTTATGTTATCGTCTTGATAGATAACCGTTCCGTAATGTCTAAAAAGTGCTAAAAGTTTATTATGTATCTCTTTTCTTTTATTTGTTAATCTCTCATGTTCTCTTTGAATTTTCTTTTGTGTTTTTATCCAATTTTTAGAACCTTTCTTTCTTCTTGCTAATTCTTTTTGCAATTTCTTTAATCTTTTACTTTCTTCTATTTTAAAATCAACCGTTAAGCCGTTAGATAGCGTTAATTTATTTGCTACTCCAAAATCTATACCTATAGCATCTCCTACTTTATCTCTCTCAAAATATTCTTTCTTCACATAGCAAGTTAAATAAACATAATAACCACTTGGCTTTTTAATAAGCTGTGCGTTTGCAATTTCATAATCTTGTGGAATTTGGTGTAATCCCAATACTCTAAACCAACCAAGCCCTTGAATTCTAACTTTATTTCTTTCAAAATCTATATCAAAACTAACCTTGTATTGTTTTAGACTTATAGAAGATATTGATTTTTTGAATTTTAGCCTTCCTACTTTATGTCCGTTTTCTTTTAAAGATTTTAGAGCTTTTAAATTATTTTTTACTCTGTCTTGAATCACTTGTTTTAACTGAGATCCTAAATATTTTATTTCTCTTTTTTCAAACTCATTTCCTACTTTTATCTCTACTTCTTTGATTTCTTTAGTAGAGATGTTTATTCTATTTATATCTGCTACAATCCAATTATATAACCACTTTGCTTCTAAAAATACTCTGTTAAGCTTTTCTTCTTTGACTTTTGATAGATTTTGGATTTTGAGCTGATAAATAACAGGAATAAGGTTTTTCCTTCTCTCTTTGGTTTCCTTAATTGTTTGTTTTATTTTTTCTGCTTTGGTCATTGTAGTATAATTATATTACAATTCATTTCACCTTGCAAGGTGGAGCCTTCTTGTGCGTAAATTTTTGAGTTGTCTACAGTTATATAATCAATTTCATTAAATAGCTTTATATCTATTTTTTCCTTCTTTTTTTCTATAGCTCTTATAGCCATTTTGTTTATTATTGAGATAACATCTCCTGTTATCCCATTTGTCACTTGGTGTATTTTTGTAATGAATTTTTCATCTGCAAAGATGTAGGATTTTTCTTTTAGAGGTAGTGTTATTTCGATCGATTTAAGGAAGGCTATGAATTCGTTATCTATTTCCCAATTTTTAATTTTTATAGGCTTGAATCTACTTTTTAGCTGATGGTCTCTGTCTACCAAGGATACCGCTTCCCCTACACCTACTAAAACAATAGGAATTCTTAATATATTTGATAAGTTTTTTATTGCATTGGTGAATTCTTTCTGCTGGTTTGCCGAACCTGTTAGTCCATTGTGAATTTCATCAATTATCAGCATCTTTACTTGGAAATCCTCTATGTATGTTGCTATCTTGACTTCCTTTTGTGTATCGCTATCTGTTGTTCTGAAAGGAACTTGCAATGCTGTTAGGATATTGTCATATAATACTTTATAGTTTGCTTTCACTGGAGCCAATGCATACAAAACAGGAATTTTTGTTTGTATGTCATTAAGATCGTCTTGGTTGTTTTTCATTTTTGCATATCTCTTAATAGTATAGGTTTTTCCCATATTTCCGTCTCCTGCAAATAGATACGACTGCATTCTGTCCTCTCTTGGTGCATAGTATAACTCATCAAGCATTTTGAACATAGCTTCGGCTTTGCTGTGTCTGATAAATTTTGGCTTTCTGATAAACTCTATTCTTTCTTTATCTGCTGCATTATCTCTGATTTCCTTGACAATTGGCGGAATTAAATGTTCGTAGTCTTCATAAAAATTGTTGTTTTCTACTTTTTGGCTCATGTTTTTATCTCCTATTAATCAAATTCTATGTCAAAGGGTTTTATTTCGTTTGTTTTTTTAATTTGTGGTTTTTCTTCTGTTTTATCGATAGGTTTTTCTAATTTTTCTGAAATTTCTTTGGAACTTAATTTGGTCTTATTGCTTTCTATTTGTTTTCTCATTAGTTTTGTTTTTTCTCTTGCTTCTTCTTCCATCTTTCTTAGTTCTTTAATTGTTTCATAAATTTTATATGATGTTATTTTTTCTCTCCTTTCTCTTAATATCTCTTTTGCCTTGTCTAATTCCCACAAAGTAGTTCCTATCGGAATCGGTGTTTTGCAGTAAGCTTCTATATAATCCTGTAAATTTTCATCGTAGAAATATATTTTTGTTATGTCTTTTGGATCATACTTGATTTCATATTTTTTATTATCTCCTGCGTATCTTACAAGAATATCTGAGTAGTAGTGCAGATCTTTAAATCTTATTCCTTCTTTTGATACATTCCTGTAATCAGATTTCAGCAGTGATATTCTTGCTATTCTTAATTCATCTTGGCTTAAGATTCTTATTCCATGGTTTGATTTAGTTAATCCTTCTTTAAATTTTTCATAAGGTGTTAATCCTTGCAGTCCATCATGCGGTTTTTGATGATAGTAATTAACTATCCAATAAACGATAAATTTCTCAAGTTCTTTTAAAGTAAATACAGCTTCTTTTTCTGGATTGTATTCTCTCTTTTCTTTTGTGTTAGAAAAGGTTGTTCCGCTTACGTTGTGTAGCTCTTTGTTTAAAGTTTTTATAAATCTTTCAACGTGCCCGCCGTAGAATGGTTTTCCTACAGGTCTATATACTAAGTTTATTCCCAGAGTCATGCAGAATTTTTCAAGATTAGTTCCGTCAAATTCTGCTGCATTATCTGTGTGAATGTTAACAGGTAAGCCATAAATATCCCATTTTCCTTCTATTCCAAGTGTTTCCAAGTAATGATTTTTGTTTATCAGTCCCATATATATAGCCTGTCCTACTGAATAATAGCTTGGAGGGTCTAATGATATATAAATTCCATATACCATTCTGCTGTAAACGTCTAAGGCTACTGTTATGTAAGGTCTTCCAATAGGTTTTCTGTCTATTTCTGATACTACTTGAATATCTAAAGGAGTATGGTCTATTTGTATCCATTCTAATGGATAGTTTGCTTCAAATGAATTTTTTGCAGGATTTATTGTGCTTAAATACTTGTTTCTGCCTTCACGTTTTTTGTATATTGTTTCTCTGTCTATTTCTTTTAGATAGTAAAGTAATGTGGTATAGGCAATAGGTTTTAGCTTTTGGCTTATAAGTTCAGCATTAATTTCCTCGTAAAGCCTTTTAGCAGATATTCTTTGATGAGTTAAATATCTTTCTTTTATCATTTTATCAACTATTTCTAAAGCTTTTTCTCCTATTCTTTTTTTACCTTTGCCGCCACGCCTTTCGTATCTTGGCAATAGTCCATATATAGTTTCTCCACTTTTTTTGTATCTTTCCATCCATCTGTATATGGTAGATAGATGGACATTGCATTTTTTGGCAATTTCTTCTCTTTCCTTAACTGATTTAGCATTCATAACAGCTTTGACTATTTCAAGTCTTCTCTGTGCCTCTTTTGATAGTTCTTCATCTATCTTGTCGAAAGGAGTTAGTTTTTCGTCTTCTTGCTTGTTCTTTTTTTCATATTGTTCCAATAACTTTTCTTGTAGATTAGATAATGGTATAGTAATTAATTGATTATAGTTCGTATCTCTTAAAACTACGTCTATAGTATTGTTTTCAGTATTTATGCTATAATTCTCAATTATGTATTCTTTATCAAGCTCAATCACTTTTCCTTTCTTAATTTCTATCATTAGCTTAGCCTCACGTTTAGTTTATACATATTAGAGTATTGCTGTTTAATCCATTTTCAATATTTAATATTTTAAGTTCTTTGTTAGCTATTAGTGACAGTATATATCCCTTTATTTTTGCATTTTCTATTGCATCGTAATAAGTAGCTAAATTGTTAAACAGGTCTTGAAAGGAGATTTTTTCATGACTTTTAACAATCTCTAAAATTTTCTCTTTATATTCTGCTGGAACTTTTGTTTGAGTGTGCTGATGGAGTGCCATTGAAACTTGCAGAATATTTTGATTTATATCTTCTTCCGTTATAATTAAAAACTCTATATTGTTTTCTTGGCAGTATTGTTTTAACGTTTCTATTTTCTTTGCTAATTTATCGTCCATGTTTTTTACTTTTTCTAACGGTTTTACTTCTACAAGCTGTTTTTTGTCTTTCCTTTCAACTAAAACATCTGGAACGTATAAATCTACCTTTAGTGGCTGTGGTAAGTATCTAATAACATCTTCATCTATTTCAAGCGTATAAAAATAGTTTCTTTCAAGTAGTGATTCGTGGTATACAACTATTTTATTTTTATAGCTATACATTTTTCCCCTAACAGAAACTCTTTTTGTTGGAATGTTTCTTACACCCACTTTTTTCTTTCTTTTCATTTCTATCTCCAAACTATTTCCAAATTTTCGCAATAATTATATCAAATTTTCTAAAATTTTGCAATAAATTTTGTATTTTAAGAATAATTTTGCAATAATTTTTGTGAGTTTAGTGAAAAGAGTTTTTTAGGAAATTGTTGATTATCAATGATTTAAGTAAAATTAATTTCGCAATAATTTTTGAGTTTTACAGGGGAAGTTTTCCAAAACCCGGTGAAGTGTCTTTGGCACACAACGGTGTTTTGTTTTTAGACGAACTACCAGAATTTAAGAAATCTACCTTAGAAGTTTTAAGACAACCGCTTGAAGATAAGGTTGTTTCTATATCAAGGGCATCAGGAAAAATAGAATTTCCTGCAAATTTTCAGCTTATAGCAGCAGCCAATCCTTGTCCATGTGGCTATAAGCTTGACCCTAAAAAAGAATGCAGATGTACGCCGGCAGAAATAAAAAGGTATCTCGGCAAAATCTCAGGACCACTTTTAGATAGAATAGACTTGGCAGTAACGGTTTTACCGGTAGCACCAGAAGAGCTTGCAAACAAACCAGAAGGCGAACCTTCGGCTAAAATAAGAGATAGAGTTTTAAAAGCGGTAGAGATACAACGAAACAGATTTAAAAACGAAAATATCAAATTTAACAGTCAAATGACACCAACACATATTGAAGAGTATGGAAATATCACAAAAGAAGCAAAAGATGTAATGCTTAATGCTACAAAAAGATTTAATCTTACAGCAAGAAGTTTTCATAAAGTTTTGAAAGTGGCAAGGACTATAGCAGATTTAGAAAACAGCGAAAAAGTCTTACCTAAGCATGTTTTTGAAGCTATAAATTATAAAGTAAATGAGAATCTATTTTAGATTTAAAGTTAGTTAAGATATAAGATGTATGAAGCAGTCAAGCGAAAAGCGGTCAAAATAATAACAGCTTACTCTTTCACTCTCTCATCTGTCTTTAAAATAAAATTATCAACAACATCCAAGATGTCTTCACCAACGTAATCAGCCGTGGTTGTATCTACATATTTCATACCTTGCCCTGTTTTTACAAAAGCTGCTTTTACGCCTTCTTTATGTGCAGCCAAAATATCATTCTCTTTATCACCTATTAAAAAAGACTTTGTAGGATCGACACCGAATTCTTGAATAGCTTTCCTTATCATTCCACTTTCCGGCTTTCTACAATCACATTTAATAGCGTATTTTTCAACTATACCATCCTCATGATGCGGACAATAATAAACCTTTTCTATTTTTATTCCTTCCTTTTCAAACTCTTTTAACATAAATTCAGTAAGTTTTAAAAAATCCTCTTCTGTATAGTAGCCTACAGCTATTCCAGATTGATTTGTAACGATAAAAAGCTTATATCCTGCATCTTGAAGTTTTTTTAAAGCTTTAAAAACGTTTGGATAAAACTCAAAATCTTCAATTCTATGAACATACCCTTTATCAACGTTTATAACTCCATCTCTATCTAAGAATACTGCTTTCATTTACAAACCCCTGCTGCAGTTTTTATACACATAAAAATGAACTAAAACTAAAATCAACGTCGCAATAAATATTATAGCTGGTTCTATTTGAATATAAACGATTTTTTCTAAGTAAAATGCGATAAATCCGCCTTCATAACCTTTTAATCCAGCTTTTTGTTTAAACCAAATTTCAAGATATGTTAAAGGACATTGAAGTTCAAATATTTGAAGAAATATCGAAAATCCTAAGCCAAAAATATGAAGATACTTGAGTGTTTTGTACTTTATACCGATAAACGAGCCAAAAATTAAAAATAAGATCCAAAGAAAGTGAATTAAAATAGTTAATTCGGATAAGAATAAAAATATACTTTTATCCACCGCTCACAGGTGGGATGATTGCAATCATATCGTTATCTTGTAAATTATAGTCCATAGTCTCATAACTTTCATTTACAGCAAACATAGATCTTTTCAAGATCTCTTTAATATCTGGATATTTTTTGGCTAACACATCAACTAAATCTTTTAGGGTTTTTCCTTCAAACTCTATCTCTTCTTCATTTTTTCCAATTTTATCTTTAACTTGTGAAAAATATAAAACCTTAACCTTCATACTTAACTTCCCATTCCGTGATAAGATGAGATCCTCTCATAAAATGTGCTCTAAGTTTAAGTTTTACAACTTCTTCTAAGGATTTAAATCCTTCACCACCGACCAATGTAGGAGTATCTGTTCCACCTACTATAAAAGGCATATGGATGATTCTTATCTCATCTACCAAACCATTTTTTATTAAGTTCCAATTTAAAGTAGACCCACCTTCTACCATTAAATTACGGATTCCTTTATTGTATAGAATATCCATCATTTTGATTAAATCTACTTCTTCTTTTCCGGCTACAATTACTTCAACTTTTTCAGACAACGCTTTTACTCTTTCTTCCGGAGCTTTTTCTGTTGTTACAATGATAGTTGGAGAATCTTTTTTGAGAATGTTTGCATCCAGGGGAATATCTGCAGTTGATGTTGGTATTATTCTTGTTGGATTTTTTCCTGATACATACCTTACTGTGAGATATGGATTGTCTGTTCTGATAGTTTCTGCTCCTACCATTATGCCATCAACTTTTGCCCGTGTTTCGTGAAGGTATCGATTAGCTTCTTCATCCATAAATTTCATGATTTCTTTTGAAGAAACACCTTTACTAAGTGTTAACTTACCATCTACCGTAACTTCAGATACAATTATTACATAAGGTCTTTTCATGATTTCCTCTTAGTCATAATCTTTGTTGTACTTGATGTACAAGTATACTATTCTTTGTAATAAAGAAAGAGTAGTCAATGCCGTTATTACTACAAATCCAAACTCAAGACCACCAAAGATTTTAAAATGTTCAAATATAGAAAAAACTATTATTGTAAGCAATGTCTCCGGTCTTCCAAAAAATCCTACACCTTCTAATGGGTCATCTATCTTTCCTTTTGTTCTGTTAGAAAAGCCAATTTCTGCGTATGCAACGGGTTTTATGAATGTGTGGAGCATATTTGCTGTTATTGCTATTGCTGTTAAATATGGTGTTGAGTATGTAATGCCAATAAAAAATAGTAAAAAACCATCTACAAATTTGTCAGCAAGCCAGTCAAACACTGCACCAAACTTAGATGCTTTTTCTCTTTCTCTTGCAACGACACCATCCAAAAGGTCAAAAAATCCGCTTATAAATAGTAGTGTTGCACCAAGAAGTGGCTTTTCTTTAAAGAAAGAGATTGCGGCAAAAACTCCGATGATAACAGATATTATGGTTATAATGTTAGGTGTGATTTTGGTCCTCCTTGCAAGGAGGACTCCAACAGGTTCATATACTTTTTTTAACTGTTTTCTTTTTGATGTTAAGTTCATTTCCTAAATCCTGCTAATTTTTATAAACCTCTTCCGCCAAGCCAAGGCATCATTTTTCTTAACTCTTTTCCTACTTTTTCTACTGGATGTTCTTCATCTTTTTTGACAAGTGCGTTAAAGTGTGGTCTGTTAGCTACGTTTTCTAAAATCCATTCCTTAGCAAATTCGCCTTCTTGAATTTCTTCAAGTATTTTTTTATAAAGAGGTTTTACAGCTTCGTAAACTCTCTTTCCTCTTGTAACGTCACCGTATCTTGCTGTATCAGAAATAGAGTATCTCATTCCGGAGATTCCATATTGATATATTAAATCAACAATAAGTTTTAATTCATGTAAACATTCAAAATATGCAACCTCCGGTTGATATCCAGCCTCTATTAATGTTTCAAATCCTGCCTTTATTAAAGCTGTAGCTCCACCGCATAAAACTGCCTGTTCTCCGAACAAGTCTGTTTCTGTTTCTTCTTTAAATGTTGTTTCAATCAATCCTGCTCTTGTTGCTCCAATTCCTTTCGCATAAGCCATTGCTATTTCTCTTGCTTTTCCTGTAAAGTCTTGATAAACTGCAAACAATCCAGGAACACCTTTTCCTTCTTCGTACATCCATCTTACTAAATGACCAGGTCCTTTTGGTGCAACTAAAAATACATCTACATAAGATGGAGGAACTATTTGTCCAAAGTGTATGTTAAATCCATGTGCAAATGCAAGTGCATTGCCTTCGTCAAGGTTTGGTAAGATAGCCGATTGATATAATGCTGGTTGAACCGTATCCGGTGTAAGAATCATTATTACATCTGCTTTTTTCGCAGCCTCATCCGGTGAGTAAACTTCAAATCCTTCTGCTTTTGCCTTCTCAATCGACCTGCTACCGGCCAATAGACCGATTATAACTTTTATTCCGCTATCTCTTAGATTTAACGCATGAGCATGCCCTTGACTACCGTATCCTATAATTGCAACTGTTTTATCTTTTAGATAGTCTAAAGATGCATCTTCATCGTAATAAATATTTGCCATTTTTTGCCTCCTATAAATTTTTTCTGTATATTATACGTTATTATAGTATATTTTTGGATGAGAAATTCAAAAAAGCATGAGATTCTTCGCTATAGCTACAGAATAAAAAAACAGATGACTTTTCACTTCTTGCTTCCCTTCATCCTGAGGACGTAAGTCCGAAGGATCACTTTTTTAGTTTTATAAAAAACCGCTAATTTCTCACCCAAGGTATATTATACGTTATTCAGACACTAAAGATTCAACTTTTTTATTTTCTAATAAGCTTTTAAAGAGCTTTTCAGCCCCTTCTTCGGACAAAATCACAATATTTAAGTTTAAAGAAGCATTTCCTAAGTCTAAATCACTTTTTCCGTTTTTTACTACAGAAACATACCTTGTTAAGCTATCACCTCTTAAAGATGTAATTTTAACTTTATCATAATTCATAGGTTTATCCAATTTTACTTTAACAGAAATTTGTTGCTGTTTTAGATTTTTTAATCTAAAGAATTCTGAATTAGACAATGTTTTAAGTCTATCGTATATATCTTCTGCATAATTGACAGTTATACATTGAGAAGAGTAAAGACTGTTTACTTTATATGTTTTAAAACATACATTGTAAGCTTTTCCTTCCCAGCTTATAGATGGGTAGATTGTAAAAAGATAATCTTTCCCTTTTTGTATAGCTTCAGAAGATTCTAAGTTTTGAGATAAGAATTGTGTAAAAACCTCACCATAGCCTTCTGGTAAATTTTCTACGCTTGTTTTAGCTATACCTATCTCTTGAGCAAAAGAAATAGTGGCTAAGCTTAAAACTGTTAAAAAAATATTAGAAGCTTTCATTTACTCTTTGTCTCCCTTTTCCATCTTTATGTTAGCAGACTCTCTAACCATAGCAAGCGTTCCAGTTCTTGCCATTTCTTTAACGCCAAAAGGTTTAATAAGATTAATAAAAGCTTCTATCTTTTCATTATCTCCCGTAATTTCTACTGTGTAGCTATCTGTTGATACATCTACAACCTTTGCTCTAAAAATTGAGACAAGCCTCATTATTTCATCTCTCGTTCTGTCGTCGGCAGTGTATATCTTTATCAGTGCAAGCTCTCTTTCTATGTGCGGTAAATCTGTAATATCTTTTACTTTTAGTGTTTCTATCAGTCTTCTAAGTTGTTTTATGATCTGTTCTATTACTCTTTCATCACCTTCTACTACTATTGTAATTCTTGCAATGTCTGGCTCATGGGTTCTGCCTACAGTTAAGCTTTCTATATTATAGCCTCTGCCGGCAAAAAGTCCAGTTATCCTTGCTAAAACGCCAAAGTTATGCTGAACTTTTACGGTGATAATATGTTTTCTTATTACTTTTTCTGGCTCTGGTCTAACCTTTAAAACTTTAATATCGCTCATTTTTTACCCCACTAAGTACATAGTCTCTGCTTCGCCTTTTTGGTTAGGTGTTAATATCATTTCTCTGTAGCTTTTTCCGGCTGGTACCATTGGTAAAACATTCTCTTCCTTATCAACCACAAAATCCATTAAAACAGGTCTATCGTTTATTTCCATAGCTTTTAATAATACTTCCCTAACTTCTGATGGTTTTGTTGCTCTAAGACCTACAGCACCAAAGCTTTCTGCCAATTTTACAAAATCCGGCTGAACAGATAAACATACGCTTGCATACCTGCTATCGTAGAAAAATTGTTGCCACTGTCTTACCATTCCAAGAAATCCATTGTTTATTATGGCTATTTTTACCGGAACTCTATACTGAACAGCTGTTGCTAAATCTTGGACATTCATTATGAATGAACCATCACCTTCTATGGCAAATACTGTTTTATCCGGTCTTCCTATTTTAGCTCCAACAGCAGCCGGAAAACCAAATCCCATTGTTCCAAGACCGCCTGAGTTTAAAAATTGTCTTGGGTACTTATATTTATAAAACATTGCAGCCCACATTTGATGCTGTCCTACGCCGGCAGAGATGATAGCCTCTCCATTAGTTATATTGTATATCTCTTCTATTACCGCTTGGGGTTTTATTATTTTATCAGACTTTCTGTAATTTAATGGATGCTTTTCTTTCCATTCGTTAATCTGTTTAAGCCATTGCTCTCTTGCTGCAATCCATTCAATAGGTTTTTCTTCTAACTCTTTAATAAGCTTTCTTAAAACATTCTTAACATCACCAACGATTGGAACGTCAACTGTTATGGTTTTACTAATAGATGCCGGGTCTATATCAATATGAATGATTTTAGCTTCCGGTGCAAATTCATTGATCTTTCCTGTAACTCTATCGTCAAATCTTGCTCCTACAGCTATAAGTAAATCGCTATGATAAACAGCCATATTTGCGTAATATGTTCCATGCATTCCAAGCATGTGTAATGAAAGAGGGTCAGTTTCTGGAAATGCTCCTTTGCCCATATTTGTAGTAGTAACCGGTATTTGGGCCAAGTGTGCTAATTTATAGATTTCTTCTGCAGCATCTGAAAGGATGGCACCACCACCAACGTATAACACCGGTCTTGTTGCTTTTCTAATCAGTTCTGCAGCTTTTTTTATCTGAACCGGGTTTCCTTCTGTATGTGGGTTGTATCCGGGTAAAGATTCTCTAACTTCTTCATCTGTTGGCATTTTGTAAGTTGTTTTTTGTTGAGTTATGTCTTTTGGGATATCAACTAAAACAGGTCCGGGTCTTCCGGTTCTTGCTATATAAAATGCCTGTCTTAAAATAAGGGGTAAATCTTTTATATCAGTTACTAAGAAGTTATGCTTTGTGATTGGTCTTGTGATACCTATAACGTCTGCTTCTTGAAATGCATCAGTTCCTATATAATGTCTTGGAACCTGACCTGTTATTGCAACAAGTGGAATTGAATCCATGTATGCAGTAGCTAATCCTGTAACAAGATTTGTAGCTCCAGGACCTGATGTGGCTATAACTACCCCTACTTTTCCGGTAGCTCTTGCATATCCATCGGCCATATGACATGCAGCCTGTTCGTGTCTTGTCAGTACGTTTCTAAATGGAGCATCAAACAATGCATCGTAAACTTCCATTATTGCTCCACCAGGTAAACCAAAAACAGTATCAACGCCTTCTTTTATTAAAACATCAACTACTATATCTGCTCCTCTTTTTTCTTTAGTCATGATAAAAACTCCTTTTTAAATAAAAATCTTCTTTAAATGAATAAATATTATAAAGCTTTTTGAATAATTATTATGATTTTTATTATTCTCTCTATCTTTCCAATACGCTTATACTCTCAATATGATAGGTTTGAGGGAACATGTCTATTAATTTAACTTTTTTTAACTTAAATCCATTTTCTACAAACTGTCTCAAGTCTCTTGATAAAGTTGACGGGTCGCAGGAAACGTAAATAATTTTTCTAACTGTTTGAATTTGTGAAATTTCGTTTACTATTTTTCTGTTTAAGCCGCTACGGGGTGGGTCAAAAATTACTACTTCTGGTAGAAAGTCTTTTGCATACTTTAAACCTTTTTCTGTTTGGGTTTTTAAAAATTTTACATTTTTTAATTTGTTGTGTTTTATGTTTGCTTTTGCATCTTTTACGGCTTCTTCGTTGCTTTCTATTCCAAGGGCTTCTTTTACATACTTTGATGCTGGTATTGTTAGCGTTCCAACTCCACAGTAAAAATCTACCAATTTTTTAAAACCCTTGTCTTTAATTTCACTGACTACTTCATCAATCAGATTTTTTATCTGATATACATTTACCTGAAAAAAGCTGTCCATGCTCACTCTAAATTTATAATCTCCAATGTTTTCAAAGACTACATCCTCACCAAGTAAGGAATATCTTTTATGTTTGGCATAAAAACCTATTCCTTTGATTTTTTCATCAATCTCTTCTCTGAAGATATTCATATCGTAGATGATGTTTGAAAACTGACTTTCATCTAAAAATTCAAATCTAATTAGCTTTTCTTCTTTTGTGTTTGAGAAAATATGAATGTTAGATGGCATTATTGCATACTTTATGAGAAATTTTTTTAATGGGTTTAGTAGTTTTTCTATATCTTCTTTTAACAAAAGGCAGTTATCTACATTAACTAAATCGTTTGAATCTTTTTTGTAAAAGCCAAGATTTTTTCCATCAAACTTTAATTGGGCTCTGTTTCTGTATCTAAAAGGCTCTTTTGATGGAATTATTTTTTCTATTTCTGTTTCAATCTTTCCAATTCTTAGAAGCTGGTCTTTTAAAATTTCTTTTTTCAATAAAAGCTGGTTTTCGTAAGTCGTGTGCTGAAAATCACATCCACCGCATGCCGTAAAGTATTCACATGCTGGTTTTACTCTATACTCGGATGGTTTTAATACATCAACCAATCTTCCAAGCTTATAATCTTTTTTATCTTCTACTACTTCTATTTCAACTTCTTCACCCGGCAAAGTGTAAGGAACAAAATATACTGTATTGTTTTCTTTAGCTAATCCGTATCCACCGTAAACAACTTTGTCTATTTTTAATTTCATTCTCTTATCTCCAATTTTTGACTTTTATTTCCTGCTTTATCTACGGCTTCAACGTGATAAACATCCCCAGGTTTATAGTCTTTATCTATAAAGTAGTATGTTTTAATAGGAGTATTGTTGATTATTTTAGAATTTTTGTAAAAGATGTATCCTACAACATCCTTAGATTTACTTGGTTCAAATATTATTGTAGCCTCATTTTTATCTACAATCAACTTGCCATTTTCCGGTGGAAGTGGCGGGAAAATATCTTTAAATGTTTGGCAAACTGTGTCTGATTTTTCTGATTCTACATCATCAATCAAAGCCGTATAGTAATAGCAGTATCTTTTATCAAGCTCAACGTTTGTATCTATAAATTCTTTTTCTTTTACTACTTTTTTGTAAGGTATTGGATAAAAGTCAGATTCATCTTTTACTTTGTAAATGTTAAAGGTTCCATTTTCTGGGATGGTTAATTTTAGTCCATCTTCAACAATGGATATTAATAATGGTTTTGGCTTTTCTATGTTTATAGCTTTTCCAACTATACAAACAGGTTTTGACAATGTGCTTTCTTTATGTTTTGTTTTTACTTGAACTTGATAGCAGGTTTCTTTACTTTCTATACTGTCAAAAAACCAATATGTAGCATCTTCTTTAAAAAGGTTTGCGTCAAATTTCTTTGAATTTTTATAAATGATAAATTTAAAATCTTCTTTCATTGGTCTGTCGTCGGTATAAAGTGGACTATAGTTAAAGTAGATTAAATATCTTCCATCATACTGTTTTATAGTTAAGTTTTCTACCGATTTAGGTGTGATTGATGGAGGTGGTTTTGGATTTCCTTTTACACCACAGGAAAAGGTTGTAAGTAGAAGAATTAATAAAAAGCTTTTTAATATGCCATGATAGTATTCTAAAATTTTTGTAGGCTCGTTTTTTCTCGTCATCCTGAAGACGTTAGTCTGAAAGATCTTTTCTTTTAAAAAGTGAAATGCGAGAATTAAATTCATGAGATTCTTCACCGGCTTCAGAATGACAGGTAAAGTAACATTTTTATCAGAATTCTTATACTTAAATCCCATTTTCAAGAATAAACTCTCTTAGTTTTAATAAATTTTCTACAATATTGGGAAATTCTTTTAGCGGTAATTGATTTGGTCCATCTGACAAGGCTTTGTCTGGGTCTGGATGGGTTTCAAAGAATAATCCATCAACGCCAACAGAGATGGCAGCTTTTGCCAATGGATATGCAAACTCTCTTTGACCGCCCGATGCCTTCCCAAGTCCTCCTGGAAGTTGTACGCTATGGGTTGCATCGTAAATGACAGGTGCATACTGTCTCATGATTGGCAAGCTTCTAAAATCTACAACAAGATTATTATATCCAAAGGTTGTTCCTCTTTCTGTAAGGTAAATCTTTGTTGCTCCACCAAATTTAAGCTTTTCAACGATATTTTTAGTATCCCATGGTGCTAAAAACTGTCCTTTTTTTACATTTATCTCTCTGCCTGTTTCTACCGCTGCAAGTAGTAAATCTGTCTGTCTACATAAAAATGCAGGAATTTGTAAAATATCTACCACTTCCGCCACAGGTTTTGCTTGATAGCTTTCATGAATATCAGTTAGCACCGGAAGGTTAAAAGTATCTTTTACATCTTTTAAAACAGCTAAACCATACTCTAACCCTTTACCTCTAAAAGAATCTACACTACTTCTGTTTGCCTTATCAAAAGAAGATTTAAATACAAATCTTACATTTTTATGTTTTTCTTGAAGGGATTTTAAAACTTGGGCAACTTCAAAACATATCTCTTTACTTTCTATTACACATGGACCTGCTATTATTGTAAACATTGTAAGCTCCAATTATTAGAATTTTCCAAAAATCAACATCGTCATTCTGAGCGAAGCGAAGAATCTCCTTTTTGCTCTTCTCCCTTTCAAATAACAATAAAAGAGGAGATCCTTCGGACTTACGTCCTCAGGATGACGGGTAAAGGTAAACTCATTTTACACATAAATTATACAACTTGCAGGAATTTTAAAGTATTCTCGCTCCAATTATTGCAAAATTTAATGATAGATATTATAATATATATCTCTTGATGGAGGATGTAGCTCAGTCGGCAGAGCACAAGGTTGTGGCCCTTGGGGTCGCGGGTTCAAGTCCCGTCATCCTCCCTTACTTTAAGGTAACCAACAAATGGATAGCATAGGCAAAACTCTAATTTTTATAGGCTTTTTTATAATCTTAATAGGCATTCTTCTATTATTCATAGAAAAACTACCACTTGGCTTAGGTAGATTACCCGGAGATATCTTAATCAAAAGAGATAACTTTACCTTTTATTTTCCATTAACAACTTCTATAATTTTAAGTATTTTGCTAACGCTAATCTTAACTCTCATCTCTAAGTTATCAAAATGAAACTTTCAGATTTTGATTACCACCTTCCAAAAGAGCTTATAGCAAAATATCCGGCCCAGCCAAGGGACTCTTGTAGACTTATGGTTTTAAACAGAAAAGATAAAACCATAGAACATAGAATATTTAGAGATGTTATTGATTACTTAAAGCCGGGAGATACCTTAGTTTTAAACAACACAAAAGTTATTCCTGCGAGATTGATTGGTAAAAAAGAAAAAACAAACGCAAATATTGAGGTTTTTTTACTTAGACCTATTGAAGATAACATTTGGGAAACTTTGATAAAAAACGTAAGAAGGCTAAAAAAGAATCAAAAAATAATAATATCAGATGATTTTTACGTTGAATTTTTAAGTAAAGATGATGAAAAAGCAATTGTAAAAATACATAGCAAAGATATTAAATCTGATTTAGAAAAGTATGGACATGTACCACTTCCACCCTATATAGAAAGGGAAGATGAAGAGAAAGATAAAGATTATTATCAAACAGTGTTTGCAGATAAAGAGGGTTCAGTAGCATCTCCAACAGCCGGACTTCATTTTACAAAAGAGTTATTAGAAAAAATAAAAGAAAAAGGTGTAAACATTGCTTACATAACTCTTCATGTTGGACTTGGAACGTTTAAGCCTGTCAAAACAGAAGATATTACAAAACATAAGATGCATGAAGAATACTTTACAATTCCAAAAGAAACCTTAGAGATGATAAAAAAAACTAAAGAAAATAAAAAATCCCTTGTAGCTGTTGGAACAACCGTAGTTAGAGCATTAGAGACTTACGGCAAATTTGGAAAGACTGAAGGTTTTACAGATATCTTTATATATCCACCTTATGAGTTTAAAATCGTTGACAAACTCATCACAAACTTTCATCTCCCAAAATCAACCCTTTTAATGTTAGTCTCTGCATTTGCAGATAGAGATTTTATATTAAGAGCTTACAACGGGGCTGTAAAAGAAAAATACAGATTTTTCAGCTACGGCGATGCTATGTTGATTGTTTAGGTTAAAAAAATTTATGTTATCATATTTAAGGATTTGAAAAATGAGGCTAAAAAGAATGCTACAAGAACTACTTAGGGGGTTTCAGGAAAAGATTCCAAAAGAAAAATGGAAAATAGACTCAAAAGATATTGAGATAATTTTTGAAGATTTTTCTAAACATTTTGAGACAAATGTATCTTTAAAAATTATATCTGAAGAAGACAGAAAGATATTATTTCGTTTCATTAAAAGGTATATAAAAAATTATTTGCCTGTATATCCTGATGAAAATAGAATAAAACTTTTGCGAAGACTGGGAGAAAGATTATTAATTAAACTAGTCTCAGAATTTTCTGTTGTTGAAGTGTATAAGATTATACTAAGGGCTGTTGAAAAGATAGAAGATGAGGGCAAAAGGGAAATTCTAAAAGAAAAAATTAGCTTTGATTTTATAATCGTTATTTCACCCTACGTTAATTTATCTTATAAAGAGGATAAAAAAATATTAAAAGATAGTAGTTTAGAGTATGTATTAAGTGTAGAAAAAGGAATAAATATTCATTTAAAAATAAAAAATAAATTATTGAGATTTTTATTCTCCGGGAAAAACCATGTTAAAATCAAATCTGCCGAAGACTGTGAATTCACTCAGTGGTTAAGGGATAGTTTGACAAATTTAGTAAATAACAAAAATATAATCAAAGAAATAGAATCTTTGCATGAAAAATTTCATCTTATGGCTCAAAAAATCTTAGAGAGTAAAGACAATTTTACCAAAATATTACTTCTTAAAGATTTAGAGGATAATTCTTTAAAATTAATCTATCTATTGAATAAAATCTATACAGAAAATCTAAGCCACATAGCAATTTACGATAAATTAACACAAGTTTACAATAGAGCTTTGCTGGATAGTATTTTATATAAATCAGCTAAATATGCAAAAAGACATAAATTGCCTATTTCAATTATTATGTTAGATATAGATAATTTTAAAGGCATAAATGATACATATGGACATTTAGAGGGTGACAGAGTATTAAAAACGGTCGCTTCTATAATAAAATATTCAATTAGAGAATCGGATTATGTTTTTAGATACGGTGGAGAAGAATTTTTAATACTTTTGCCAAACACAGACATAAATGGCGCCATTGTTGTTGGAGAAAAAATTAGAAGAAATATAGAAAATTTTGATTTTGGTCTTGATAGAAAAGTTACAATAAGCTGTGGCATAAAGCAAATAGAAAATTTTGATAATCCTTATTTGGATATGGAAGAAACCGATAAATATTTATATATAGCAAAAAAATCAGGTAAAAATAGGTGTATCTATGGAAATATTATACTCACCAGCTAAAATAAACTTAGGTTTATGGATAGTAGATAAAAGACCGGATGGTTATCATGAAATTTTTACTCTATATCATACTCTTGATTTTTATGACAGAATTATAATTCAAGAGCATCCATTTTTAGAAGTAAAAACCTCGATGCCGGAGATAAAGCAAGAAGAAAACATAGTGTATAAAGCTATTTCGTTGTTTGAAAGTTATACAGGCATAGAACAAAATTTACAGGTTATTATTGAGAAAAACATCCCGGTTGGTGGTGGTCTTGGCGGTGGAAGTTCTAACGCTGCTACTGTTTTAAATTATCTAAATAAAAAACATGACAATATCCTGCCGGAAGAAAAATTATTTGAAATTGCTGTCAAGCTTGGTGCTGATGTTCCGTTTTTCTTAAAAGGTGGTTTTGCTATAGGAGAAGGCATAGGAGAAAAACTTACATTTTTACCAAAAACTTTAAACGAGGAAATCTTTATAATCTATCCTAACATAAAGTCGGACACAAAAACTGTATACTCCAAGGTTGATAAATCTATATTGACAAATAAAGGAGATTTAAATATAATATTATCTCTGATTAATGAATACGATATAAAGAAATTAGAAGCTTACATTGAGAATAAGTTAGGTAATATAGCCTTAGATTTGTATCCAGAGATAAAAGAAGCTTATGATTTTTTAAATTATTTAGGATTTTCACCGAAAGTATCCGGTAGTGGCAGCTGTGTGTACGTAATAGGAAGGCCAACTGCAGAAGTTGAAAAAGCTGCAGCCATTAAAGGTTGGAGATTAATAAAAACGAAACTCAAATAAATACACTGGGGAGTAGTTCAGCGGCAGAACACCGGTCTTTGGAACCGGGTGTCGGAGGTTCGAATCCTCCCTCCCCAGCTACAATCAAAGTTGTCTTCGGAGGATTCAATTGAGTAGAGCCTTAAAAATTATCAGTGGAAATGCCAATCTCTCACTATCTAAAGAAATCTCAAATTACTTAGAAACTCCATTGGTCGATGTTCTTCTTACAAGATTTAGTGATGGAGAAATCAGAGTTCAAATAAATGAAAATGTTAGAGGTGCTGACGTTTTTGTTATCCAATCTCTAACCCATCCTACAAACGATAGTATAATGGAACTTTTACTTTTATTAGATGCTTTAAAAAGATCTTCAGCCCATAGAATAACTGCTGTTATTCCATACTATGCATATGCAAGACAAGATAGAAAAGATAAACCAAGAGTGCCTATCAGTGCTAAATTACTTGCAGATTTGATTCAAACAGCCGGGGCTCACAGAGTTTTAACGGTAGATTTACATTCAGCCCAAATACAAGGATTTTTCAACATTCCGGTTGACAATATTTTTGCATTACCTGTTATATATGAGTATTTAAAAGCAAAAAACATAGAAGATTTAGTTATTGTTTCACCTGATGCAGGCGGTGTTGAAAGGGCAAGAATGCTTCAAAATAGGCTTGGCGGTAATCTTGCAATAATATATAAAAAAAGACCGGCTCCAAACGTAGTGGAAACCCTTGATGTTATTGGTGATGTGAGCGGTAAAAATGCTGTAATCATTGATGATATTATAGATACTGCCGGAACTATTGTAGCAGCTGCTGATATGTTAATTTCCAAAGGTGCTAAATCTGTAATTGCAGCATGTACTCATCCTGTTTTCTCAGGACCTGCCGTTGAAAGATTAAAAAATTCTTCTATTCAAGAGGTAATAGCTACAAACACTATTCCCGTAGATGGAAAAGAGTTTGATAAATTGACAGTTATATCTGTTGCTGAATTGATCGGAGAAGCTATTAAGAGAATAAATATAGAAAGCTCTGTAAGTTCATTGTTTATTTAAAGTTTAATAAGTGCAAAGCCCTCAGGATGACGGTTGGCTGATAAGTATTAGAGAAAGGATAACCGTTATATGTCATTCTGAGCGAAGCGAAGAATCTCATTTTTGTTTTCATAAGACAAAAAACAGGAGATCCTTCGGACTTACGTCCTCAGGATGACAGCGAAAGACGGATTGATAAGTATTATAGGAAGGATAACCTTGTTTGTCATTCTGAGCGAAGCGAAGAATCTCTCACTTTTATTGAATTTTTAAAAGAGGAGATCCTTCGGCTTACAGCCTCAGGATGACGGCAAAGGTAAACTTACAAAAATTCTGGAAAACTCTCCGACGTATTTAACTTACTATTTAAGTATTAATTTGAGAGGAATAAAATGAAGCTTGCAATACTTGATGCTGCAACCCTTGGTGATGATGTTAATTTAGATATTTTTAGAGACTTTGGATATCTTGAAATATATCAAATTACAAACTCTAAGCAGGAAGCCGTAGAAAGAGTAAAAGATAAGACAATAATAATTACTAACAAAGTAATCATTGATAAAGAAGTTATGGATAATGCGCCTTATCTTAAATTAATATGCGTTGCTGCAACCGGATATAACAACGTAGATATAGATTATGCAAAGCAAAAAGGAATTGCTGTTACTAATGTGTCGGGATACTCAACTAACAGCGTTGTTCAGCATACTTTTGCAATGCTCTTTTATCTTTTAGAAAGTCTTAGATATTACGATGATTATGTTAAATCAGGAGAGTATGCTAAAAGCCCTATTTTTACACATCTTGGCAGACCATTTTGGGAAATAAGTGGTAAAGTTTGGGGCATAATAGGACTTGGAACCATTGGACAAAAGGTTGCACAGGTAGCAGAAAGCTTTGGATGTGATGTAATTTATTACTCAACTTCCGGAAAAAATTTTAATCCAAACTATACACATAAAGGCTTAGATGAGCTCTTATCAACATCTGATATAATCTCAATCCATGCACCTTTAAATCAAAATACTAAAAATTTAATCACGTATGAAAAACTAAAATTGATGAAAAAATCTGCAATTTTGCTTAATCTTGGAAGGGGTGGAATTGTTAACGAAGCGGATTTAGCAAAAGCTTTAGATGAAGGATTGATCGCAGCAGCAGGCTTAGATGTCCTTGAAAAAGAGCCAATAGACCCAAACAATCCATTACTTCATATAAAAAATAAAGATAGGTTATTAATAACTCCACATATAGCATGGACAAGTATAGAAGCAAGAAATAAGCTTGTTAAAGAAATATATCTCAATATAGAAAGCTTTTTAAGAGGAAAAGAGAGGAACAGAATTTGTTAAACGACCCTATCCTTTCAGGTTTAAACGAAAGACAGAAAGAAGCTGTTTTACATTTTGATTCTCCTTTATTGGTCTTGGCCGGAGCAGGTTCAGGAAAAACCAAAGTTATCACTCATAAAATCATGTATTTAGTCAAACATTACGGAATTCCGTTAAACAGAATTCTTGCTATTACGTTTACAAACAAAGCAGCTGAAGAGATGAAGGAAAGAATTGAAAAAGCTATCGGAGAAAAGCCTCAATGGGTGATGACTTTTCATAGCTTTGCAGCAAAATTTTTAAGAATGGAAGCAGAAAACATAGGATATGATAGAAATTTTGTCATCTACGATGAAGAAGACAGTAAAAAATTAATCAAAAAAGTCTTAAAAGATTTAAATTTAAATGAAGAAAAATTTAAACCAGACAAAATAAAAGATATCATTTCAAAAATAAAACAAGATGATAATCCAGAAGACCAACTTGAAATTTATAGCATTTCAAACAGTTATATAAAAACCGTTTTTGAGAAATACGAAGAAGAGCTTAAAAACAGCAATGCTTTTGATTTTGATGATTTACTTATCAAAACAGTCAAAATCCTGTCTAATCATCCAGAAGTTTTAGAAAGATGGAGAAATAAGTTTGATTATATCCTCGTAGACGAGTATCAAGACACAAACAGAATTCAGCATAAACTTTTAAAACTTCTTGTTGGAGATAAGCACACTATAACCGTTGTTGGAGACCCGGCTCAGTGTATATACACATGGAGAGGAGCACATCCAGAAAATATTTTAGATTTTGAAAAAGATTTTCCCGGTACAAAGATAGTTAAATTAGAAAGAAATTACAGAAGCACAAAGAAGATACTTGATTGTGCAAATGCAGTTATTTCAAAATCAAAAGGAAAATGGAAAGGAAAAGTTTTAACCCTTTGGACTGATAAGGAGGAAGGAGAAGACATATTTTTGGTTCCATTAGAAAATGAGAAAGAAGAGGCGAGATTTATAGCAAATAAAATAAAACAACTTGCACAAGATGGTTCTTACGGTGATTTTGCAGTTCTTGTAAGAATGACGTTTTTAACAAGAAATATTGAAGAAGCTTTTATCAGCAACGGAATTCCTTATCAGGTTATTGGCGGGCTTAAATTCTTTGAAAGAGCAGAAGTAAAAGATATTTTAGCTTACTTAAAACTTGCAGTAAATCCAAAAGACTATGCAAGCTTTGAAAGGTCATTGACAGTTCCACCAAGAGGCGTTGGAGACAAAGGTCTTGAATATATCAAATCTAATTTTAAAACAGATTGGATTCAAGCCTTAAAAGACAGTTATGAAAGGTTTAATAAATCTGTAAAGATAAAATTACAAGAATATTTAGAGCTTATGGAATATGTGTTAGAAAATGCTAAATTCAGTCCTTCAAAAACAGCAAAAGAAATAGTAGAAAGGATAGGATATCAAGAATATTTACAAAAAGAATATGAAAAAGATTGGGAAGACAGAGTAGAAAACATAAACGAGTTAATAATTGCATTGGAAGAGGCAGAAAAAGAAGGAAAAACCTTAGACCAGTTTTTTGAAGAATCAGCTTTAATGCAAGCACAAGATACAATAGACAATCAAAATAAAGCAAAAATAATGACAGTTCATGGAGCAAAAGGATTAGAGTTTGATACTGTTTTTGTAGCAGGTCTTGAAGAAGGAATATTCCCAAGCGGAAGAGCCTTTGACGACCCAACCCAACTTGAAGAAGAAAGAAGATTATTCTATGTGGCAATCACAAGAGCAAAAAATAAACTTTATCTAACTTATG
The DNA here is from genome assembly GCF_000020325.1 of Sulfurihydrogenibium sp. YO3AOP1. Lineage (NCBI taxonomy): Bacteria > Pseudomonadati > Aquificota > Aquificia > Aquificales > Hydrogenothermaceae > Sulfurihydrogenibium > Sulfurihydrogenibium sp. YO3AOP1. The sequence goes on from NC_010730.1 coordinate 260,486, forward strand.
CAAAAGAAAGAAAAAGCTACGGAAATAAAAGCGTTCCAACTAAAAGGTCTCAATTTATTGATGATATCAAAGAACATATAAAACTACCAGTTAAACAAAAAACCCAACCAAACGTAAGCAACAGACATAATCTAACAATTAAATCTCAATCAAAATCCTACTTTGATTTTGATTCAGATATAAGAGTAGGAATGCTTGTTAAACATGATGTCTTTGGTAAAGGTGTTGTTAAAAAAATAGTTGGAAAAAATGCAACTGTACTGTTTGAAAAAGTTGGAGAAAAGACTATTAGCGTAGATTTTTTAAAGAGTGTTTAAAAAATCTTATTCGCTGACTCCTTCTCTCACTTTTATTTAATCTCTCACACAACGTATTTTATTGTAAAATTATTTTTATGGATTTATATTAAAATTGCAGTCAACACAAGAGGTGTTAATTATGGCATATGGAATACCACTTGAAGTATATCAGATGTTTGAAAAAGTACTCGGAAAAGAAGATGCTCAAAAAGCTGTTGAGATACTACAAAAATCTATTAATGAATCCTTAGAGTCTTCTGAAGAAAAATTGAAAATCTCTATCTCGGAGGAGCTTAAAAAAGAGCTTGCTTCTAAGTATGATATTGAATTATTAAGGCAAGAAATGAAAACGATGGAAGTTGAATTTAAGAAGGAGATTGATATCGTTAGAAAAGAAATTGAAATAACAAGAGTAGAATTCAAGAAAGACTTAAGAAATGCAGTCATAATTTTAATCGCTATTATAGTAATTTTAAATCAAAATTCCTTAGAATTTTTGGCTAAATTGATCGGTATCGTAAAATAATACAACCTTTTCTTAACTGAGAATGCTGCAAAATTTTTTTAAGATATAGAATGTATATGTAGATATAACTTTACTTTTGCCTGTCATCTGAGGACATAAGTCCGAAGGATCTACTCTTTCAAAGAAAGTGAGAAAGTGAATAAGTGAGAAGTAAAATGACGGAGATTCTTCGCTTACGCTCAGAATGACACTGTAGAGGGACAAAGGCGGAGATTCTTTGCTCGGCTTTGAAATAGTAATCAAAACGCTATTTAATTTTTAGACTTAGTTAAAATTTTAAAGCATCCTTACTCTTAACTCTCTATCAAAGTCCCAAGAATGATAAAATATATATTTAAAATTTATCAGAGGTAGAATATGCCTAAAAGAACGGATATAGAAACGATTCTGCTTATTGGGTCAGGTCCGATAATAATCGGTCAAGCTGCAGAGTTTGACTACTCAGGAACGCAAGGAGCAAAAGCATTAAAAGAAGAAGGATATAGAGTTATTCTCGTAAATTCAAATCCAGCAACCATCATGACAGACCCAAACATAGCAGATAAAACATACATAGAACCATTGATTACACCGGTATTAGAGAAAATCATAGAAAAAGAAAGACCGGATGCAATACTTCCCACACTTGGTGGACAGACAGCATTAAACCTTGCAATAGATTTGTATGAAAAAGGAATTTTAGATAAATACAACGTTGAGCTTATAGGTGCAAAGTATGAAGTCATAAAAAAAGCAGAAGATAGAGATTTATTTAAAAAAGCTATGGAAAATATCGGTCTGTCTATGCCAAAAAGTGCAGTAGTAAAATCTATTGCAGAAGCTGAAGAAGTTATTGATTGGATAGGCTTTCCGGTAATCATAAGACCATCTTTTACACTTGGTGGTACAGGTGGTAGTATAGCATACAACAGAGATGAATTTTATCCAAAAGTAAAAGCAGGTCTTGATGCATCTCCAATTCATGAAGTGCTACTTGAAGAGTCGGTGATTGGTTGGAAAGAGTTTGAGATGGAAGTTATGAGAGATAAAAATGATAATTGTGTAATCATCTGTTCAATAGAAAACTTAGACCCAATGGGCGTTCATACAGGAGATAGTATAACAGTTGCTCCTGCAATAACGCTGTCAGATAGAGAATATCAGATCTTAAGAAATTACTCTATAGCGGTAATGAGAGAGATTGGGGTTGAGACAGGTGGTTCTAACGTTCAGTTTTCACAAAATCCAAAAACCGGCGAATTCTATGTAATAGAGATGAACCCACGGGTTTCTCGTTCATCAGCTTTGGCATCAAAAGCTACAGGCTTTCCAATAGCAAAGATTGCAGCAAAGCTCGCTGTTGGATACACGCTTGATGAACTGCCAAACGACATTACTAAAAAAACACCGGCATCTTTTGAACCAACGATAGATTATATAGTTGTAAAAATACCAAGATTTGATTTTGCAAAATTCCCAGAAGCAGACCCAACCCTTACAACCATGATGAAATCCGTCGGCGAAGTTATGGCTATCGGAAGAACGTTTAAAGAAAGTCTGCAAAAAGCGTTAAGAAGTCTTGAACTTGGAAGATATGGATTCTACATGGGATTGGAAAATAAAGATGAGCAAACATTAAAAGAAAAAATAATAAAGCCAAATCCAGACAGGCTTTGGTATATTGCTGAAGGTTTTAGAAGAGGCTATAGCATAGATGAGATAAACAGATTATCTCACATAGATAAATGGTTTTTAAGTCAAATCAAAGAAATCATAGATTATGAGCTTTATTTATCTACAAAGGATATAAACACAATCACAGACCAAGAGCTTGAAAAAGCTAAGCAATGGGGATTTTCTGATAGAGAGCTTGCAAGACTTCTAAAAACAACAGAGGAAGAGATTAGAAAAAGAAGAATAGAGGTAAGCTATAAAGTTGTTGATACGTGTGCGGCAGAGTTTGAAGCATTTACGCCTTACTACTATTCATCTTATGAAAGTCTTTCCGGAAAGGTTAAAGATGATAATGTAATAACCTTTAGAGTATCTGAATAAAGTTTAAAGAGGTTTAGAAGATGGAATACAACTTTCAAGAAATTGAAAACAGTTTTTTAAAAGAATGGGAAGAAAATAAAATATTCAAAACAAAAGAGGAAGAAGGAAATAAATATTATGTTCTTGAAATGTTTCCGTATCCATCCGGAAAAATCCATATGGGACATGTGAGAAACTATGCAATAGGTGATATAGTAAACAGATATTATAGAATGGCAGGAAAAAATACACTTCATCCGATGGGATGGGATGCTTTTGGAATGCCTGCAGAAAACGCAGCAATAAAGCACGGCGTCCATCCAGCAAAATGGACTTATGAAAACATAGACTATATGAGACAACAATTAAAAAGACTTGGCTTTTCTTATGATTGGGACAGAGAAGTGACTACCTGCAATCCGGAATATTATAAATGGAACCAATGGATATTCTTAAAGATGTTTGAAAAAGGAATTGCATACAGAAAATCAGCAATTGTAAACTGGTGTCCGCATGACCTAACAGTACTGGCAAACGAACAAGTTATTGAAGGAAAATGTTGGAGGTGTGGAACTCCTGTTGTTCAAAAAGAAATTCCGTCTTGGTATTTAAAGATAACAGACTATGCAGAAAGGCTTCTTGAAGATTTAGAAAAACTAAAAGGAAAATGGCCTTCACAAGTTTTGATTATGCAAGAAAATTGGATAGGAAAATCAGAAGGAGCAACGATAAAATTTCCGGTTAAAGATTCATCAGACTACATAGAAGTTTTTACAACAAGACCGGACACTATTTTTGGCGTTACGTTTATGGCATTGGCACCAGAAAATCCTCTAGTTTTAGACCTTGCAAAAGACACTCCATATTTTGAAGAAGTTAAAGCTTTCGTAGATAAAATCAAAGCAATGTCTACAAAAGAAAGGGGAATTGTTGAAGAAAAAGAAGGCGTGTTTACAGGAAAGTATGCAATAAATCCACTTACAAATGAAGAGATTCCTATATATGCAGCAAACTATATACTTTGGGGATATGGAACAGGAGCAATTATGGCAGTTCCGGCTCATGATGAAAGAGATTTTGAGTTTGCAAAAAAATATAACCTTCCTATAAAAGTAGTAGTACAGCCAAAAGATAAAGAATGGGATTTTGAAAAATCAGCGCATGAAGAAGAAGGAATTTTAATAAACTCAGGAGAATTTAGTGGACTTGAATCTTCAAAAGCAAAGCAGGAGATTACAAAATATTTGGAAGAAAAAGGTTTAGGAAAGAAAACCATAAACTATAAACTAAGAGACTGGAACATCTCTCGTCAAAGATACTGGGGCACTCCTATACCTATTATTTACTGTGATGATTGTGGAATAGTTCCGGTGCCAGAAGAAGATTTACCTGTAGTCCTTCCACAGGATGTAGAATTTACAGGAGTTGGTGGATCTCCGTTGTCAAAGGTGGAAGAGTTTGTCAATACAACCTGTCCTAAGTGTGGAAAGCCGGCAAAAAGAGAAACCGACACAATGGATACATTCGTTGACAGTTCATGGTACTTTTTAAGATACTGCGACCCAAAAAATGACAAACTTCCTTTTGATAAAGAAAAAGTTGACTACTGGATGCCGGTTGATATATACATTGGCGGTATAGAGCATGCTGTTTTACATCTTTTATATTCAAGATTTTTCACTAAGTTTTTGAAGGATATAGGTTTAGTATCCGTAGATGAACCATTTGAAAAGCTTCTTACCCAGGGAATGGTATTGAAAAAATGGATAAGCATAGGTAAGCTTCTTGAAATTTTAGGCGTAGATGAGAATGTATCGGTAGATGGGTTTAAAGAGAAGTTAGAGGAGTTTGTAAGTAAAAGGTAGAATTTGCCAGCTACAGAATAACCAATAAGGCAATCGTTAACGTATAATGTGTATGGTAATTCATGATTGCCTATACTATTTCACTTTCTCTGTCATCCTGAGGACTGAGGGTGTTCCAAAATTTTTTAAATTTGCCTTTCCTAGTCATCCTGAGAGCGAAGTCTGAAGGATCTCTTTTTTGATTTTTTGACTTGAAAAGAAAAAATATGAGATTCTTCGCCGGCTTCAGAATGACAGGCAAAGACGTAATTGCCTGATGCTTGATAATTATACCATTTTCTGATAGCTTAATCCCACACTCACACCCTCCCAATCTCTATCTCATCAAAACTTTCAACCTGCTTGTATGGAAAATTATCTATATGATCAGCATCCAACGGTCTTACAAGTCTAATAACATTATATCCAGCAGAAGCAGCTGCTATTATTTCATCCGGATTATCTGATAAAAATAAAATCTCTGAAGGACTAAATCCTATCTCCTTTGCAATCTTTACATAAGACTGTTTATCTTTCTTATTTCCGATGTTGGTATCAAAATAGCCAGAAAATAGATAATTTAAATCTCCATAATTTGTATTAGAGAACAAGAGCTTTTGAGCTTTTACAGAACCGGAGGAATATATAAAAATCTTTATTCCAGAATCAAACCATTCTTTTAACTTATTATAAGCATCCGGATATACAAAGCCCTGCAGTTTACCAGATTTATAACCCTCTTCCCAAATCAGCCCTTGCAACTCTTTTAAAGGAGTAATTTTTTTATCCTCAACTATCCAACTTTTAAGATTTTCTATCACCTCTTCCAAAGAAGCATCACTTTTATTAATCTCTTTCTTTACATCTTCTATAATTTTTTGTACTTGTGGATTTTGAAGATTGTTTTTTACAAACTCTTCTATTTTTTCATAAGAATAAGGAAACAATACATCTTTTACGAAAGAGATTGGCGTTGTTGTGCCTTCTATGTCTGTTAAAATTGCCTTTATCATTGAGTTTTCTCCTCTTTTTTGATAAGATTTTACCAAATTTAAATTTTAAACATCAAGGGAAAGATGAAAACAATAAAAATTTTTGCCGATGGTTCAAGTCTTGGAAATCCTGGACCCGGTGGTTATTGTAGTATCATAACAGACGGAGAAAAAAAAGCTATTGTAAAAGGTGGAGAAAAGCAAACTACGAACAATCGGATGGAATTGATGGCAGTAATAAAAGCCCTTGAAAAGATTAAAAATAGCTATAATATAGAGCTTTACACTGATAGCAAATATGTAGTTGATGGTATAAACAGCTGGCTTGAAAAATGGAAGAAAAACGGCTGGAAAACATCAAATAAGAAAGATGTGCTTAACATAGATTTATGGCAAAAATTAGACCAGCTTTTACAAAGACATAATGTAAAAGCATATTGGATTAAAGGACATAACGGACATCCTGAAAATGAATACTGTGATAAAGTAGCAAAAATGGAAGCATTAAAGTATATGCAAAATGAAGAAAAATAAGGTAAAAACAATTTATGTATGTAATGAGTGTGGGGCAACCTATCCAACGTGGGTAGGAAGGTGTTCTGTATGTGGTGCGTATAATTCTGTTGTTGAAGAGATAAAACAAGATACAAAAACAGTTTTCAAACCACAATCAACTTCTCAAGCATTGCCAATAACAAAGTTAAAAAAAGAAGCAGAAGTAAAGCGATATTCAACAGGATTTGAAAGCTTAGATAATGCACTTGGCGGTGGATTTGTAGATGGTCAGGTTGTTCTTGTCTCCGGTGAGCCGGGGGTTGGTAAGTCTACACTACTTTTACAAATCTCATCTTACTTTGCAAATGATAAAAAAGTTTTATACATATCAGCTGAAGAATCTCAGTATCAGATTTACATTAGAGCAGAAAGATTAAATGCCCTAAAAGAAAATCTTTATATTTTATCTGAGACAAATCTTGAAGCAATTTTACAAGCTATTGAAAACATCAAGCCGGATTTGATAGTTTTAGATTCTGTTCAAACTGTCTATTCAGAAAATTTAGAATCTCCCGCCGGCTCTGTAAGTCAGGTTAAGTATGTAAGCAGTAAAATAACAGAAATTTCAAAATCTAAATCAATAATATCCTTGATAGTAGGTCAGGTTACAAAGGAAGGAAGCATCGCAGGTCCAAAGGTTTTAGAGCATTTGGTAGATACAGTAGCTCAGTTTGAAGGTGAAAGAGGTTATGCTTACAGAATCTTAAAAGTGATAAAAAACAGATTTGGCTCTTCCGGAGAGCTTGCAGTTTTTAACATGACAGAAAAAGGAATGGAAGAAGTTCTACAGCCCTCTTCTTTCTTCTTGGCAGAAAAGCCAGAATCTGCAAGCGGTAGCGTAATCTTTCCATTTACAGAAGGGTCTAAACCAATACTTGTTGAAGTTCAAGCTCTTGTATCTAAAACTTTTTATCCTGTTCCACAGAGAAGAGCCCAAGGAATTGATTTAAATAGACTTTCTATAATCATTGCTGTTATAGAAAAAGAGTTAAAAATAAATCTAAAAGATAAAGATATCTTTGTAAACGTAGTTGGTGGAATAAATATTGATGAGCCTGCAGTAGACCTTGCAGTAGCAACAGCCATTTATTCTTCTTATAAAAATCTGCCAATCCCAGAAAAAACAGCAGTTTTTGGTGAAATAGGTCTAACAGGTGAAGTTAGGTCTGTTTACTACACAGACATCAGATTAAAAGAGTGTGAAAAGCTTGGAATAAAAAATGTTTTATGTCCTGTGCAAAAGGAAGATAGTAAATTAAATATAATCACTATAAAGAAAGTTTCTCAGCTAAATCAAATATGGCAACCTTAGTTTCACATCTTACATGAAAACTACTGGAAAATATTTTTATATTGTTTTATAATAAAACATTGTTTTATTTTATCAGGAGGAGCTAAAATGCTAAGCTATGACGTTTTAATAGTTGGAGCCGGTGGAGCTGGATTAATGGCTGCACTTGAAGCAAGCAAAGCAAAAGATGTTAAAGTAGGGGTTGTTACAAAAGTTTATCCAACAAGGTCTCACACAGGTGCAGCCCAAGGTGGAATTAATGCTGCTCTTGCAAACTTTGACCCATCAGATAGCCCAGAAGTTCATACTTTTGACACTGTAAAAGGTAGTGATTATCTTGGAGACCAAGACGCTATAGAATTTATGTGTTATGAAGCTCCAAAAAGAATATACGAATTAGAACACTTAGGAGTTCCATTTTCAAGATTGCCAGATGGAAGAATAGCACAAAGACCTTTCGGTGGCGCTGGATTTCCAAGGACATGCTATGCAGCAGATAAAACAGGACACGTAATCTTACATACATTATACGAACAATGCTTAAAAAATGATGTTGAATTTTTAAACGAATGGTTTGTAACAGAGTTAATCATAGATAACAACGAAGCCAAAGGTGTTATAGCTATAGATATAAGAAGTGGCGAAGTGCATGCAATAAAAGCAAAGGCCGTTATCTTTGCAACAGGTGGCTATGCAAGAGTTTACTGGGTAAGAAACACGAATGCTATAGGTTCAACCGGTGATGGAATGGCTATTTGCTACAGAGCGGGCATTCCGCTTAAAGATATGGAGTTTGTTCAATTCCACCCAACAGGATTAAGGTCTACTGGTATACTTGTTACAGAGGGTGCAAGAGGTGAAGGTGGATACTTAATCAACAATAAAGGCGAAAGATTTATGGCAAGATATGCTCCACAAAAGATGGAGCTTGGTCCAAGGGACCTTGTGGCAAGGTCTATAGAGACAGAAATCCTTGAAGGTAGAGGTTGGGGCGAAGGAATGATGGCATACGTCCACCTTGACCTTAGACATCTTGGAGCTGAAAAAATCAAATCAAGACTTCCTCAGATTAGACAGTTATGCATAGATTTTGAAGGTGTTGACCCAATAGAAGAGCCAATTCCAGTTAGACCAACAGCTCACTACTCTATGGGTGGTATTGATGTAAGAGACTATAAAACAAGTATGACAGGCGTTAATGGTGTGTTTGCAGTTGGTGAATGTGCATGTGTTTCTGTTCATGGAGCAAACAGACTTGGGGGAAACTCTTTACTTGACTTAGTAGTATTCGGAAAACCGGCTGGAGCTGCTGCAGTTGAGTATGCAAGAAGCAAATCAGCAGATAACTTTAACTTAAAAGCAGAAGAAGAAAGAGCAAGAAGAGAAATTGAACAACTTCTTAAAAAAGAAAGCAAAGAAAACATAAATAACATCAGAATTGAGCTTGCTCAAACAATGTGGGATAAAGTTGGAATTTTCAGAGAAGAAAAACCAATGCTTGAAGCTATAGAAAAAATTAAGGAGTTAAAAGAAAGATATAAACTCCTTGCTCCGGGTGATAGCGGAAAAATCTTCAATACAGCTCTTATAAACTACATAGAGCTTGGATATCTCTTAGACCTTGCTGAGGCTATCGCAACAACGGCAGTGTTAAGAAAAGAAAGCAGAGGTGCTCACGCAAGAAGAGACTATCCAAACAGAGATGATGAAAATTTCTTAAAGCACAGCTTATCTTATTACACACCAGAAGGTCCAAAAGTAGAATACTCTGAAGTAAAAATCACAAAATATCAACCGCAAGAAAGAACTTATTAATATAAATCAAATAGGGTGGGCTTCATGGCTCACCTCTTTATTAAAGTGAGAGAGAATAAGTGAATAGGTGAGAGGTTTTTAATAATCAAAATGTTTTCAAGTCCATTTACCTGCAATGCCTAATTGATTATTCACCTTTTTATTTTATGCAAGTTGAATTATATATATAAATAAGTAGATTTGAATAAGTGTGTTCCAAAAAATTCTAAAGTTTAGAATTGCATAGATTACGCTTTCATTTTACATTTGTGAGAAAAATCTTATTTTTTACTTTTTTGTCATCTTGCAGCTACAGTGAAGAACCTCCCACTTTTACCTCTCACTTTCTTACTTTCTCACTTTTTTAAAGAATGAGATCCTTTGACTTTACAGAATCAGGACGACGAACAAAGATTATTTTATTTTTAGCTACCGGAATTTTAGCAACAGTCTTTCTTAAACCTTGAATTATATTTGTAAAGAAGTAGATTGTGATATATTATTATTTAATAAAAATCTTTTTTAGGTTAAATCTATGGATATAGGAAACATTTATGAGATATTGAAAGATGGTGTTAACTTCGTAAAGAATGTTCTATATAAATTGTTTGATGAAAGAACAAAAGAAATAAAACAAGATTTAATAGTATTAAAAAATGACACGGAAGTGTTAAAAAAGAACTTTGAATATGTTAAAGAAGAAGTTTCAGAGATTAAAAATGACCAGATAAAGTTAAAAGTAAAAATAGACAAAATAGATAATGATTTAGAAGAAATAAAAAGAGAGTTAAAAGGGAGAGAGAAAGAAAATGAAGTACTAATAAGAAAGCTTTTGATAGACAGAGTAGATAGGTCAGATAAAGATTTATTATATCTAATCCTAACAGAAATTATGGAGATAAAAGACGAAATCGGCAAACAAAAAGAAAAAACTTTAAAATAAAATCTAATCTGAATATTAGAGAACAAAAAAACCTTTTACATTTTCACCTCTTTACCCCAAATCCTGAACTATTAAACATATAAACCACAAGCAAAATAAAAAACGAAAATCCAAAAAGAATTGCCGAATAAACATGGGCAGATGTATAATCTAACTTTTCTACTGCATCATAAATTGCAATTGATACAACCTTTGTCTCTCCGTCTATACTACCACCAACCATTAAAACAACTCCAAACTCACCAACAGTATGTGCAAAGGATAAAGTAATGCCACTTAAAATTGACGGCTTTATGTTAGGAAGAATAACTTTAAAAAGCGTTTTTAATTTAGATTTCCCAAGAGTATAAGATGCTTCTATCATACCTTTATCAATGCTTTTAAATCCAGAAACCAACGGATGAACCATGAAAGGAAAGCTAAATATTACTGAAGCTATCAAAATTCCTTCAAAATGAAAAGCAAGCTGATGTCCAAAATACTTTTCCCAAAAACTTCCAAGAAATCCATTTCTGCTTAGTATTAATAGCAGATAAAACCCTAAAACTGATGGCGGTAACACAAGAGGCAATGCAATAACTGTTTCAAAGAAAGATTTAAATTTAGATCTTGAATATGCTATAAAGCATGCTACAGGAATGCCAATTATAAGTAAAATAATAGTCGTTAAAGATGCAAGCTTAAACGTTAAATAAAATGGCTCAAAATCTATCTGCTTAATAATCTCCAAAAAATCCAAACTTCAAACTACCTCAAAAAATATACTTGTAGGTTTTATATGACAAAAGACCTTATCTCCTATTTTTAAATCATATTTATCAGCTTGTTTAGTTAAAACTAAACTTTCTAATTTTATACCTTCTTTTTCTAATAAAATATTCGATAGTAGCTTTCCTTTTTCAACCTCCATGATTTTACAATCAAACATGTTTAACAAGTTTTCATCTTTAATTTTAAATATCAAAAGTTCCGTTGGATTAAACAGAAGATTAACAGACTTCATTTCTTTAAGATAGCTTGCTGTTTCAGGAGTTTCTAATACTGCTACAAACAAATTGCCAAGATTAGTATTTACTTCAGCAACAGAGAAGTTATCTTTATAATCTATTTTTATAATCTCTCCAAAAACTCTATTCAATCTTTTTCTCCCGGTAAAACAAAACCGTATTTTATCATTATCTTTCTTGCTTCCGGCGTGCTCATAAAATCAAAGAATCTTTTTGCTGTTTCTAATTTTTCTTTGTCTGATGAAGCATTTTTCAAGATTCCCACTCCTTGCAATATTTGCTTATGGCAGGTATCCGGCAGCAGATAATAAACTCCTTCTCTCATTAATTTATCACTTTTAGCAATAGATAATGCTATAAATCCAACATCGGCGGCACCTGTCTCAACATACTGAGCTGTTTGACTAATATTTTCCCCTAAAACAAGCTTATTTTTAACTTTATCAAAAAGTTTATAATGTTCTAAGCATTCCTTTGCTGCAATTCCATAAGGAGCGTGCTCCCAATTTGCAATAGCTATTTTCTTGACTTTTGGGTCTAAGACAGTGTTAATTCCTTTTGAAACATCAATACCGCTATTTTTTAATGTCCATAAAACTATTCTTCCAACAGCATAAGGTTTAACCTCTGAAATTATATAACCTTGCTGTTTTAGCTTTTCAACATAACCCATATCGGCAGAAAAGATAATATCGTAAGGAGCACCATTTATTATTTGTGTGTATCCTTTACCAGATGAGCCGTAGATGATTTTAAGTTTGTCTTTTGGAAATTTATTTTCATAAACTTTTTCAATTTCTGTAAATGCATATGTCAAATCCGCAGCAGCATAAACTGTAATCTCTCCTGCTTTTGATGTGATTGTGAAAATAATCAAAGTAATAAATGAAAGAAAAGCCTTTTTCATATTAAATCCTCCATTAATTTTATGGCAGAAAATATTTTATCATAATTAGTTTTTCCGATATGTCAATAAAGTTATTTCGCATTTCTATGCTAAAATATTTTTCAAAACAACCGAAATTATAAATAAAATGGATAAGATGATGAGAAAAATATTAATAACTCTACTTTTAACAATAGGAATTTCTTTTGCTGAAGTGCCTTATCAAGAATGTTTTGTTAAAGCGGCTGCTCAATATGATATACCTTATCAGCTTCTTGTAGCAATAGCAAAGGTTGAGTCAGGATTTAGACCATGGGTTATAAATATTAATCAAAATGGAATGTCTGTTAAAGTAATAAATCCTAAGTCTGTGGAAGAGGCAGCTATATATCTTCAGTATTTACATGACAATGGATACAATTATGATGTTGGTGTAGGTCAGATTAATGCAAGAAATATCAAAAGACTAGGCTTAAGACCGCAACAGTTGTTAGACCCTTGTTCTAATATATTGGTTTCAGCTTATATTTTAAAAGAAAATGTTTTGAGATACGGGCTTACATGGGATGCAATATGGCGTTATAACGGTAGAAAAGATTACGCTTATAAAGTATATAACGCTTTAATTTCTATGGGTGCTATAGCTCGCAGGTAAGTTTGTCAAAAATTTTATCTTGCAAATCAAACATTATTTTTGCATCTTCTTCGTTTGTTTCATGGTCATAGCCAAGTAAATGTAAAATTCCATGAACCAATAATCTCAAAACTTCTTCTCTAAGAGTAAGCCCTATTTCTTCTGCTTGAGCTTTTGCGTAAGGAAGGGAGATGATAACATCTCCCAAAAGTCTATATTTATATCCAATTGTTTCATCTTGTGGAAAGGATAGAACATCTGTAGGCTTGTCTTTTCCTCTCCATTCTTTATTTATTTCTCTTATTCTTTCATTATCTGTCAATGTGATGCTTATTTCAACATTATTAAGATTAAGCTCTGATAAAATTTTTTCAGTAATATCTTTTAAAAATTTCTTTGTTATTTCTTTGCTATAAACTTCTTTGTTGATTAAAATTCTATTCTTTTGAGTTTTGTTCTTCATATCTACTATAAGCCTCTATTATTCTTTGTACTATTGGATGTCTGACAACATCTTTTTCAGAAAATTTAACAAACCCAATCCCTTTGACATCTTGTAAAACATTTATAGCTTCTACTAAACCAGATTGGGCTGTTTTTGGTAGGTCTATTTGAGTAATATCTCCCGTGATAACAGCTTTTGAGCCAAAACCAATTCTTGTGAGGAGCATTTTCATCTGTTCTTTTGTTGTATTTTGTGCTTCATCAAGAATGATAAAAGCATCGTTTAAAGTCCTTCCTCTCATGAATGCAAGGGGTGCAACTTCTATAACTTTTTTTTCTATCATATCAGCCACTTTCTCCGGGTCTACCATATCGTAAAGTGCATCATACAATGGTCTTAGATACGGGTCTACTTTCTCTTCTAAGGAGCCGGGTAAAAATCCGAGCTTTTCTCCTGCTTCTACTGCTGGTCTTGTAAGAATTATTCTATTTACTTTATTTTGTTTTAAATAAGAGACTGCTACAGCCATTGCAAGGTATGTTTTACCTGTTCCAGCTGGACCAATTCCAAATGTTATATCATTTTGTTTTATAGTTTCTACGTAAAGCTTTTGAGTTGGGGTTTTAGCCATTATTGGCTTTCTTTTATGAGAAAATAGGATAGTATCAGTAAAATCTTCTTCTTTTGGAGCTTTTAGGCTTTCTTTTTCAAGTTTAAAGCCAATGGCAAGATTTCTAATATCAGAAGGCATTAAAACGTGTCCAACTTCAAAATAAGAAGACACTTTTTCCATAAATTCTTCAAATCTGTCTAAATTTTCTTCTTTTCCTGATGCTATGATTGACGTTCCTCTTGCAAAGATTTTTAATCCAAAGATTTCTTCAAAGAATCTGAGATTTTCATCCTTTGTTCCTACAACGTTAAAAAATGCTTCCGCCGGGATTTGAACTTCTAATTTTAAAATCCTTTTTACCTCCAATCTAAAATTTTGTGTTTAATTTATGCAAGTTTTTATAGTTTGCCATACATATACGTCGGGTTAAAAATTCAATAAAAGTTGGAGATTCTTCGCTTCGCTCAGAATGACAGACAAGGATGTCCTTCCTCTAATCTTATCAATCAACCTTTTCCTGTCATCCTGAAGACTTTAGTCTAAAGGATCTCCTTATCCAAATTTTGTAAAAATCCATGCTTTCTCACCAAAAGCATTTTAACATATTTTTTATTTGTTCAGGATAGCAAAAATAAAACTTCCAAATAAAAAGTGATTTTGAGCAAGCGAGTAATCCCAGAATAAAACTTTTTCAAATCTATACTTCCAATACTTCTTTTCACTAATACAATATGTCAGAAAATGGAAAATTTTTCGTTTATAGTATTAGAAAAAATTTGCAGGAGGGTTTCTTATGAAAAAAATCTTCTTATCAGCTTTAGCAGTTGCTACAGTCTCTAGCTTTGCATTTGCAGGAGATGAAACGAAAGTACAGTAAAACAAGCTACCTATCGTAAAATGCTCTCAGCCTGTAATGACCGTTGCTTTAGGTTCTGTTGATTGCAAAGCTCAAGCTTGTGAAGCTCCAGCTGACCCTAAACAAAACATGCTTGCAGCTATTTTTGGTGGAAGTGCTAATGTGCAAGGAATTGGAAAAGGACTTGGGAACATGTTAATTACCGCCCTTAAAGAAAGTGGATGTTTTAAAGTTATTGACTTAGACCAATTCGAACAAGTCAAGAAAAAATTAGAAGCAACAGGACAAAAAGTTCAACCTCCAAAAATTGATAAGTTTATAAACTTAACTATTACTCAAATTGCTTTATCAAGAAGCTCTGGTGCATTAGGTGGTGGTCTTATACCCATAATTGGTGCAATTAAAAAAGATACCCAATCTGCAGAAGTTGGCATAGATGTAGCTTTAATGGACCCTGTTACATTAGAGATTAGTGAAGCTAAAAGCTTTAAAGCTAACTCTGAAAAAACATCATGGGGACTCTTTGGTGCTGGTGGAGTTGGTGGCTTCGGTGGTGGCGGTGGATGGAGCTGGTCGAATAATTTAGCATTGGATACTGTTGCAAGAGAGGTTATTGTTGAAGCTACAAACTATTTAGCAGAAACCTATGCTAAAGATAAAATCATAGAAAGACCAGTTATAGCTAAAGAAAACGAAAAAAAGGATGAAAAAAAGGAAGAGAATAAAACTTGGTAATACATCAAAAGGAGGTAGTTACTCTCCTACCTCCACCTCTTTTTCTCTACTTGTTTGACCTTTAACTATCTTTATTTTACTTTTTGGAACATCGAAAAAATCAGATAAAAGCTCAACAACTTTTTCGTTTGCCTTTCCTTTCTCCGGTATTGTAGTTGTTCTTACTTCATAAAGATTTTCATCTATCTTTTTAACTTCGTTTTTACTTGTACCCGGCTTAACTTTTACCTTTATTCTCACCTTTCTCTAATTCCTGCTATAAATTCTTCAACCATCTGTCTTGCTTGATAGTCTTTATACTGGATTGGTGGATGTTTCATCGTATATGCAGAAATAGAATATAACGGACCACCTATTCCTCTGTCTTGAGCAAGTTTAGCACATCTTATAGCATCTATTGCAACCCCTGCACTGTTAGGTGAGTCTTCAACTTCCAATCTAAGTTCAATGTTCATAGGAACATCACCAAATAATCTTCCTTCTATTCTGATAAAAGCAAGTTTTTTATCTTTTAGCCATGGTACATAATCACTTGGTCCAATATGAACGTTTCTTGAGTCTATGCCGTAAGGTATTAAAGATGTAACAGCTTCTGTTTTAGATTTTTTCTTAGTCTCTAATCTACTTCTTTCAAGCATATTTAAAAAGTCAGTATTGCCACCAACGTTTAATTGATATGTTCTATCTACTTTAACGCCTCTTTCTAATAAAAGCTGAGTAAGAACTCTGTGAGTTATTGTTGCTCCAACTTGTGATTTAATGTCATCTCCGATTACCGGTATGCCTGCTTCTTCAAATTTTTTAGCCCATTCATCGTCAGATACTATGAAAGTTGGCATACAGTTTATGAATGAAACACCCGCTTCTAAGCATGCTTGAGCATAAAATCTTGCTGCCTTTTCAGCTCCAACTGGCACATAGTTAACTAAAACATCTGCTTTTGATTCTATCAATACTTTCACAACTGTTTCTAAACTATCTTCTTTTGCATCTGCTAAGACAAAAGCATTTTCTGGTGGGTAGTTTTTCATATGTTCTGGATAGCCGTCAAGGACTTTACCCATTCTGACTTTAACGCCCATATATGGAACATCATTTTTAAAAATTGTCGTACAGTTTGGTTGTGCAAAAATTGCCTGACTTACATCAAAACCTACTTTTCTGGCATCTATATCCCATGCTGCCACTATTTCTATGTCCCAAGGTTTATATCCGCCTATCTCTTCATGCATTATTCCGCTTGCTTCTAAATTTTGCTTATCTTTGTAATAATAAATTCCTTGAATCAAAGCACTTGCACAGTTTCCAACCCCGGCAATAGCTACTCTAATTTTCTTATCAGACAATTTATCGCCTCCTTATAATATAACTTGTTTTGCTTTTATAATTTCTGGTATTTGATGAATTTCCTCTAAAACTTCTTCATTTAATCTATCGTCAAGCTGAAGAGCTCCAAGAGCTATTTTACCCTTTTCTAATCTTCCAAGTCTAAATCCTGCTATGTTTACATTATGTTTTGCAAGCAATGTCCCAAGTTTTCCGATTACACCAGGAACGTCTTTATTTTCAAACATTAAAATCACACCTTGTGGTTCAATATCTATCCAGTAGTTATCAACCATCATGATTCTTGGGAATTTGTCATAAAGAGCAGTTCCACCGACAGACACTTCTTTATCTTTAGACCTTGCAGTAACTTTTATAAACTCTTTAAAGTTAAGCCCTGCCTCTCTTGTAGATTTGACGATATTAACCCCTCTTTCTTTTGCTATGAAAGGTGCATTAATTATATTAACAGGTGTATCTAAAATTGGCGATAAAAAGCCTTTTAAGAAAAATGCTGTTATCGGTTCTATATGCTGTTTTATACTTCCTCTAACTTCTATGTTTATTTCTGTAAAATGTCCTCCTGCATACTGAGTTAAAAAGCTTCCAAGCTTTTCTGCTAGTTCAAGATATGCTTTTATGTTTTCAAATCCTTCTGTTATTGTAAATGGTGCATTTACTGCCACCTCAACAAACTGACCTTTTAAAGCAGCTATAACATACTGAGCTATTTTAATTGCCACGTTATCTTGTGATTCATAAGTATTTGCTCCAATGTGTGGAGATAGGCTAATATTTGGAAATTCAAATAATCTTCTGATTCTTTCATCCGGTGGCTCTTTTGAGAATACATCAAGTCCAAGCCCGGCTATTTTGCCTTCTTGAATTGCATCATACAAAGCATCTTCATCAACGATCCCGCCTCTTGCACAGTTTATGAAATAAACACCTTTCTTCATAAGGTCAAATTCTTTTTTTCCTATCATATTTCTTGTTTCTTCTGTTAATGGGCAATGAAGAGTAATAATATCAGATATCTTTATAAGCTCATGTAAATCGTCTATTATCTCAACACCGAGCCTATCACCTTTTTCTTTTGGAATGTATGGGTCATAAGCTATAACCTTTGCTCCTGCTGCTTTACATCTGATAGCAACTTGAGAACCAACATTACCAAGACCAATTATTCCAACCACCTTTCCGTCTAACTCTTCACCCATAAACTTTGACCTTTTCCACTCACCAGCCTTTACAGAGTCATGAGCTAAATGCAGCTTTCTTAAGACTGCATATAGATGCGCCATTGTGATTTCAGCAGCACCGATCGTATTAGCCCCCGGAGTATTTACAACTAAAATACCTCTTCTAGAAGCTTCTTCTAAATCTACGTTATCAACGCCTACTCCAGCCCTACCTATTACCTTTAATTTTTCTGCTCTTTCTAAAAGTTCTTTTGTAACCGGCGTTCTACTTCTTGTGATAATCGCATCATAATCTTTAATTATTTCAAGCAATTCATTAAATTTAATCTCTGGTTGATAATCAAGGTCTATTTCTTCATCGTTGCTTAATATTTCCAATCCTTTTGGAGATATATCATCAGTGACCAAGACTTTATACATAAAACAAAATCCTCCTGCGAATTTTTTAAAGTATTATTATAACTCAAATCATTGATTATATGTTAAAATAAACATTGTTTAAAACACGGCAGTTGATTATTATATTTATCAAAAATACCTTGGATGAGAAATTAGAAATTTTTATTAAACTTAAGAAGGAGATCCTTCGGACTAAAGTCCTCAGGATGACAGTCAAAGGTTGAATAGTAAGCAATAGAAAAAGGGTAATCTTATTTGTCATTCTGCAGCCGTGCG
The DNA here is from genome assembly GCF_000020325.1 of Sulfurihydrogenibium sp. YO3AOP1. Taxonomy (NCBI): domain Bacteria; kingdom Pseudomonadati; phylum Aquificota; class Aquificia; order Aquificales; family Hydrogenothermaceae; genus Sulfurihydrogenibium; species Sulfurihydrogenibium sp. YO3AOP1. The sequence continues at coordinate 279,122 of NC_010730.1, forward strand.
AAGAATCTCCTACTTTTATTGATTTCTCACTCGACGTATTTTTAAATTTATATCTATATTTTTTTTAAATAGAATGAGGTTATACATTGTTTAAATAAGGTGGCAGACTATATTAAATTAACAAAAATCTCTCTACAAGGACGGTAAAAAATGTATTACAGAAAGTTTAATGATTATCTTAAAGAAAAATACGGTGGAAGAATTCAGAAAATAGCAATAGATGCAGGTTTTACATGTCCAAACAGAGACGGGTCTAAAGCATCGGGTGGATGTACATTTTGTAATAATGAATCTTTTAGCCCGTATGCTATGACAAAACAAACTGTAAAAGATCAGATAGAAAAAAGCATGGAATTTTATAAGAATAAATTTAAAAACACAAAAGGTTTTCTTGCATACTTTCAGGCATTTACAAATACTTATGCACCAGTTGAAAAGCTTAGAGAAGTTTATGACCAGGCAATGAGTTATCCAGAAATAATCGGAATGTCTATCGGAACAAGACCAGACTGTGTACCGGAGGAAGTTCTTGATCTGATAGCTTCTTACACCATTGAAAAACCTGAAATATGGGTAGAGTATGGTCTGCAAACAGCCCATTATAAAACACTAAAAAAAATAAACAGAGCTCATGGAGTTTCTGAATTTGTTGATGCAGTTTTAAGAACTAAAAAAAGGTCTTCAATAAAAATCTGCGTCCATGTTATTCTTGGACTTCCTGGTGAAGACTATGATGATATGATGGAAACAGCAAAGCTTATTGCGGCACTGCCAATAGATGGCATAAAAATCCATCCACTTCATATAGTAAAACATACTGCGATGGAAAAGCAGTATCACAGAGGAGAAATAAAAGAGCTTGATATGAAAGAATATGCAAAATTAGCCGTTGATTTCTTATTATACCTGCCAAAAGATATAATAGTCCATAGGATAACAGGAGAAGCTACGGAAGATGAACTTGTAGCTCCATATTGGTGTTCTCCAAAATATAAAATGGAAGTTTTAAAAGCTATAGAAGAAGAGTTTCAAAGAAGAGAAAGATTGGAAAAGTTGAGTTTAAAAGTTGTTTAAGAAGTGAGAAAGTGAGAAAGTGAGAGGTAAATTTAAGAAATTTTTCGCCGGCTACAGAATGACAAATAAAGCAATTGTTAACATACTTTCGCTTTCTCTGTCATCCTGAGGCCGTAAGGCCGAAGGATCTCCTCTTTTAAAAGTGAGGAAAAAGGAGATTCTTCGCTTACGCTCAGAATGACGATCAAGAGACTGGTTAATTTTAGACTTGGTTGAAACTTGGAACACCCTAATTTTAAAAAGTTGTTTAAGAAGTGAGAAAGTGATTAATAAATTATAAAAGCCTGGTTATCTTAAACTCATACCAAAATTATAAATAATTGGGACTAAAAACTTTTGAAGAAAAATAATAATTAGAATCACAATAAAAGGAGCAAAATCTACGTTATAAATAACTGTTGGAATATATCTTTTGATTAATCTAAAAATCGGTTCGGTTGCATTTCTTAGAAATTTTACGATTGGATTATAAGGGTCTGGATTTACAAAGGATATTAAGGTGGCAATTATGACAATCCACTTATAGAGTTCAAGGGCAATGTCCAAAACTTCAGACATTGCCACAAAAAATTGAGATATGATAAACATTTAGCTTGGATATTCTACAAACTCAATTAGAGCCTTTTCTCCACCATCGCCAATTCTTCTGTTTTCTAATTTATAAATTCTTGTATATCCACCATTTCTCTCTTTAAATAATGGTGCTATTTCAGTGTACAGCTTCTTTGCAACTTTTTGGTCTTTTAATCTTTGAGCTACCAACCTTTTTGAATGGATAGTGTCTTCTTTAGCCAAAGTTACAAGCTTTTCAACAAAAGACCTTAAGGCTTTCGCTTTTGGAAGAGTTGTTTCTACCTTGCCATTTAGTATTAAACTTTTAGCAAGATTTATAAATAAAGCTTCTCTCTGTTCTTTTTTTCTATGAAAACTTTTCGTTTTTACTCTATGACGCATTTTTAAGCCTCCTTTTTATTAAGATGTTAATTTTGATGGGGCTAATTCTAATCCCATTTCTGCTAAAGCATCTTTGATCTCTTTTAAAGATTTTCTACCAATGCTTTTAGCTTCTCTTAAATCTTCTTCAGACAATCTCACTAAATCACCAATTGTGTTTATTCCCAGCTTTCTAAGAGTATTTATAGCCCTTGAAGAAATTTCAAGTTCATCTATAGATAAAGAAAGTTTATCTTCTTCAATTTTTATTTCTTCAGATTTTGGAGCTACGGTTTTCTTAATTACTTGAACTTTTTTAACAGTTGGTTTTTGTAAAATATTAAAATGATCAATAAGAATATTTGATGCCTTTGTTAATGCTTCATCCGGTGTAATTGTCCCGTCTGTTTCAATTTCCAAAATTAATTTATCATAATCTGTTTTATCTCCAACCCTTGTAGGTTCTACATTAAACGCGACCTTTCTAATTGGAGAGAAAGCTGTATCTATAATTATCCAACCTATTTCTGAAATAGGTTCTAATTCTTCGACTGTTTTATAACCAATGCCTCTTTCTACTCTAAATTCCATTTGCAACTTCGTCGGTTCAGAGATTGTACAGATATGCACATCCGGTGTAACTAACTCTATTCCTGCTGGAAATTTTATATCTTTTGCATATACTTTACCTACATTTTCTGCTTCTAATATAGCAAAATCTCTTTCTATATTCTCATCTATTTTCAATCTTATTTGTTTTAAATTTAATACTATTTCAACTACATCTTCTAGTACACCTTTAATTGTTGTAAATTCATGAGGAACACCCATTATCTTAACAGCCGTAATTGCTCCTCCGGGCAATGAAGAGAGTAAAACTCTTCTTAAGGCATTACCAATAGTTATACCAAATCCTCTTTCTAATGGTTCAACATAAAGCTTTCCGTATGTATCTGTTTTAGTTGCTTCATCCCAGTAAATTTTTGTTGGCATTACAAAATCTAATAATGACATTTTAACTCCATATTAAACCGGTGTACCGGTACCGGGCTATTTATTTACCGCCCATTTTAACCCCTATACCCGGCAGGCGGTTTTGGGGAATATCATTACATCGAGTAGTACTCAATGATATACTGAACGTTAACTGGAATTTCTAATTCAATTTCCTCTGGAATTTCAACAACCTTTCCTCTAAAATTGTCTTTATCGATCTCCAACCATCTTGGAACAGAACGAGGATCTCTACTCTCTAAATTTTCTTTAAAAACTTCTAATTTTTTGCTTTTTTCTCTAACTTCAATAATATCGCCTTTATCAAGTTCATAAGATGGGATGTCTACTTTTTTTCCGTTTACTAAGAAGTGGCCATGTTTTACCAATTGTCTTGCCTGAAGCCTTGTTTTTGCAAAACCAAGTCTGTATACAACGTTATCAAGCCTTCTTTCAAGTAATTGTAATAATACTGTACCAGTATTTCCAGCCGCTTTAGATGCTCTCTCAAAATATCTTTTGAATTGTCCTTCTCTAATTCCGCCGTATAAAAATCTTAATTTTTGTTTTTCTTGCAATCTAACTCCATAGTCTGAAAGCTTCTTTCTTCCTTGAGTTCTACCATGTTGACCTGGTGGAAAATTTCTCTTTTGAAAAGATTCTATATCACCGCCAACAAAAACTCCTAATCTTCTACTAACTTTTGTTAATGGCCCAATATATCTACCCATAAATTAAACCCTCCTTTTACTTGTTGGACGACATCCATTGTGAGGTATAGGCGTAACATCTCTAATCGCTTTAATTGTAAGTCCCATTGCAGCCAATGTTCTTATAGCTGGTTCTCTACCCGCACCTGGACCTTTAACCCATACTTCAACTTCTTTTAATCCATATTCATCCATAGCTTTTTTTGCTGCTTTTTGAGCCGCAAGCTGAGCGGCATATGGAGTACTCTTTCTTGTTCCCTTAAAACCTTCTGTACCACCTGTTGCCCATGTTAAAGCATTTCCTTCTTTATCAGTAATAGTTACAATTGTATTGTTAAATGTAGATTGAATATGAGCAATCCCAGATGTTACTGTTCTTTTTACTTTTTTAACAGTTCTTCTTTTTTTCGCCATTTTATGCACCTCTTTTTATTAAATTACTTCTTTCTTTTTCCTCTTCTTGTTTTTGCATTAGTTTTTGTTCTTTGACCTCTAACAGGGAGACCTAATCTATGTCTAATCCCTCTATAGCAACCCATATCGACAAGCCTTTTAATTGCAAGAGATACTTCCCTTCTAAGGTCACCTTCAACTTTATAATTTTGTTCTATAAATCTTCTAATTGTATTTAATTCGTCTGGAGTTAATTCCCCAACTCTTTTCATTCCATCAATTCCAGTCTTTTCCAAGATTTCCTTAGCTCTTGTCTTACCTATTCCATAAATGTAAGTTAAGGCGATTTCTAACCTTTTTCTATCTGGTAAATCTACACCTGCTATACGTGCCATACTGAATTAGCCTCCTTAACCTTGTTTTTGCTTATGCTTTGGATTTTCACAGATAACCATAACTCTACCGTTTCTTCTTATAATCCTGCATTTTTCACATCTTGGTTTAACAGATGCTTTAATTTTCATAATTATTCCTCCTTCTTTAAACTCTAAATATAATTCTTCCTCTGGTTAAATCATAAGGTGACAGCTCAACTTTAACTTTATCACCTGGAAGTATTTTTATGAAGTGCATTCTCATCTTACCTGAAACATGGGCTAATATTTCATGCCCTGTTTCTAATTGGACTTTAAACATAGCATTAGGTAAGGCCTCTAAAACAGTACCTTCTAAAACTATTCCTTTTTCCTTTTCTTGAGCTTCTTTTTTCTTTCCCATTTCTATTTCATCCTTTTAAATTTTTGATAAAACATATGGTCCATTTTCTGTAATTGCTACGCTATGTTCAAAATGGGCAGCATGGGTTTTATCAGTTGTAACTATCGTCCAATTATCCTTTAATTTTCTGATTTTCCCTTTGCCTAAGTAAGCCATCGGTTCAATGGCTAAAACCATTCCCGGTTTCAATTCAATATTTTCTGCATTTGTCAAGCAATTTGTGACATGAGGCTCTTCATGTGGCTTTCTACCTATACCATGCCCGCCATAAGTACAAACAGGTGTTAATTTATAACTTTTTAACGTTTCTTCTATAACTCTTGCTATATCCTTTAAATTATTACCCGGATAACAAAGTTCAATAGCTTTATCCAATGCTAATTTGACACCTTCTATTAACCTTTGTTTTCTATCACTGATTTCTCCAACTGCCACCGTTATAGCAGCATCACCATACCAACCATCGTATTCTACGCCAAAATCAAGACTTACCAAATCGCCTTCTTTTATGATTTTATCCTTCCTTGGAATACCGTGTACAACTTCCTCATTTATTGAAACACATAATGAAGCTGGAAAACCGTATAAACCTAAAAAAGCAGGTCTGACATTTCGTTTTTTACATTCATTGAAAGCAATTTCATCAAGCTCAGCAGCACTAACTCCAGGCTTTACATATTCAGTTAATAAATTTAAAATTTCTGCTACGTGTATGTTGGCAATCCTTAACTTCTCAATTTCTTCTTTAGTTTTTAATTCTATCATTTGAACCAAATATTATATCATAGATGCAATTTTATTGTAAATATTTTTTGGGTTATCTGTTGCATCTATTTCTACTATCTTATTTTTATAATATTCAATCAATGGTTTTGTTTGTTGATGGTAAACTTCCAATCGCTTTCTTATAACCTCTTCTTTATCATCATCTCTTTGTATCAATCTGGCTCCACACTTATCACATATTTCATCAGTCTTTGGAGGATTGTAAATCATATGATAAACTGCTCCACAAGACGGACAAACTCTTCTCCCTGCGAGTCTTTTTACTACTTCATCATCTTCGATTTTAAAGAGAATAACAGCATCAACGTTTTTATTTAGATGGGATAACAAATTATCTAAGCTTTCAGCCTGTGGAATTGTTCTTGGAAAGCCATCAAAAATTATATTTTTATCCGCATATTCTTGTAATTTTTCCTTGATTAAAGAGATAATAAGGTCGTCTGGAACAAGTTTTCCTTCGTCCATATATTGTTTTGCTAATTTACCTAATTCTGTTTGATTTTTTACTGCTTCTCTTAATAAATCTCCCGTTGAAATTTGAATAAAGCCATTTCTTTCTTTTAATAATTGTGATTGTGTTCCTTTGCCAGCTCCCGGTGGTCCAAGAAAGATAATTATTTTAGACATTTCCTAACCTCTCTTTAAAAATCCTTCATACTTTTTCATGGCTAAATAAGCTTCAATTTGATGAATTGTATCAAGGGCAACAACTACTACGATTAAAGCTGATGTACCGCCAAAATAGAATGGAACATTTAAGAGTTTAATTAGTATCATTGGTAATACCGCTATAACAGCTAAGAAAATTGACCCTGCAAAAACAAGCCTTGTTAATACATAATTTAAATATTCAACCGTTTGAGTTCCTGCTCTAACACCAGGTATAAATGCACCGCTTTTTCTCAAGTTATCTGCAATATCTACAGGATTAATTAAAATTGCAGTATAAAAATATGCAAAAAAGATAATTAGTCCAACGTATAAAGCAAAATAAACATAACTTTGTGGAGATAAATAATCAACGATAATACGTGCTATTTCACTATGTCCTGCAAAAAATTGAGCTATTGTTGCTGGGAACATTAAAATTGCAACGGCAAAAATAATTGGAATCACACCAGATGGATTAAGTTTAAATGGAAGGTAAGATGCAGATTGATTTGTAATTGATATAGACCTTCTTGCATGGTGTATAGGAATTCTTCTTTCTGCTTCTTGAATATAAACAATACCAGCTACAACCAATACTATTATCAATATAGCTAACAAAAGTGTCAATATTGAAAGTTCGCCAACTTTTAAAAGCTCATATGTTTTTAAAATAGCAGGAATTATGCCAGCAACTATACCTGCCAAAATAATCATTGAAATACCGTTTCCAATACCAAATTCAGTAATTTTCTCGCCAATCCACATTAAAAATACCGTCCCTGTTGTAACTATAACGGTTGTAAGAATTACAAACCAAAAAGGAGATATAGAAATTAGAGATGCTCCAGCCTCAGTTTTAAGATTAGATAACCATATAGATAAACCTAAGGATTGAAAGCCCGCAATTGCAATTGTTAAATATCTTGTGTATTGAGAAATCTTCCATCTACCATAGTCACCTTCTTCTTTCTGAAGGCGTTCTAAGGATGGAATGACAGCAGTTAAAAGCTGCATGATGATTGATGCAGAAATGTATGGCATTACTCCAAGGGCAAAAATGGAGAATCTTCCTAAGGCTCCACCTGAGAATAAATTGTAAATGTTAAAAAGTGCTCCACCTGAAGAGTTAAAATAATGAAGTAAAGTTTCGGAATTAATACCGGGGACTGGAATATGAGTCCCCAATCTGTAAACAGAGAGCATAATTAAGGTAAAAAGAATTTTATTTCTTAATTCTTTTATTTGGAGTATGTTGATTATTTTTTCTATCAAGTTGTCTCCGCTGTTATTTTTTCAGCTATTCCGCCAACTGATTTGATTTTCTCTTCAGCTGAAGCTGAAAAAGCGTGGGCTTTAACAGTTAATTTTTTGGTTAACTGACCATCACCAAGGATTTTTACACATTCTCCTTTTTTCACCAATCCTTTTTCTTTTAAGGTTTGAGGATTAACTTCTTCATTTTCATTAAATTTATTTTCAAGAGCTTTTAAATTAACGATTTCGTATTCTATCTTCGAAGGATTTTTGAATCCTCTTTTTGGAATTCTCATTATAAATGGAGTTTGTCCACCTTCAAATCTTGCTGGAAGCTTAGAATCGCCAGACCTTGATGTCTGTCCTTTTTGACCTTTCGTTGAAGTCTTACCATGTCCTGATCCGATTCCCCTGCCTACTCTTTTCTTTTTATGAGTTGCACCTTCGTTAGGTTTTAATTCATGTAATCTCATTATTCAACTTCCTCCACTTTAACTAAGTGTCTTACTTTATCTAAATTGCCAAGTACCGCAGGATTTTTTTCTAAAATTCTTTCTTCATAAATCTTCTTTAATCCAAGAGATCTTAATGCTTGTTTTTGTTTTTGATCTTTACCAGCCAATCCTTTAATTAATTTCACTTTTATTTTCATCTTACAGGCACTCCTCCTGCATATATTCTATATACAGATTTTATTTTTTCTTCTTCTAATCCTCTTACTTTTGCAACTTCTTCTGGAGATTTGAGCTTTAAAAGTGCGTCAAACGTTGCTCTAACTACAGCATTAGGATTTGTAGTTCTTCCAACGATTTTTGCTAAAACGTCGGTAACTCCCAAGAGCTCTAATACTGGTCTCATTGGTCCACCTGCAACCACACCAGTACCTCTCCTTGCAGGTTTTAATAAAACCACTGCTGAGTCATACTCTCCATAAACATCGTGCGGAACAGTACCCTCAATTAAAGCAACTTTAATAATTCTTTTTTTCGCATCTGCTATAGCTTTTGCGATAGATGGCGGAACCTCTCTTGCTTTACCATGTCCAAATCCAACATGACCATTTCTATCGCCTACTATAGCAAGTGTGCTGAATGAAAAACGTCTTCCACCTTCCATAACACGAGTGGTTCTTCTGATTTCAACAACTTTTTCTTCTAAGTTAAGTATATCTGGATTTATTGGATTTTCTTTAATTCTTTGCTCAATCAATCTTTCTATATTTCTTACACCCATCACTCTCTCCTTTAAAAGTTTAATCCAGCTTCTCTTGCTGCATCAGCAAAGGCTTTAACTTTTCCGTGATATAAGAAGCCTCCTCTATCAAAAACAACATTCTGTATGCCTTTTGCAATAGCTTTTTCAGCTAAAAACTGACCTAATTTTTTAGCATCTTCCATAGATTTTCCGCCTCTTTTTCCATACTTAGCAACATAATCTCTATCAATAGTTGATGCTGATAAAAGAGTTTCACCTGTTTCGTCATTTATTATTTGTGCATAAATAGCATTCAAACTTCTATAAAAAGCCAATCTTGGTCTTTCAGCCGTTCCAAAGATTTTTTTTCTTATTCTTTTATGTCTAATTACCCTTGATTCATTTCTACTTTTTACTGCCATCTTTTACGCTCCTTGATTATTTTTTACCGACAGTTTTACCAGCTTTTAGCTTAATCACTTCACCTTTATACCTTATGCCTTTTCCTTTGTATGGGTCTGGTTCTCTAAATGACCTAATTTCTGCAGCAACTTGACCAACTCTTTGTTTGTCAATACCACTAACTTTAATGTTAGTATTCCCTTCTACGGTTATTTGTACATCTTTTGGAATTGGATAAATTACAGGATGGGAATAACCTAAGGTTAATTCTAAGTTATTTCCTTTTACAGCTGCTCTATAACCAATACCAACAATTTCAAGCTCTTCTGTAAAACCTTCTGTTACACCTTTGACCATATTGTTTAAGAGTGCTCTTGTAGTTCCATGAACTGCTCGTGAAAATGGGTCTTCAGATTTTCTTTCAATTATGATTTGATTTTCATTTTTTGTGATTGAGATACTTGGATGAAATTTATAAGAGAGCTGCCCCTTTGGACCTTTCACGCTAACAGTATTGTCCGGAGCGATTGAAACCTCAACTCCCTTAGGTATATCTATCGGTTTTTTTCCAATTCTTGACATTTATTGCCTCCTTATTTTATTACCAGACATAACATATGATTTCGCCGCCAAGTCTTTGCTTTCTTGCTTCTGAGTCTGTCATTATACCTTTGTTTGTCGTAAGAATAGCGATGCCAAGTCCTTTTTGAACATATGGCATTTCATCGACGGATACGTATTTTCTCAAACCAGGTTTTGAAACTCTTTGAATTTTAGAAATTGCAGGTTTAGTATTTCTTCTTCCTAAGTATTTTAATTTTATTATGAGGGTTCCTTGATTACCTTTTTTATTTTCCTCAGATACAACATAATCTTCTATATACCCTTCTCTTTTTAAAATTTCTGATAATTGTTCTTTGATTTTAGAAGTTGGAACACTTACCTCATCTTTTCTTGCTTTAATTGCATTATTTATTCTTGCAATCATATCAGCGATTGGGTCTGTTATCATATTTCTATCCTCCTACCAGCTTGCTTTTCTTACCCCAGGTATTTCACCCCTGAGTGCTTTTTCTCTAAAACATATTCTACACATTCCAAATTGTCTAATATAACCTCTTGGTCTTCCGCATAATGGGCATCTTGATTTATTTCTTGTTGAATATTTTGGTTTTTTTATAAAAGATTTTACTAATAAACATTTACGAGCCATTTAATTTTCCTCCTAAATTATACTGACCTGATTGGTAAACCTATTAAAGACAACAACCAAAGGGCTTCTTCGTCAGTTTTTGCAGTTGTTTCAATAATTATGTCCATTCCTCTGATTTTATCAACTTTATCATAATCAATCTCAGGGAAGATAATTTGTTCAGATAAACCAAATGAGTAATTACCTCTACCGTCAAATGATTTTGGATTAAGGCCTCTAAAGTCTCTTACCCTTGGAAGAGCTACAGAAATTAACTTCTCAAGAAAGTCCCACATTCTATCTTTTCTTAATGTTACTTTAGCACCAATTGGATGCCCTTTTCTTAATTTAAAAGCAGCTTCTGATTTTTTAGCCCTTGTGATTACAGGTTTTTGACCTGCAATAGCTGTAAGGTCTTCCACCGCTCTATCTAATAATTTAATATCTTCTGTCGCTTTTCCAATACCCATATTGACAACTACTTTTTTGATTTTTGGAACTTGCATTGGGCTTTTATAACCGAATCTTTCCATAAGTTTCTTCACAACTTCTTGCTCATATTTAGTTTGAAGTCTTGGTTTATACCCTACTACTGCAGCCATTTACTATACCTCTTTTTTAATTTTTTCCCATACTTTATCTATAATTTCGCCGGACTTTTTATTTATTCTTACTTTTGAAATTTTATTTCCTTCTACTACATACTTTATTCCAACCTTTACAGGTCTTTTTGATTTTTCATCGTAATATGCAACATTTGAAATATCTATTGGCTTTTCAATTTCAACAATTCCACCTTCTCTAACTCCTTGTATAGGTCTTAAATGCTTTTTAACAACATTTACACCTTCTACTACAACTTTAACTTTTCCATCTTTTCTAATAATTTGTTTTATTTTGCTAACTTTCCCTTTATCTTTTCCAGTTAAAACTATTACAGGGTCGCCTTTTTTAAGCTTTATCATTATTAAATTACCTCCGGAGCAAGGGATACGATTCTATAAAATCCTTTTGACCTTAATTCTCTACATACAGGTCCAAGTATACGTGTTCCTATTGGTTCAAGCTGGTTATTTAAAAGCACGACTGCGTTATCATCCGCCTTTACATAACTACCATCAGGACGAGCTACTTCTTTTTTTGTTCTAACAACTACAGCTTTATAAACTTTCCCCTTTTTTGCGGTTCCGCTTGGGATAGCAGACTTAACAGTAACGGTGATTACATCTCCTACGGTAGCATGCATTTTTTTTGCACCGCCGGGGATACCTATACACTGTACCAATTTAGCTCCTGAATTATCTGCAGTATTTAAATATGTTCCTCTCTGTATCATAACTGCCGCTCCTTTTTACCTTTTTTAGAAAGACAAACTAATATTATACTACTTTTTATTTCTTAAATCAATATTATTTTTTCGCACTCTGAATAATTTCAACAACAACCCATCTCTTTAACTTTGACAACGGACGAGATTCTCTTATTCTTACAATGTCGCCTTCATTACATTTATTTTCTTCATCATGGGCATAAAACTTTTTTGTTTTCTTAACTTGTTTTCCATAAAGTGGGTGTGGAAATTTTCTTTCAACAGCAACGACCACGGTCTTATCCATTTTATTGCTAACAACCTTTCCTACAAATTCTTTAACTCTTTTTTTAGTTTCATTACCTACTGTCATTTTTCACCTCTTAACCATTTGTTTTGTTTAATTCTCTTTCTCTTAGAATAGTTAAAATTCTTGCAATATCTTTTTTAGTTTGATTGATTTCCGCAGTATTGCTGATAGAACCAATTTTATTTTGGAATCTTAAATTAAATAGTTTCTTTTTTAATTCCAATATTTTTTCTTTTAACTCTTCGTTTGATAATTTTCTTAATTCTGATGCCTTCATGCTATTCACCTCTACTCAACACTTTTTACTAATCTTGTTTTAATTGGAAGTTTGTGACCTGCTTTTCTAAATGCTTCTGCTGCAACCTCTTCAGGAACACCGGCAAGTTCAAAAAGGATATGACCAGGTTTTACGATTGCTTCGTAGTGGTCTAAATCACCTTTTCCTTTACCCATACGAGTTTCAGCAGGTTTTTTAGTAACAGGCTTGTGTGGAAATACTCTGATCCAAACTTTAGCACCTTTTTTTGCTTCTCTTACGATGGCAATTCTGGCAGCTTCTATTTGTCTTGATGTTAATCTTCCCGGTTCTAACGCTTGTAATCCATATTCGCCAAAATCAACTTGATTTCTTCTTGTAGCCTTCCCTTTTGTTCTACCTTTTTGAGGTTTTCTCCATTTAACTTTTCTTGGTTGAAGTAAAGACATATTTTAAACCTCCTTGATTTCTAAATTAAGTTGTGTGAAGTTCTTCTTCTACTCTGCTAAGAACTTCTTCCGCTTTTCCTTCTAATTTATCGCCTTTATATATCCATACTTTAATTCCAAGGATACCGTATTTTGTAGAAGCTCTGGCTGTTCCATAGTCAATATCTGCTTTTAAAGTTTGGAGTGGCATTCTTCCAGCCATAAACCACTCTTTTCTTGCTAAATCCACACCGCCTATTCTTCCACCAACTTGTGTTTTAATTCCTTTTGCACCAGCTTTTAAAGCAGAATCTATAGCCTTTTTCATTGCTCTTCTGTGAGTTACCCTTCTTTCTAATTGAAGAGCGATATCTTCAGCAACTAATTTGGCGTCTAATTCTGGTTTTTTCACTTCATCAACGTTTACAATTACTTCTTTTGTAGATGTTAATTTTTTGATTATTTCATTTAATTTCTCAACTTCAGCACCCTTAGCACCTATAACGATACCTGGTCTTGCAGCCATGATTTTAACTCTCATTCTATCCCCAAGCCTTTCTATCAATACAGAAGAGATTCCAGCTTGTTTGTATCTTTCTTCAATAAACTTTCTTATTTTTATATCTTCATGGAGAGTTTGAGTATACTTTTTCTTTTCAGAGTACCATTTTGATTTCCAGTCTTGTGTTATACCTAATCTAAATCCTGTTGGATGTACTTTTTGACCCATTACTTATCCTCCTGCTGCTTTTCAGCCAAGTATACATATATATGACTAAATCTTCTTCTAATCATTGTTGCTCTTCCATGTGCTTTTGGAGTATATCTTTTTAACATTGGTCCTTCTTCTGCATGGATTTTAGAGATATAAAGGTTGTCAATGTCCATTCCTTTAAACTCGGCGTTTGCTATCGCACTTTTCAAAACTTTTTCAACTATTCTTGCCGACTTTTTAGGAATTTGAGATAAGATAGCCAAAGCCGTTGCAATATCTTTTCCTCTGATAAGGTTTATTACCTGTCTTGCCTTATAAGGTGAAAGGTGAGCGTATCTTAAAATTGCTCTTGCGGTATTCTCCATTTTTTACTCCTCTCTACTTTTTCTTTACAACTTTTGCTGATTTGTCTGGGTGCCCTCTAAATGTTCTTGTTAAAGAGAACTCGCCAAGTTTGTGTCCAACCATTTCTGGCTGGATGTAAACTGGTATAAATTTTTGTCCATTATAAACAGCAATTGTATGTCCAACCATTTCTTGTGTAATAGTGCAAGATCTATCCCATACTTTTATAATTTTTCTTTCACCTGTTTCATTCATTTTTATAATTTTTTTAAGTATTTTTTCATTTACATAAGGATTTTTATTTCTTTCGTTCCACTTTCCTTTATAACCCATTGTTATTTACCTCTACGCTTTATTATGAATTTATCAGAGTATTTTGCACCTCTCCTTGTTTTGTATCCCTTAGTTGGTAATCCCCAAGGAGAAACTGGATGCTTACCAAAAGTTCTACCTTCACCACCACCGTGTGGGTGGTCTGCTGGGTTCATTGCAGTACCTCTAACAGTAGGTCTAATTCCAAGCCATCTTGACCTTCCAGCTTTACCAAGCTCTAAAAGTTCATGCTCAGCAAGACCAACTGCTCCAATCGTAGCCATGCACTTTTTATAAACCAATCTTAGCTCCCCGGATGGCAATCTTATTTGTACATAATCGCCTTCTCTTCCAAGTATTTGAGCAGACATTCCAGCGGCTCTAACAAGCTGGCCACCTTTACCCGGTGTTAATTCAATGTTATGAACAAGTGTACCAACCGGTATGTTTTCAAGAGGTAGTGCATTGCCGACTTTAATCTCTGCATCCGGTCCAGCCATTATATAATCACCCACTTTTAATCCTTCTGGCCAGATGATGTATCTTTTTTCACCATCTAAGTAGTGTAAAAGAGCGATTCTTGCACTTCTGTTTGGGTCATACTCAATCGCCGCAACTTTTGCAGGAATTCCCCATTTGTCTCTTTTGAAATCTATAATTCTGTATAGTCTTTTATGACCGCCACCTCTGTGTCTTACAGTGATTCTACCTTGATTATTTCTTCCTGCATGCTTTTTAAGTGGCTCAACTAATGATTTTTCCGGTTCTGATTTTGTAATTTCAGCAAAATCATATAGGATTGCATGTCTTGTTCCATTTGTTACTGGTTTTAATTTTCTAACACCCATTTTTTATCACCTCATACTAATTCAGCTATATTGATTGGTTTTTCAGACTCTACTTTTACAATAGCTTTTTTCCATGCTTTCTTGTATCCAGAGGACCTAAAGCCAAATCTTTTTGGCTTTGGTTTAACTATCAGAGTTCTTACTTCTTTAACTTTTACGTTAAAAATCTTTTCTACCGCTTCTTTGATTTCTGTTTTACTTGCGTTCATGTCAACTTCAAAAGTTAAAGTGTTCTTTTTTTCATTGTCTTTTACAGCTTTTTCTGTAAGAACAGGTCTAATTATAATGTCATAGATGGTTTTCATTGTGCTAACCTCTCTTGAATCTTTTCTAATGCAGACTTAAATATAATTACTTTATCATTGTTTAAAACATCGTAAGAGTTTATACCTTCTGCAAGTAATATTTTTACTTTTGGAATGTTTCTAAAGGATTTAATGACATTTTCTAATTTTTCTGGTAAAACCAATAAAACTTTTGAATTTTCTAAACCAAAACTTTTTAATACTTCTATAGCATTTTTCGTTTTAGGTGCTTCAAAGTTAAAGTCATCTACAACTATTAATTCGTTGTTATTTAACTTGTAAGTAAGAACGCCCTTTAATACTTTTCTTCTTACTTTCTTGGGCAGAGCAAAATAATAATCCCTTGGATGTGGTCCGTGAGCAACTCCGCCACCTACAAAGATATTTGCTTTTATATCACCATGTCTTGCTCTACCAGTTCCTTTTTGTGGGTAAATTTTTCTGTTTGACCCTGCAACTTCAGCTCTTGTCTTTGTGCTTGCTGTCCCTGCTCTTTTAGATGCAAGATGCCATTTAATTACTTCCCAAACTGTACCTTGGTTTACTTCTGTTTTAAATATATCTTCTTTTAAATTTATTTTTCCAATAACTTCGTTTTTATTATTAACTACATTAAATTCCATCTAATTCACCTCTTTCGTAGAGTTTAAGCATACATTGCTTTTGATTTTGCTAATTTTAATTTTCCTTTTCTTCTATCAGCTATTACACTTTGTTTTAAGAATACTGTTGAGTTTGGAGCACCAGGTACAGACCCTTTTACTAATATTACATTTTTTTCTGGAATTATATCAACAACTTCAAGGCCAAGTACTGTTACTGTTTCATTACCGTAATGACCCGCCATTCTCTTTGTCTTCCAAACTCTACCTGGCTCTGTTCTACAACCGATAGAACCTACAGCTCTGTGATATCTATGACCATGAGATTTAGGAAATCCTGCAAAGTCCCATCTTTTCATTACAGAGGTAAAACCTCTACCTTTTGATTTGCCTGTGATATCTACTAAATCACCTTTTTCAAAAACATTTTCGATCCTAATTTCTTGTCCAGGCTCTACGGTTTCTCCATCTTTTAAAGGAAATTCCTTAATAACTTTTGCAGGTTTTATGTTAGCTTTTTTGAAAATTGCAAGTAATGGCTTTGGAATATTTTTTTCTTTTCTTTCTCCAAAGGTAAGAGCAACTGCATTATACCCATCCTTTTCCTGGGTTCTTGTATAAGCCACATAGCAAGGTCCAGCTTGTATAACTGTTACAGGAATTGCCTTTCCATTAACAAAAACTTTCGTCATTCCTATTTTTTTTCCAATTATGCCTTTTGGCATTGCCATCTCTCCTTTTAACTTAGTTTGATTTCAACTTCAACACCAGCTGGAAGGCTTATGTCCATTAAAGCCTCTATAGTTTGAGGTGTTGCATTTTCAATTTCTATAAGTCTTTTATGAATTCTCATCTCAAAATGTTCTCTGGATTGTTCAAACTTGTGTGGCGATCTGTGTACACACCAAACTCTTCTTCTTGTAGGCAAAGGGATAGGACCCTTTACGAGTCCTCCACCTCTTTTAACAGTATCAACAATTTGTTTTACAGATTGATCTAAAACTTTATGGTCAAAAGCTTTTAACTTTATTCTGATTTTCTCCTGCATCTTCTATTCCTCGCGATTATTCAATTATTTTAGTAACAACACCAGCACCTACTGTTCTTCCACCTTCTCTTATCGCAAATCTCATTTGCTCTTCCATAGCTACTGGTACCATTAACTCTACTGTTAACTCTACGTTATCTCCTGGCATTACCATCTCTTGCCCTTCTGGTAATTCTACTACTGTTCCTGTTATGTCTGCTGTTCTGATGTAAAACTGTGGTCTGTATCCTAAGAAGAATGGTGTATGTCTTCCACCTTCTTCTTTGCTTAATACGTATACTTGTGCTTTGAATTTCTTGTGTGGTGTGATTGTTCCCGGTTTTGCTAATACTTGTCCTCTTTCTACTTCGTCTTTTGTGATTCCTCTTAATAGTACTCCTACGTTGTCTCCTGCTATTGCTTCATCTAATTGTTTTCTGAACATCTCGATTCCTGTTACTACTGTCTTCTTCTTCTCTTCCGATAGTCCTACTATCTCTACTTCGTCACCTACTTTTAATGTTCCTCTTTCTACTCTTCCTGTTACTACCGTTCCTCTTCCTGTTATTGTGAATACGTCTTCTACTGCCATTAGGAATGGTTTGTCTGTTTCTCTTGGAGGTGTTGGTATGTATTCATCCATTGCTTTTAATAGCTCTTCTACTGATGCAAACCATTTTGGGTCATCGTTTAATGCTCCAAGTGCTGACCCTCTTATTACAGGCACTTCATCTCCTGGAAAGTCATATTTACTTAGTAGTTCTCTTACTTCCATTTCTACTAAGTCTATTAGTTCTGGGTCGTCTACCATGTCGCATTTGTTTAAGAATACTACGATGTATGGTACGTTAACCTGTCTTGCAAGGAGTACGTGTTCTCTTGTTTGTGGCATTGGTCCGTCTGCTGCTGATACTACAAGGATTGCTCCATCCATTTGCGCTGCACCGGTGATCATGTTCTTGATGTAGTCTGCGTGTCCTGGGCAGTCTACGTGTGCATAGTGTCTTTTTTCTGTCTCATATTCTACGTGTGTGATATTGATTGTAATTCCTCTTTCTCTTTCTTCTGGAGCTTTGTCTATGTCTCCATATCCAACAAATTTTGCTAATCCTTTTTTGCTTTGTACGTATGTGATTGCTGCTGTTAATGTTGTTTTTCCGTGGTCAACGTGCCCTATTGTTCCTACGTTTAGGTGCTCTTTTCCTCTTACAAATTTCTCTTTTGCCATTTATTTTTACCTCCTAAATATTTTTAAGCGTTAGCTTTACTTCTTTGTCCTGCAACTTGTTCAGCAATATGTCTTGGAACTTCTTCATATCTTTCAAATGTCATTACAAACGTCGCTCTACCTTGTGTAATAGACCTTAAATCTGTAGCATATCCAAACATTTCTGCCAATGGAACTTCAGCTTTAATAGTTACAGTATTCCCTCTTTTTTCCATTCCGAGGATTCTTCCTCTTCTTCTGTTAAGGTCACCCATTACATCACCCATGTATTCTTCAGGTGTATCTACTTCGACGTGCATGATAGGCTCAAGCAATACTGGGTCTGCTTTTTTCATAGCATCTCTAAATGCCATAGAACCAGCTATTTTGAACGCTATTTCAGATGAGTCAACTTCGTGGAAAGAACCGTCAAAAAGTGTAGCTTTTACGTTTATAACAGGATAGCCTGCTACGACACCTTGGTTCATTGCTTCTCTAATACCTTCATCTACAGCTGGGATAAATTCTTTTGGTATCACACCACCAACGATTTTATCTACAAACTCATATTCTTTTTCTTGATTTGGTTCTATATCTATCCAAACGTGACCGTATTGACCTCTACCACCAGACTGTCTTATAAATTTACCTTCTGCCGTTGCTTTTTTCTTGATAGTTTCTTTGTATGCAACCTGTGGTTTACCTACGTTAACTTCAAGTTTGTGTTCTCTTTTCATTCTATCTATTATGATTTCAAGGTGTAATTCACCCATTCCGTGGATTAATGTTTGGTTTGTTTCTGGGTCTACAGAAACTTTAAATGTTGGGTCCTCTTTCATAAATTTATTTAAAACTTGAGATAACTTTTCTTGGTCTGATTTTGTTTTTGGTTCTATAGCCATCGCAATAACCGGCTCTGGAAATTCCATTTTTTCAAGAACAATAGGTGCTTTTTCATCACAAAGCGTATCACCAGTGGTTGCATCTACACCAACAGCAGCTGCGATATCTCCAGCATAAACTTCTGAAATCTCTTCTCTTTGGTTAGCATGCATTCTTAAGATTCTACCAATTCTTTCCTTTTTACCTTTGTTTGAAACATAAACAGTTTGACCAGCTTTTACTGAACCGGAGTAAACTCTAAAGTAAGTTAGCTGTCCTGCATAAGGGTCTGCCATAACTTTAAATGCTAATGCACAGAAAGGTTCATCATCTGATGCATGTCTTGCCTCTTCTTCGCCGGTATTTGGATTAGCTCCTTTTACAGGAGGAACATCTACAGGAGAAGGTAAGAAATCTATTACTGCATCTAACATTGGTTGAATACCTTTATTTTTAAACGCCGTTCCACAAAGCATTGGAACAAGCTTTCTTTCTATTGTTGCTTTTCTTAATGCTTTCTTTAAGTCTTCAGCCGGTATTTCTTCTCCGGCAAAGTACTTTTCCATTAAAGATTCATCTGTTTCTACGATAGCTTCAATCATTTTTTCACGCCATTCTTGTGCTAAGTCTATAAGCTCTGCTGGAATTTCTTTCTCTTCAAATTTAGCACCAAGCTCATCACCTTCCCAAATGATAGCTTTCATATTAAAAAGGTCTACAACACCTTTAAAGTTATCTTCAGCACCAATTGGTACTTGGATAGGGACAGGGTTTGTTCCAAGCTTTTTCTTCATATCTTCGTAAACGCCAAAAAAGTTTGCACCAACTCTATCCATTTTATTAACAAATGCTATTCTTGGAACTCCAAATCTATCAGCCCATCGCCAGTTTGCCTCTGACTGTGGTTGAACGCCTTCAACCGAAGCAAAAACGAAAACGATACCATCAAGAGCTTTCATAGACCTAACAACTTCAACACCAAAGTCAACGTGCCCTGGAGTGTCAATTATGTTTAATTGGTATCCCTTCCAGTATGCAGCTGTTGTTGCTGATGTAATTGTAATACCTCTTTCTTTTTCTTGTTCCATCCAGTCCATGGTAGCAGCGCCTTCATGGACTTCACCGATTTTGTAAGTTTTTCCGGTGTAAAATAATATTCTTTCTGTTGTTGTTGTTTTTCCAGCGTCAATATGGGCAACTATTCCTATATTTCTTAATTTTTCAATTGGTACTTGCCTTGGCATTTTTTATTTTCCTCCAACATTCTGATTTAATTTAATTCTAATTTTGATTACCATTTATAGTGTGCAAAAGCTTTATTCGCTTCAGCCATTCTATGAGTATCTTCTCTTTTCTTGATTGCATTTCCTCTATTATGGTATGCATCTAATAATTCATTTGATAATTTTTCCAACATTGTATAATTTCCTCTACCACTTCTGTTTCTTGCAGCTTCAACCAACCATCTCAGCGCCAAAGATATTTGTCTTCTTGGAGGGACTTCCATAGGAACTTGATAAGTAGCACCACCTACCCTTCTTGGTCTAACTTCTAATATTGGTTTTAAATTTTCTATAGCCTTATGCAAAGCTTCTAATGGTTGTTCGCCGGTTTTTTCAGCTAAAATTTGCATAGCACCGTAAACTATTTTTTCTGCTTTTGACTTTTTGCCATCTACCATGACTTTATTGATTAATTTGTGCACCAAAACATCTCTATAAATTGGGTCTGGCATTATCTCTCTTGGTTTAACTGGTCCTTTTCTTGGCATTTTTTACCTCTCCTTAAAAATTAATTACTTTTTCTTTCCAGTAGTAGCAGCAGCTTGACCTGGTTTTGGTCTCTTAGCACCATACTTAGACCTTGATTGTTTTCTATCTTTAACACCAGCAGCATCGAGAGCACCACGAATAATTTTGTACCTTACCCCTGGTAAGTCCTTAACCCTTCCACCTCTAACAAGAACAATAGAGTGCTCTTGCAGGTTATGACCAATTCCTGGGATATAGCAAGTTACTTCGTAACCATTTGACAATCTCACCCTTGCAACCTTTCTCAAAGCTGAGTTTGGCTTTTTAGGTGTTGTAGTATATACACGAACACAAACGCCTCTTTTTTGAGGGTTTCCTTGCAATGCTGGAGCTTTTGATTTTTTCTCTACTTTCTCTCTACCTTTTCTAACCAATTGGTTAATAGTTGGCACTGTAAACCTCCTAAATTAAAAACAGATTTTTTCTATTATAAACTAAAACAAATATTATAATTAAAATTTGTATAAAAATCAAGCAGTTAAAGAGAGTGTTTCAAATTTTAACTAAGTCTAAAATTTATTAATCTTTTGATCGTCATTCTGAGCGTTAGCGAAGAATCTCCGTCCTTTTACCTCTTGTTTATTTCACTTACTCACTCTCTCATGTTCTTTAAAAGAGGAGATCCTTCGGACTAAAGTCCTCAGGATGACAGACAAAAGTAATAATACAGCATTAGCGAAGAATCTCTATATATATTTACATATTTCCTTTAACTTGAACAAAGTTTTAAAAATCCTTAATTAAAATATCTTTTAAACTATAAACTATCCGGACCCCCGATTCAAGGGATCCGGTAGTTATACTATTTTACACTTCCTCTTTTTCTTCTTCTTTTAACACTACTTCAACTTCCGAATACTCTTTTATACCTGTACCGGCTGGAATAATTCCACCAATGATAACGTTTTCCTTCAATCCTTTTAATGGGTCTACTTTTCCTTCAACCGCCGCATCTGCAAGAACTCTTGTTGTTTCTTGGAATGACGCTGCAGAAATCCAGCTTCTTGTAGTTAATGCAGCTTTTGTAATACCAACAAGAACAGGCTCAGCTTTTGGTGGTCTTCCACCTTCAGAAATTACCTTATTAATCTCTTCTTCAAGGTCAAGTTTGTCTACTATCTCGTTGAGTAAAAATCTGCTATCTCCTGGGTCTACAATTTTAACTTTTCTAAGTATTTGTCTTATGATTACTTCAAAGTGTTTATCGTTGATTTCAACACCTTGTAATCTGTAAACAATTTGTGCTTCTTTTACTAAGAATGCCGCAAGCTCTTCTATACCCATTACTCTTAATATGTCGTGTGGGTTTGGAGTACCATCTGTTAGAGGGTCTCCAGCTTTTACAACAGAGTTATCTTTAACAATAATGAATTTTCCTTTTGGAACTTTGTAATCTTTCTGTTGTCCAGTTTCTTTATTAAACACAACTATTCTTGAACCTTCACTTTTTAGTCTTACCATTCCATCAAATTCTGCGACGATACTTCCATCATCAACTAAGCTTTGTCCAGCTTTTACAAAGGAACCATTTTTTACAATGACAAACGTGGTATCCGGAACTTTGTAAGTCTCTGTTTTTCCTTCCTTAGGATTTATTAATGTAATTTCTTTTGCATCTTCGTAGATTTTTACAATACCGTCTATTTCTGTGATGATAGCTTTATTTTTAGGTTCTCTTGCTTCTAACAACTCTTCAACTCTTGGTAAGCCACCAACGATGTCTCTAACTTTTGCTTTTTCTTTTGGTATTTTAGCAACTACATCACCTTCTGATACCTTAAAGCCTTTTTTAACTTGTAAATATTTGTGGTGAATATCTGTTTTTTCTGCTTCAGAACATGCAAAACATTTATCCCAAACTTCTTCAAGATTTTCTTTTGGAATTAACAAGATTGTATTTACTGGAAGGTCATAAACATACTCGTTTCCATCTTCACCTTTAATTACCAATCTTGGAGTATGGAGTTGTGCGTCTTTTGGTCTTAAGAATGTGATTGTATAAATTGTTTTACCCGTGATGTTATCCCTTTCTTCTTTTAATGTAACATCTAAGATAACGTCTCTTAATTCTACTTCTCCACCTTTTTCTGCAATGATTGGGTCGCTAAATGGCTCCCATTCAGCTAAAATTGTACCTTCTTTTACTTCTTGACCATCTTCAACGTATAAAACTGCTCCATATGGTGCCGGAAATCTTTCTATTGTTTTTCCTTCTTTATCAAGGATTTTAATCGAACCTTCTCTATTGATGATTAATTTTCTACCTTTTTTATCTACGACAAATTTTACATTTTGAAGTTTTACTGTTCCATCATGGGTTGCTTTATGCTGAGTTTGGACTTCCTTAGCTGTAGCAGCACCACCAATGTGGAACGTTCTCATTGTAAGCTGAGTACCCGGTTCACCAATAGACTGAGCAGCGATTATTCCAACCGCTTCACCTATATCAACAAGCTTTCTTTGTGCTAAGTCTCTGCCGTAGCATTTTGCACAGACACCATGAGGCATTTCACAAGTTAATACAGACCTGATTTTTACTTTTTCAATACCTGCTTTTTCAAATTTATCAACAACTTCTTCTGTGATTTCTTCGTTTGCAGAAATTAGTAGTTCTCCAGTATATGGGTCATAAACATCTTCTGCTGTGTATCTTCCAATTATTCTGTCTTTAAATGGTACAACAATTTCACCACTTTCAATAATAGAGCTAACCGTTATACCTTTTAATGTTCCACAGTCTTCTCCTGTAATTATAACGTCCTGTGCAACGTCTGCTAATCTTCTTGTAAGGTATCCTGCAACTGCAGTTTTTAAAGCTGTGTCAGCAAGACCTTTTCTTGCACCGTACGTTGAAATAAAGTACTCAACAACAGATAATCCTTCTCTAAAGTTTGACATGATTGGAGTTTCGATAAATTCACCTGAGTGTTTTGCCATAAGACCACGCATACCTGCAAGCTGTCTTATCTGGTCTCTACTACCTCTTGCACCAGAAGATGCCATCATATAAACCGGATTGAAATAACCCGGATATTTTTTACCGTTTTCTACTCTTTCAGATTTTTCTATCTCGTTAAACATTTCTTTTGCTACTTCGTTTGTAGCCTGAGACCATATATCAATGATTTTGTTGTGTCTCTCACCTTTTGTGATGATTCCATCTACGTACTGCTTCCAAACTGTTTCAGCTTCTTTTATAGCTTTCTCAAGAATTTTAGCTTTTTTCTTAGGAACAACTAAGTCAGCAACAGAAATAGATACAGCTGCTTTAGTAGCAAATCTAAAACCTATTTCTTTAATTTTATCCAATGTCTGAGCAGCAATCTCATTTCCGTATTTTTCATAAATATCTGAAATCAATTTGGAAATTTTCTTCTTATCTAATACTTCATTTACAAATTTATAACCTTCCGGAAGTATTTGATTGAAGATTATTCTACCGGCTGTAGTTTCAACAATTTTGCCATTTATTCTAACTTTTATTTTAGCTAGTAAGTCTATTGTGCCTAATTCGTAAGCAGTTACAGCTTCTTCCGGAGAGCCAAATATCTTTCCTTCACCTTTAGCATTTGGTAATTCTTGAGTCATATAGTGAACGCCAAGAATAATATCCTGTGATGGCATAGTAACTGGTTTACCATGGGCTGGTGAAAGAATGTTTTGAGTAGATAACATTAATATGTAAGATTCAAGCTGAGCTTCAACGGATAGTGGTACATGAACAGCCATCTGGTCGCCATCAAAGTCTGCGTTAAATGGAGGGCAAACTAATGGATGAAGTTTTATAGCTTTTCCTTCTACTAATTTTGGCTCGAATGCTTGAACAGACATTCTGTGTAATGTCGGTGCCCTGTTTAAAAGAACAGGATGTTGTTTTACAACTTCTTCAAGACATTCGTAAACTTCTGGTACCTTTTCTTCAACTAATTTTTTAGCTGATTTTATAGATGTAGCATAACCTTTTTCTTCAAGTCTTCTATATATAAATGGTTTGAATAGCTCTAAAGCCATCTGCTTAGGAAGACCGCATTCATGCATCTGTAATTCAGGACCTACAACGATTACAGAACGTCCTGAGTAGTCTACTCTTTTGCCAAGAAGGTTTTGTCTAAATCTTCCTTCTTTACCTCTTAATGAGTCTGAAAGAGATTTTAATGGTCTGTTGTTTTGAGTGACCATTCTTCCACGTCTACCATTATCGATAAGAGCATCGACAGCCTCTTGGAGCATTCTTTTTTCGTTTCTAATGATGATTTCTGGAGCGTCTAAATCGATAAGTCTTTTTAAACGGTTATTTCGGTTAATAACTCTTCTGTAAAGGTCGTTAAGGTCTGAACTTGCAAATCTGCCACCATCTAAAGCTATCAAAGGTCTTAAATCTGGTGGAATAACCGGTAAAACTTCAAGTATCATCCATTCAGGTTTATTTTCAGACTCTATAAAACCTTCTACAAGTCTTAATCTTCTAATGATTTTCTTCAGTCTTGCATCTGTTCCTTCTTTTAATATTACATTTCTAACAGATTCTTTGATAACTTCAAAAATTGGTATTTCTTTTACTTTTTCTCTATAAGCTTTATATAATTTTTCTAATGCCTCAACCCCTGTAAGAGCAATAACGCCTTCAGGTAGAGAATCTACATTTTCTGGATTTATGATCTGTCCAAATTTTAAATCTGAAGAAGCTGGGTCTATTACAATGTAATATCCTTGTGATATAATAACATCTATCTCTTTTTCTGTTGGCTCTATATCTCCAAATCTTAGTCCTACTTCTGAAAACTTTCTTGCAATTTCAATGATAGCTTTATTGTAAAGTCTTGGATAGTTCATTTTGTAGCTTAGATTTAAGTCGTCAAACGTTCCTGCATATCCATGAAGGTCTTTTTTAAGTCTTTTTGCAAGTATTTCTAAGTCTATTCTTGCAAGAACATCTTTAACTTTTTCAGCTCCCATTCCGTATTCGTATTTTTCTGCATTTGAATACTCATATTCTCTTTCTCTAAATTCATCTTCAGAAACAACGTGTAATTTTACATATTTTGTAAGGCCACCTTCCATTAGAGGTAAAGATTTAGGGTCTTTTTCAAAAGCTTCCTCTTCTTCCTCTGTTGGATGTTCTATTACTAAATAAGATTCAAAATAAACAACTCTTTCAATATCTCTTGATGTTAAATCTAACAAACTACCTATTTTACTTGGTGTAGATTTTAAATACCATATGTGAACAACTGGAGATGCAAGCTCTATATGTCCAAATCTTTCTCTTCTAACATCAGAACGTGTAACTTCAACACCACATCTATCACAAATTGTTCCTTCATACTTTCTTTTTTTATATTTTCCACATAAACATTCATAGTCTTTTATAGGTCCAAATATTCTTGCATCAAAAAGTCCATCTTTTTCTGGTTTTAATGTTCTATAGTTAAGAGTTTCTGGTTTTTTTACTTCTCCATGAGACCAGGACCTAATTATTTCAGGTGAAGCAAGAGATAATCTAATAGCATCAAATCTAACTGTTTCTTTTCTTTCTTTTGCTTCCACAGCAAATTACCTCCTTATTGTTTAAAAAACCTCCCAAAAAGGGAGGTTAAAATCTATCCTAATTTAACTCAGGCTTTTTCTTTTCTAGTTCTGAAGTATCACAGGCTTGAGGCTCTCCTTCAACTATACATTCAACGTTTAAACCAAGAGCTTTTAACTCTCTAACAAGAACTTTAAAGGATTCTGGTACGCCTATATCGTAGTAGTGTTTCCCTTTAATGATGGCTTCGTATACTCTCTTTCTTCCTTCAATATCGTCAGACTTAACTGTTAACATCTCTCTTAATGTATATGCTGCTCCGTGTGCTTCAAGCGCCCATACTTCCATCTCACCGAATCTTTGTCCACCAAACTGAGCTCTGCCACCAAGTGGCTGTTGTGTGATAAGAGAATAAGGTCCGGTTGAACGTGCGTGTATTTTATCATCAACCATATGTATCAGTTTAAGCATATACATGTACCCTGCAGTAACTTCCAAGTCAAAAGCTTCTCCACTTCTACCATCAATAAGTTTAACTTTACCATTATCTTTTATACCTGCATAATTAAGAAGTTTCTTGATATCTTCTTCTGATGCACTTTCAAAGATTGCAGTTTCGACAGGAATGCCAATTTTAGTTAAATCTCTAACTAAGTCTCTTAAAGATTCGTCGTCAAGTTTCGATAAGGCTTCTCTTAACTCTTGAGAGTCTTTCTTTCTTTGTTTAGTAAGGATTTTGTTATCTGTGTCATTTACAATGCTGTAATACTCAACAATCTTATCGATAATCTTTTCTCTATCAAAGATTTTTTCAAGCTCTTTTCCAAGTTTTTCACCAAGTTTTTTAGCAGCTAATCCAAGGTGGGTCTCAAGTATTTGTCCTACGTTCATACGAGAAGGAACACCAAGAGGGTTCAAAACTATATCCACAGGAGTACCATCTTCCATAAATGGCATATCTTCAACAGGAAGAACGACAGAGATTACGCCTTTATTACCGTGTCTACCTGCCATTTTATCACCGACCTGGATCTTTCTCTTTTGAGCTATGTAAACTTTAACAAGCTCGTTAACTCCAGGCTTTAAATCTGCTCCTTCTTGAACAGCTTCTTTTCTTTTTTCGTAAATCTTTTCCCAAAGCTCAATTTGAGATTTTGCTTTTTCAATGATAGATTCTACTTTTTTAATTAATTTTTTGTCTTTAATAAAGTTAGATGGATTGATAGCTATTATTTTTATAGCCTGAGAAACATTGTTTTCAGTTATATATTCTCCTTCAGGAATAATAACTTCACCAGCCACTTTGACATCCTTAGCAACTTTCACACCGATAAGAATTTCCCTAAGCCAAGCATCTCTTTTATCTAATATGAACTTTTTCTTCTCTTCCAACTCTAAGTTAAGTTTATCAACTTCTTGTTTAATCAAAGTGTCTAAATACTTCTCTCTTTTTTCTTTTTTATCCTTTTTCTTCTTAGCAAAGATTTGGACATCAACTACCACACCTTCAACGCCCACAGGAACTCTTAATGAAGAATCTTTTACTTCGCTCGCCTTTTCTCCAAAGATGGCAAATAAAAGTTTTTCTTCTGGTGTTAGCGCTGTTTCTCCCTTAGGAGTAACTTTACCAACCAAAATATCTCCTGGTTTAACATATGCACCAACTCTTATAACGCCATGTTCATCGAGGTTTGCAAGCTGTCTTTCGTTAATACCTGGTATATTTCTTGTTATCTCTTCCGGACCTAACTTTGTTTCTCTTGCTTCTATTTCAAACTCTTCTATATGAATAGATGTAAATACATCATCTTTAACAAGTCTTTCTGAAATTACGATAGCATCCTCGAAGTTATAGCCTCTCCATGGCATGAATGCAACAAGGACATTCTTTCCAAGTGCAAGCTCGCCTTTGTATGTAGAAGTCCCATCCGCTATTGTTGCACCTTTTTCTACAATATCACCTTTTCTAACAAGAGGTCTTTGATTCATGCATGTAGCTTGGTTAGAACCTTTAAATTTGTTTAACTTATAAATATCCATACCAATATCTAACGGGTCATGGGGGTTAATCTCGTCTTCATTTACTTTTATAACGATAGTATTTCCATCAACTTTAACGACTTCACCACCTCTTTTTGCAACAATTACAGAACCAGAATCCTTGGCAATACTAACTTCCATTCCTGTACCAACGAGAGGATACTCTGTTCTCACAAGAGGCACCGCCTGACGTTGCATGTTAGAACCCATAAGAGCCCTGTTAGCATCATCATGTTCAAGGAAAGGAATCAACGATGCAGACGGAGAAACTACTTGCTTAGGAGATATATCCATATAGTGAACTTCGTTTGGTTCTACTAATCTTATATCACCATACGCCCTTGCAAGAACTCTATCTGTTAAGAATCTTCCTTTTTCATCTATTTCAGCATTAGCTTGAGCAATAACATACTTTTCTTCTTCGTATGCCGTTAAATATTCAATTTCGTTAGTAACAACGCCATCAACAACCTTTCTATACGGAGAAATTAAAAATCCAAACTCATTTATTCTTGAATAAACAGTCATTGAAGAAACTAAACCGATGTTTTGACCCTCTGGCGTTTCTATCGGACATATTCTTCCATAATGAGATGGATGAACGTCCCTTATTTCAAATTTAGCACTCTCTCTTGTAAGACCACCTGGACCTAAAGCTGACAATCTTCTTTTATGTGTTAATTCAGATAATGGATTTGTTTGGTCCATAAATTGTGAAAGCTGACCGCTTTTTAAGAATTCAAGAATAGAGTTAGTTAAGTATCTTGGATTAATAAGCTCGCTTGGTTTTAAGTTAGGGTCTTCTACGTCAACGGTAGCAACTCTATCTCTAAATGCTTTTTGCATTCTCGCAATTCCAATTCTTGCCTGAGCCTCTAAAAGCTCTCCAACAGGTCTAACTCTTCTATTTCCTAAGTGTGCTATATCATCTAAGCTTTTCTTTCCATATCTTAATTCTAATAAATACTTAACTATTGCAATGATGTCGGCAAGCTGTAACGTTCTTGCTTCTTCGTCTAAGTACTCTTTTACTTTTATCTCTTTGAATGAAGTTTCTTTTAATTTTTCTAATACTACCAGGTCTATCTTTGTTCCTTTTGGAATAACCCCATTTTTAGTTTTTACATCTTCATCAAGAGCTAAAAGTGGGAATTTTTCAAAGAAATCTTCAAGGTCTAAAGGTTTAATAGTTTTTGGAACGTTATGTACTTTTGCATTTAGCTTAACTCTACCAACTCTTGAAAGGTCGTATCTTTGAATATCTGCAAACATATTGTTAAATAACTCTTTAGCTCTCTTCATAAAGGCTTTTGGGTCTAAAACTGCAGTATCCGTAGGTCTCATTTTTCTATAAATTTCCACAAGAGCAGCATCTCTAAAAGTAAAGAGAGCATTAATTTTTGGTTCATCTTTCTTTAATGTTTCAACAATAACTCTTTGATATGGTGATTTGTTTATAACTTGAGGTTCTACAGTAACGACTTCTTCTATTCTGATTCTATCATCGTTTAAAAGTTTTTCTAAATTTTCTACAGAAACATACTTCTCTTGCTTAATAGGTACTGGTTGACCTTTTTCAGATATTTCTTCATATACATATGTTACAAAAATATCCCTATTCATTAATTCTTCTAAATTAACGGGAATCTTTGTATTTTCAAGTACTAATTTACCATCTTCAACAATATATCTATCTACCTTTCCGTAAAAGTTTTTAAGAATTTTATAAGTAGTATCTAATCCAAATGCTCTAAGGAGTGTTGTTCCAAGGATCTTTCTTCTATCTATCTTTGCATAGAAAATTTCTGAATTTGTTGCATACTGAACCTCTACCCTTGAACCTTTTTCTGGAATAACACTTCCTTCATAAATAACCCTTGTAATAATGTCTTTTGTTTTGTCTTCTTTTCCTGAGAAGAATATACCCGAAGACCTAATTAATTGAGATACAATAATTCTTTCACTACCATTTATCATAAAATAAGCATAATCTGTTAGGAGAGGAATCTCACCAAAGTATATTTTTTGTTTTTTTATAGTCTTAGGAATTATTTCTCCCGTTTTAGGGTCTGTATGATTTATCACAAGCTCTAATAAAACTCTTAAAGGAGCACCATATGTTAATCCCTTAAATTTACACTCCTCAACAGTTAGCTTTTCTTTATATATTAACGGACCGCCACAATGTGGACAATCAACTTCTGGTCCACCGAGAACCTCATCAGGTAATGCTTTTCCACATTTTCCACATTCCCAATCACCAATCTCGTATCCAATATATCTAACTTCTAATTGACCGTTTGGATCTACAAAAGGAAAAGATGTTCTAAGTAAGCTTTCAAGACCTTTATTTGGATCTCTTTTTAGAGGATTTGTATGAAATTGAACGAAGTTTTCGAAAGATTCTTTTGGAACGGATAAAAGGTCAGGAGGTGTTATTATTTCTCTTCTTCTTGAAAGTATTTTACGAAAAGGATTTCGTTTTAAATTTTTTAACTCTCTCATCCTTACACCACCTTATTTGATTTTAAAATAAATAAAGGTAGATTGCCATAAAGACAATCTACCCTTTCTTAAACTTGTTGAAAATTCTTTATTGAGATAATGTTTATCAAGATTTATTATTTTACTTCTACAGTAGCTCCAGCTTCCTCTAATTTTTTCTTAATTTGTTCTGCTTCATCCTTAGAAACTCCTTCTTTAACTGGTTTTGGAGCTCCATCTACGAGATCTTTTGCTTCTTTTAATCCAAGACCTGTGATTTCTCTAACAACTTTGATAACGTTGATTTTGTTTGCCCCTGCGTTTGTTAAAATAACATCAAATTCAGTTTTTTCTTCAGCTGGAGCAGCCGCACCTGCAGCACCACCAGCAGCTGGAGCAGCAGCAACCATAGCAGCTGCAGAAACACCAAACTCTTCTTCTAAGTCTTTTACAAGCTGTGCTAACTCTAACACTGTCATTGACTTAATAGCTTCTTTAATCTCTTCTCTTGTAATTGTTGCCATATTTTTAAAACCTCCTATAAAATTTTATTTAAGATTGTTTTTCTTTTTCTTGTCTTATAGCATCTAAAACTAAAACAGTTTTTTGCGGTAAAGCGTTAAGTACGCGTACAAGGTTTGTAATAGGTGCTTGTAGTACAGCCAATAGCTGAGCAACAAGTACTTCCTTGCTTGGTAGAGATGCAAGATAATCAATCTTTTGTGCATCAGCAAATACGCCTTCTACTAAACCACCTTTTACTTTTGCATCTTCTTTTCCTTTCAAAAACTCTTTCAATAATTTAGCTGGTGCAACAATATCACCATATCCAAAAATAACTGCAGTTTGCTCTTTAAAAATATCTATTTTATCATAAAGTTGTGTTCCATTGCAAGCTCTGTATAAAAGTGTATTTTTAACAACTTTCAATTCAGCATTTTCTTTTTTCAGCGTTTTCCTAAAATCTGCTACTGAGTTAGCATCTACACCTTTAAAATCTAAAAGTATAACAACTGGTGCTGATTCTATTTTTTGTTTGAGGTCAGCAACTAACTGACTCTTCTTCTGGATCGATTTTCTATCTGTAGTTAATGCCATGGCTCTACTCCTTAAGCTGCTTTAGTTTCTAAAGCTTTTTGTAATTCAGCTGGATTTAATTTAACTGAAGGGCTCATCGTTGTTTTTAAAACAACATTTCTTATATACTGACCTTTTGCACCGGGTGGCTTAGCTTTCAATACCGCATCTACAACAGCTAAAATATTTTCTTTAAGCTTATGATCTTCAAATGAAATTTTACCAACTGGAACATGCAAGTTACCTGTTTTATCAACTTTAAACTCTACTCTACCTTTTTTAGCTTCTGTAACTGCTCTTTTAACGTCAGTCGTAACAGTTCCAACCTTAGGGTTTGGCATTAAGCCTCTTGGTCCTAAGATTTTACCGAGCTTAGCCAATTTGGGCATCATATCTGGAGTTGCTATCACAATGTCAAAATCTATCCAGTTTTCATTTGCGATCTTATTGATAATCTCTTCACCTCCTGCATAATCAGCACCTGCCTCTTCTGCCTCTTTTAACTTTTCACCGGAAGCGATAACAAGAACTTTTAACTCTCTTCCTAATCCATGAGGGAGCACTACTGAACCTCTTACCATTTGGTCAGCATACTTGGGGTCAACACCTAATCTAAAGATAAGCTCTACTGTTTCATCAAACTTTCTCTGCAGAATTTTTTCCACTTCTTTTAGTTTTTGGATAGCTTCATCAAGGCTGTAAGTCTTTTCTTTATCAATGAGCTTTAATGCTTCTAAATATTTTTTTCCTCTTTTAGCCATAGCACTTACCCCTTATATCCTTCAATTTCAATTCCCATACTGCGAGCAGTACCAGCTATAGTTCTCATAGCCATCTCAATGTCTTCAGTGTTAAGGTCTTTTAATTTCATTTCAGCAATTTCCCTTAGCTGATTAACTGTAATTTTTCCAACCTTATTTCTCTTAGGATCTCCAGAACCTGTTTTGATGCCTGCAGCTTCTTTAAGGAGATAAGATGCTGGTGGAGTTTTAAGAATGAACGTAAAAGACCTATCTGAATAGATAGTAATTACTACCGGTACGATTGTACCAGGTTTCATGTTTGCAGTGGCTGCATTAAAACTTTTAACAAACTCCATAATGTTAACACCATGCTGACCAAGAGCTGGCCCAACTGGTGGCGATGGAGCTGCTTGTTGAGCTGGAATCATCAGCTCAACTTGACCTGTTACTTTCTTAGCCATTTAAATACACCTCCTTGAATTCTTTGACGCCTGTCTTAATAAAACACCAAAGCTGAACCGACAGGCTAAATTTTCTCCACCTGGGAGAATTCAAGTTCAACCGGTGTTGCTCTTCCAAAAATAGTAATCAATGCGATAAGTTTTTCTTTATCTGGAAATACTTCTTCTACTGTTCCTGTAAAATTCATAAATGGGCCTTCAATAACTCTAACAATATCCCCTTTTGTATAAAGAAGTTTTTTAGCTTTTGGTGTACCTTTTTGAATTTGCCCTAAGACTTTCATTACATCGTTTTCATTTAAAGGTACAGGCTTACCACCTGCACTAACAAACCCTATTAAAAATGGGGTTTTTTTAACTAAATCTATCAAATCATCGCTAAGTTTGGCTTTTATAAGGATATATCCCGGAAATATTTTATTCTCTAAAACAATTCTTGCTTCAGTTCTATTTTCTTTACATGTTATTTTTTGTCCTGGCTTAGAAATCGGACTATGAGAAACACATCCTTCGTCACCTTCAACGCTTTCTAAAACTCGGACAGTACCATCTTCTATAGAAAATTTTGTAATCCCTTTTTTTCCCTGAACTTCTATAACCCTATTTGGACCTTTTAAAGAAAGTCTGTACCTTTCCTTTCCTTGAGATTTAAGGACGACCTTTTCTTCAGCAGGAACTATAACTTCATCTACTAAATGTTCTAAATTATTAAGCTTTAGATTCTTAACAAAGTTTTCTTTTGCCCTAATTTCCAAATTAGATTGTGTATATAAAGCGTACCATTTTTTCTCATCAGTATCTTTTTCTAAATTGCTTTCATTAACCTCTTCGTTAACCATGTTTAAATTTTCATTTTCCGCCATTTAAGTCTTTACCTCTCCATTATGAAGGCAATTATTTTTGTAAATAAAATATCTAAACTCCATAAGTATAATGCCATTATCAAAGTTAAAACTATAACTGCTATGGTTGCTGTTTTAACAAGGTTTTTAGAAGGCCATGTTACTTTTTTAAGCTCTTCAAAAACTTCCTTTAAAAAGTTTAGGTATTTTACCATCAATATTCTCCAAAGGCGGGGCAGGAAGGAATCGAACCCTCAACCTGCGGATTTGGAGTCCGCTGCTCTGCCAATTGAGCTACTGCCCCGCAATATATGATCAATTACTTAATTTCTCTGTGAAGTGTATGTTTTTTACAAAACTTGCAATATTTCCTTAACTCTACTCTATCTGGATGCTTTCTCTTATTTTTTGTAGTTGTATAGTTTTTTCTTTTACATTCTGTACAGGCTAAAGTAATAATCTCTCTCATCTTCTATTCCTCGCGATTATTCAATTATTTTAGTAACAACACCAGCACCTACTGTTCTTCCACCTTCTCTTATCGCAAATCTCATTTGCTCTTCCATAGCTACTGGTACCATTAACTCTACTGTTAACTCTACGTTATCTCCTGGCATTACCATCTCTTGCCCTTCTGGTAATTCTACTACTGTTCCTGTTATGTCTGCTGTTCTGATGTAAAACTGTGGTCTGTATCCTAAGAAGAATGGTGTATGTCTTCCACCTTCTTCTTTGCTTAATACGTATACTTGTGCTTTGAATTTCTTGTGTGGTGTGATTGTTCCCGGTTTTGCTAATACTTGTCCTCTTTCTACTTCGTCTTTTGTGATTCCTCTTAATAGTACTCCTACGTTGTCTCCTGCTATTGCTTCATCTAATTGTTTTCTGAACATCTCGATTCCTGTTACTACTGTCTTCTTCTTCTCTTCCGATAGTCCTACTATCTCTACTTCGTCACCTACTTTTAATGTTCCTCTTTCTACTCTTCCTGTTACTACCGTTCCTCTTCCTGTTATTGTGAATACGTCTTCTACTGCCATTAGGAATGGTTTGTCTGTTTCTCTTGGAGGTGTTGGTATGTATTCATCCATTGCTTTTAATAGCTCTTCTACTGATGCAAACCATTTTGGGTCATCGTTTAATGCTCCAAGTGCTGACCCTCTTATTACAGGCACTTCATCTCCTGGAAAGTCATATTTACTTAGTAGTTCTCTTACTTCCATTTCTACTAAGTCTATTAGTTCTGGGTCGTCTACCATGTCGCATTTGTTTAAGAATACTACGATGTATGGTACGTTAACCTGTCTTGCAAGGAGTACGTGTTCTCTTGTTTGTGGCATTGGTCCGTCTGCTGCTGATACTACAAGGATTGCTCCATCCATTTGCGCTGCACCGGTGATCATGTTCTTGATGTAGTCTGCGTGTCCTGGGCAGTCTACGTGTGCATAGTGTCTTTTTTCTGTCTCATATTCTACGTGTGTGATATTGATTGTAATTCCTCTTTCTCTTTCTTCTGGAGCTTTGTCTATGTCTCCATATCCAACAAATTTTGCTAATCCTTTTTTGCTTTGTACGTATGTGATTGCTGCTGTTAATGTTGTTTTTCCGTGGTCAACGTGCCCTATTGTTCCTACGTTTAGGTGCTCTTTTCCTCTTACAAATTTCTCTTTTGCCATTTATTTTTACCTCCTAAATATAAGAAGAACATTTATTTTTATCAAACCTCTCTCAAAGCCCAAGACGGGACTTGAACCCGCGACCTCACCCTTACCAAGGGTGTGCTCTGCCGACTGAGCTACCTGGGCATAAAAACATAATAAGACGTAAAAAGACTACTACAGCCTTTTTACGTCTTGGTTTTATTGGAGAGCGGGAGACGGGACTCGAACCCGCGGCCATCTGCTTGGAAGGCAGATGCTCTACCAACTGAGCTACTCCCGCATACACTATATGGAGAGGGACGGATTCGAACCGCCGAAGGCTTTCGCCGGGAGATTTACAGTCTCCTGCCGTTGGCCGCTTGGCTACCTCTCCATATTCTAAATTCTAAAATTTAAAGCCGGCGGTGGGACTCGAACCCACGACCTGGTGATTACAAATCACCTGCTCTGCCGACTGAGCTACACCGGCTTAAATTTTAGAGATAAATATTATATCCAATTCTCTGATTTGTGTCAAGTATTTTTTTTAAATATTTATTTCTATTTTCTAACTTTTTGCAAGTTAAAAATAATATTTTAGCATAAATCTTGAGGTAGTGAGAAGTTTGAAAGAGGGTGTTCCAAAATTTTTGTAAGTTTACCTTTTTCTATCATTCTGAGGACGTAAGTCTGAAGGATCTCATTTTTTAATATTTTTTGAAAAGAAAGAAAAAACAGGAGATTCTTCGCTTAGCTCAGAATGACGATGTGGATTTTTGGAACACTTTCAGTTTGAAATAGTACGGGATTCTTTTGGCTGCAAAATAAAAAAAGTGAAACGCGAGACCCGACTTTTTTATTGAAAATAGTTTATTTCAGCATAACTTTAATTTATATAAAAATGATGATGAGGAATTTAGTCATGCTAACAGTAAGAAAACCAGCTGTTGCGAATATGTTTTATACTGGGAATAAAGAAAGACTTCTATATACAATTAAAAACTATTTGAATAAAGCACCTTTGTATGATTATATTCCTGAGGGAATCGTAGTTCCACATGCAGGATACATTTATTCTGGCCCTGTTGCAGCAGTTTCATATAAACAGCTTTTAAACCTTGACCCAAGCAAACATTACAAAATTTTACTGATAGGACCATCCCACCATGTATATTTTAATGGAGTTTCTTATGGATTTTATGATTACTGGGAAACCCCCCTTGGAAAAGTAAAAGTTAATAAAGAAGCGATTATAAAATTCTCAAAAGAACATCCGGATTTTCCATTAACATTAAATACTCTTCCACATCAAAGAGAACACTCCTTGGAGGTTCAGGTGCCATTTCTGCAAGTTGTACTAAAGGACTTTGAAATTTTACCATTTGTATATGGAGATATTGATAGTAGTATCGTTGAGAATATTATAGAATACTTCAAAGATAATGATACAGTAGTAATTATAAGTACAGATTTAAGTCATTACTATCCGGATAATATAGCCAGAGAAATAGATAAATATTGCCATCTTGCGGTTTTGGAATTAAATGAAAATTATCTTAAAAACTGTGAAGCATGTGGAAAAATTGGTCTTGAAGCAATGATAAAATACGCAAAAAGACATGGATTAAAATCTAAAATCCTTGATTATAAAACATCAGGCGATACAGGAGGAGATTATAGCAGTGTTGTCGGGTATGGAAGTTATATCTTCTATAAGTAAAGAAGAGGGCGATTTTTTAGTTAAATTAGCAAGAAAAGCTATTGAGTATTACTTAACATATCGTAAGGTGCTTCCGGTTAGACCTGAAGATATTCCTTATGATAATCTAAAAAAACTTGGTGCATCTTTTGTGACTTTAGAAACTAAATATGGGGATTTGAGAGGTTGCATTGGTTCAATCATTCCACATAGACCTTTGTATGAAGATGTAATACATAATGCCATTTCTGCCGCTGTTTCAGACCCAAGGTTTAATCCAGTATCTCCAAACGAGCTTGATTTTATTAAAGTTAAAGTTTCTGTTTTAACCTATCCTGAAAAGGTTGAATATGAAGATTGGAGAGATTTACCATCTAAAATTGAGCCTTTTAAAGATGGGTTGATAATTAAATATAAAAATTTTTCAGCAACGTTTTTGCCGGAAGTCTGGGAAAAATTACCATCAAAAGAGGAATTTCTTACTCATCTGTGTTTAAAAGCCGGACTACCTGCTGATTTTTGGAAAACCGGTCTATTGGAAGTTTACAAATATAGAACTATAACGTTTAGTGAATGAGATAGGATATAAACCTATCTAATCTAAACCCCCATTTTAAAAGATTAATAATATTTCTTTTATTAAAGATTTCCGGATTTTTAAAAGACTTAAGGACAAGATGCCAGCCGGTTGGAAGATTTCCAAACCTTAAACACATTTCACCTACATGAAAATAAAAAAATTCTTTATATTCTTTTGGAATTCTATCTTTATATTCTTTATACAGCTTTAATGTGGAAAGCATCATTTCAATGTTGTTTTTACTTGTTCTATTTGTATGTTCTCTAATTTTGATTTTATTATTATCTAAAATCTTTATCTTTAAGCCACTTAAATAGCTTCTTAAAAAAAGCTCCCAGTCTTCCCTATAACTTAAATCTTCTCTAAATTTTAAGAATTTATCTCTTTTAAACCCTGATGCTGACGGATATCCTATATTCCCTGAAAAGATAACCTTTCCTGCATCAGCATCTACTTTCTTTTTAGAAACTCTTTTTATGTTTTCATTTTCATCTATAAAAGTCCTTGGAAAAGAGTACACAATATCAAAGTTTTTCAATTCTTTTATAGAATTTTCTATATAGTCAGACTCCCACAAGTCATCATAATCTAAGAAAAATATATATTCTCCCTTAGACTCTTGAAAACCTCTATTTCTTGTATAAGACCTTTCTTTATTTGATTGGTTTCTAAAATATCTTATCTTTCCTGTCTGTAATTCTTTTTTAAATTTTTCTTGAATTATATTAGGAGTTTTATCTGTAGATGCATCATCAACAATGATTATTTCCGTATCTTTAAACGTTTGACCAAGAGCAGATAATATCGCTTGAGTTATATATTTTTCACCATTATAAACTGGAATAATAACGCTAACTTTCATGATAAAAATAATATCATATTGTATTCAAATTGTGTGTGAAATATTTGCAGTGATTTGCTGAAAATTCTTAAAAAAATTTTTAATGCGTTTCTGAATTTATCAAAAAAAGTTATAAACAGCTTATAAACTCGATTATTTTACAAAAAGCTCTTCTTTATTATGCTTTAATATCCAAGCACATTATATAAGGCTGTTACATCTTGAATTAGAATTAGCCTCTGATTTAGAAGGTTTTTTTTGGCATCTAATAGATTTGTTTTATAATTTAACAATATGGAATAAGGAATTATACCTGCTTTATAGTTTGCAAGAGCTATCTCATATTGATCATAAGTATTTTGATAAATTATTTTTAAATTTTTATAATTGAGTTTATCTGTTTTATATTGAGATATGGCATCGTCTACTTCTCTAAAAGCATTTAATACTGTTTGTCTGTAGTTTATTATACTTTTAGCTAAAGCTATTTCTGAGGCTTTATAATTACCTATATTTTTGTTCCAGTTTAATATGGGCTCTATTATATTTAATCCGAAATTCCATGCTACACTTGGTTGAGTTATTAAGTTACTTAATTGTTTAGATTGGAATCCATAAGAACCAGTTAGATTAAAAGACGGAAAAAAATTTGCCAATGCTATTTTCTTTTCATAATCGTTTGCTATCACATTAGATATAGCTTCTTGAATATCAGGTCTTTCAGTCATTACTGTTGAAGGAATAGCTTCTGGAAGTTTAATCTCTTTTGGTATGTCTCCAGATGCGGAGAATTTAAATTCTTCTGGATATTTACCCAAAAGATATGCAAATGCGTTTATGAGTATACTTCTTTGATTTTTATAGCTTTGCAGTGTTTGTTCTAAGCTTTGTATTGAGATTTTAGCTTGATCTATGTTCTGATAAGATACTACTCCAGCTTTATACTTTGTTTCTAAAATCTCTAAGTTTTCTTTTGCTATTCTTAATTGTTCTTCTAATATATCTATATATAGACCATTTTCTATTATCTGAAAGTAATTGTTTACAGTATTCATTATAAGGGCATTTTTAATTGCTTTAGCCTGGGCCTCTGTTATTTTTACATTTTCTTTGTAATATCTATAAGCGTTTAGAGCTTTTGCAAAAAGGTCTATTTCATAAGAAGCACTAACAGAAAGATTATATGTAGTATAAGGTGTCGTACTAAAAAACCTTCCATTTGGTGTCCTTTGAGAAACTTTTTGCCTTGTTTCAGAACCATTTAGGTTAAAATTTGGGAAAAGGGCAGATGAATTTTCTAAAACGTATGCTTTTGATAGCTCTATATTTTTTAATGCTATAAGGTAATTTGGATTATTTTTTAAAGCTAAATCTACATAGTAATTTAAGGTTTCATCATTAAAACTCTTCCACCAATGTTGTACATCTATACTTGCATTTGTATTTTCCAGTTTTTCTTTAAATAAATTAGGATATTCAATAGATACATCTGTAGGTTTTGCATAAAAAGAGCAAGAGTTTAATATAAATCCGCTTATACCAAGGATAAGGATAATGATCATTCTTTTCATGTTATTTACCCTCTAAATATATATCTACCAATTGTCCAGGGTAGAGATTTACATTCTGAGGTTTCTCGAATCTAAATATAACAGGTAAAACCCTTACATCTACTCTTTCAGTAATCGCTCCTGACAGTTCTATCTTAGGTGTTACATAAGGCTGTACTGCTATAAATTTTAGAGGTACTGAGATATTTGTACCTCTTATAAACATAACAGCTTTTAGTTCTTTTATTGGTGGTAGCTTTGTAAGAAGTATCTCATCTATGAAAGCTTTAACTTGAAGCTCATTGTTGGAACTTTGTCCAAGTCTTATTGGAGTAATATAGGATCTTGTATAAGTATAATAAACACCCTGAGGAGATACATAATCTCCTTTAGCTACATTTAATTCCAACACTGTACCTGATACAGGAGCCTTAACTGTATATTTTTTAAATAACTCCAAGGCATTATTGTAGGCATATTCATCAGATTTATAAATCTGATATTGGGTATTTATATCATAGCTCCACGCACCAGCTTTTGTTAATTCATAATTTTTCATAGCTAATTTTAAATTTTGTTTTGTTTCTTCAAGAGCATATTTTGCATTATCTAAATCTTGTTTTGATACAGATTTTGGGTTTATCTCGTAAGATTTTAAGAGTTTTTGATAGTTTGATTCTGCATATTGTACTTGAGCATTAGCGTAATCCACTTGAGCCTTTGCAACCGCTAACGTTTCAGGTCTTGGTTCATTTAATAGCTCTTGGTATTTTATATAGTTTGCCTGCATTTGATGATACAGTTGTTTTACAGTTTGTTGTTGAACAGTATCATCTATTTGAAATAACGGTTGCCCTTCTTGAACATGTTCACCATATTTTACAAAAACTTTCACAACCTTTCCAGATACCTCTGGATAAACGTTTATACTTTCTCCACTATCTTGCACTGGTTCTATAATACCATTAGCATAAACACCATTTTTATAAGGATTTTTTGTCATATACACTGGGGGAAGTGGTTTTTGTGTATGTCCATAGATATAAGCACTTACGATACCAGCTATAACACCAAGTATAGCTAAGATTACAAATATTTTGACTTTCATATATTGCCTCCTGCTATTAAAAAACTTTTAAAACACATTTTAAATAAGCTTATTTTTTACAATGTCTTTTATTATGCCATCTTCCATATAAACTATTCTCATAGCATCTTCAAATATCCTGTTATCATGAGTTATAACAATTATTGTTCTGTTTTCGTTTAACATAGTTTCCTTTATCAATTTTATAACTTTTTTTCCCGTATCACCGTCCAAAGCAGCTGTAGGCTCGTCTAAGGCAAGTATAGGT
Source organism: Sulfurihydrogenibium sp. YO3AOP1 (assembly GCF_000020325.1). Lineage (NCBI taxonomy): Bacteria > Pseudomonadati > Aquificota > Aquificia > Aquificales > Hydrogenothermaceae > Sulfurihydrogenibium > Sulfurihydrogenibium sp. YO3AOP1. The sequence goes on from NC_010730.1 coordinate 320,677, forward strand.
GGATCTGTAGCTAAAGCCCTTGCTATGGCTACTCTTTGCTGTTCACCGCCTGACATCTTGTAAGCTGGAATCAAATATTTTGATTCTGGCAGCTGAGCCATTTTAAGCTTTTCTTTTGAAATCTCTAAGGCTTTATCCCAGTCTAAACCTTTTAGTATTAGGGGTATTGCTGCGTTTTCCATCGCAGTAAGCCTTGGGAAAAGATGGTAATCTTGAAATACAAAACCTATGTGGTCTAATCTAAATCTTGCCAAGAAATCTGTGTCTAAGGAATATATATCTATATATTTGCTTTTATCTTCATTTGATAGACCATAATATATTACTTTTCCGCTATCTGGTCTTAAAACACCAGATATTAAACTTAAAAGCGTTGTTTTACCAGAACCAGTTGGACCAACTATGTATAATATCTCACCATAGTATATATCTAAACTTACATTTTTGACTGCACAGGTTTTTGCATCTCCACTGCCAAAACATTTTGTAATATTTTCGATTTTAATAGCTATTTTTGACATTTTATTCATCCTCTAAATATATCAAAAGGTTCTATTTTTAATACTTTTCTGATTCCTAAAAAGCTTGCAAAAGCCACTATAAAAACCACCATAAAAAATGCTGCTGCCATATTTTTAAAACTAATCATTGCTGCATAGTTTGGAATTCTTATATGTCCAAAGGCTATAAAAAATGAAGCCAAAAGTACTCCAATGCCATATCCTATTAATCCAACCAAAACAGCTTGAGATACAATAATAAACATAAGTTCTCTCTTAGTAGCTCCTATAGCTTTTAATGCCCCAAATTTTTCTAAATTTTCTAATACAAAGGTATAAAAAGTTTGACCTGCGATAGAAAGACCTACTATAAAGCTTACCAGTGTCATTATAAGTACGTTTGTACCAAATCCTGTCTTAAACATATAATATTTTGCATTCATTTGGTTGAATTCTTCAGAAGTTAAAGCTTTGTAACCTAACTTAGATATTGATTCTTTAACCTCAGGTATATACCTTTTATCTTTAAGTTTGACAAGAACATACGATATTGTAAATCTGGTAGTAGGTAGATACTCAATAGCTCTTGTATATGTAGTGTAAAGTGTTGGACTTCCGAAAAGGCCAGACATTGGAGTTTTAGCAAAACCTACTATAACACCTTTGTGGTCATTTATTTCAAAAGTAAAACCTATTTTTACATTCCCAAGTTTTCTGAGGTCAGGATCTGCTATAGCTATGAAGGCATAACTTGAATATATATCATTAATATTCCCTTTTATCATAATAGGTCTTCCCATTAGAGATACATCGTCAAGACCTACTATATTAACAGCTTGATATTTTCCATTTGGTAATTTTACATTACCACCTCCAAAATATATAGGAGCAGCATACAATACACCCGGTAAACTTCTTGTATAATCAAGGACATAATCTGGTAACGGAATATTATCTCTTGAACTATCAACGCTTTTGTCCATTACCCATATATCAGCGTCTATATTGTATATTGTTGATCCAGATTTTGCTATTACGCCAAAAAACATAGATGTCATTTGAAGCATCAGAAATACAGCAAAGCTAACACCAACTATAAGTGTAAAAAATTTACCTCCATCGCCAGTTAAAAGCTTTATGGCTATGATTCCAAGACCTTTCATGTTCATATATTAACTCCTTAAACTCAAACAAGAAAAATAAAAAATTTATAGTTAGCTTTTATATACAAGTATTATATCGGTAAAAAAAATATATTTGTAAATATGATTTAAACAATTTGTAAATATATCATTATTTTATAAACTTACTTACTAATATGAAGATGAAGGATTGATTGTAAAGAACTATTTGAAACTCTTTAGTATTTACAGATACAAGTTTAATTAATTATCATATCCAATATATTTATCTCTATGTTAGAATAGATTTAAACAAGTGGAGGGATATGTTATGAACATCCATTTTTTTGAGACGGAAGATTGGGAAAGATTGTACTTAGAGAAAAAAATAAAAGACTTAGGAATTCAAGGAAGTGTTAAATTTACAAAAGAGCCACTTGATGATACAAATGTAGACCTTTACAAAGATACAGAAGTAGCTATTGTATTTATATATTCTAAGCTAACAAAAGAAGTAATTGATAAGATGGAAAATTTAAAATTAATCATTACAAGGTCAACAGGATATGATCATATAGATGTTGAATATGCTAATAAAAAAGGTATAACTGTTTGTAATGTTCCTGGATATGGTAATAATACAGTTGCCGAGTATACATTTGCATTAATACTTGCATTAGCAAGAAAATTTAAACCCATGATAGAAAGAACATCAAAAGGTATATTTTCAAGAGATGGATTAACAGGAATAGACTTAATGGGTAAAACTATAGGTGTAATTGGTGCTGGAAGGATTGGAAAGCATGTAATAAGAATAGCACATGGATTTGGAATGAAAATACTTGTATATGATAGAGCTAAAGATGATGAATTGATTGAAAAATACGGCGTTGAGTATGTAGGACTTGAAGATTTGCTTAGAAGTTCTGATATCGTTACTCTACATGTACCATACACACCGGCAACACATCATTTGATAAACAGATTTAACATTAAACTTATGAAATTAGATGCTATACTTATTAACACTTCAAGGGGTCCTGTAGTTGAGATAGAAGCTATAGTTCAAGCACTTAAAGAAGGAAGGCTTGCAGGTGGTGTAGGTCTTGATACATTTGAAGCAGAAGATGTTTGGATCGAAGAAGAATTTCTAAAGAGAGATGATATTCCTGCAATAAAGTTAAAAAAAGCATTAGAGACATTTTATGTTTTACATTCTGAAAATGTTATCGTATCTCCACACAACGCTTATAACACAAAAGACGCACTTTATAGAATATTAGATATTGCGCTTGATAACTTAAAATCATTCATGGAAGGAAGTCCAAAAAATACAGTAGGAGTGTCAAGTTGATAAAAGAACAATCTTATTTAGCAGGAAAGATTTTAAATGGTGAAAGATTAGAGCCAGAAGAAGCATTATATATGCTTGAAAATTTTGATTTATTATCTCTTGGCAGGCTTGCTGATTATATTAGAGCAAAAAAACATCCGGATAATATAGCTACGTTTGTTATAGATAGAAATATAAATTATACGAATGTATGCGTTGCAGGATGTAAATTTTGTGCTTTTCAAAGAAGAAAATCAGATAGTGATGCTTATGTCCTTGAGCTTGATGAGATATTTGCTAAAATTCAGGAGCTTATAGATTGGGGTGGAACTACCTTGCTAATGCAAGGTGGCTTAAATCCGGATTTAAGACTTGATTTTTATATAGAGTTATTTTCAAGAATAAAAGAAAAATTTCCGCAAATACAAATTCATTCACTTTCAGCTACAGAGATAAATTATCTTGCTAAGCTTGAAAAAATGAGCATAAGGGATGTTTTGATAAAATTAAAAGAGGCAGGATTAATGTCTCTTCCAGGTGGTGGCGCAGAGATTTTATCTGATGAAGTAAGAGTGCTAATATCTTCAAATAAAACTACAACAGCCCAATGGCTTGAAGTCCATAGAACAGCCCATGAACTTGGAATGAGGTCAACGGCAACAATGATGTTTGGACATGTTGAAAAACCAAAACATATCATTGAACATTTAAACCATATTAGACAGCTTCAAGATGAAACAGGTGGATTTACCGCATTTATACCATGGACTTTTCAAAAAGGTAATACACAACTTGACCATTTAGAACCGGCTACTTCTGTGTGGTATTTAAAGGTTTTAGCATTGGCAAGAATTTATCTTGATAATTTTGATAACATTCAATCATCTCATGTAACTCAAACAATGAAAGTTGGTCAAATCGGCTTAAGATTTGGTGCAAATGATTTAGGAAGCACTATGATTGAAGAAAATGTAGTAGCTTCTACAGGCTTTAAAGTTTCAAGTCCAAGACCGAAAAAAATGGCAAAACAAATTAAAGACGCCGGCTTTACTCCTGCACAGAGGGATACATATTATAATATTGTTAAGATTTTTGATTAGGTAATTGGAGTTTCTAAAATGGCAAATGTTATAGATTTTGAGCTATTAGAAAAGTTAGAGGAAAAAGTAGGCAAAGAAGAGGCTAAAAAGATTGCACAAACTATTGAACTGATTTATAACGAATTAGACAAAAAATCGGAAAGTTTAGCAAATCAAAAAAAGCTTGAGCTTAAAGATGAGCTTACGAAAGAACTTGCTACAAAGGCCGATTTAGTCTTAGTTAAAACAGAGCTTGAAGCTAAAATTGAAAAAGAAGTGTTAAAACTTGACAAGAAATTTACAATTATGTTTTTGATTCTTGCCTTTTTGATAATTTTCATAAACAAAGATGCTGTTGAGTTATTAATCAAACTTTTACCATTTGCAAAATAAAAAATAGATTATAACTTACTTCTCACCCCTTCACACATTAACAACTCAGCTATAGCTTCACACAATCTTTCAATATCTTCATAAGAATGATTATAATTTATCGTTATTCTAAGTCTTGAAGTTCCTTCTGGGACTGTTGGCGGTCTTATTGCTTGAACAAAAAAGCCTTTTTCTAACAATTTATCTCTTAATTTTAAAGCTTTTTCTTCTTCTCCAACTATCAAAGAGATTATAGGAGTGCCAAAAAACTTTACATCTATCCCTTTATTTTTTAAGGAGTTTGCCAAATACTTAGACTTTTCTAAAACTTCTTTTCTTCTAAAATCCTCTTTTGCTAATATTTTAAAATTTTCAAGAGATATAAAGTTTTGGATAGGAGATAAACCTGTTGTAAATATAACTGACCTTATAGTATTTACAAGATAATCTATCAAAATCCTACTTCCGCAAATAAAAGCTCCATAACTACCAACAGCCTTAGACAATGTTCCTATTTGAATGATATTATTATCTGGCATTAAATTAAAATAATTAAGACTTCCTCTTCCTTCTTCTCCAATTACACCGGTTGCGTGAGCATCATCAACAATAACAATAGCATCATACTTTTTTGAAATCTCTACGATTTTATCAAGCGGAGCAATATCTCCTTCCATACTAAAAACGCCGTCCGTAATGATTATCTTCTTTCCTTTTGTGTGATATTTTTTTAACTTTTCTTCTAAATCTTCTACATCACAATGTTTATAAATAATTTTTTTTGCCTTAGAGATTCTAATCCCATCTATGATTGAAGCATGATTTAATTCATCACTAAAAATAATATCCTCTTCATCAGAAATGGCTTGTATAAGTCCAACATTAGCCATATATCCACTACCAACAACTATACAGTCTTCTGTTTGCTTAAATTCAGAGATAAATTTTTCAAGCTCTCTTTGAATTAAATGATATCCTGATACTAAAACAGATGCACCACTTCCAAGAGATAATTTATCAATATTTTGAATGAGCTTTTGCTTTGCAATTGGATTATCTCTTAGACTTAAATAGTCATTTGATGAGAAATTAACAACATTTTCATTTAATATTGGTCTTGCTCTATATCTGTTTTTTTGTTTTATCTCCTGTAATTTTTTAGATAAAATCTCATCTAAGTTTAACATCCTTACTTTTCGCTTTCATAAACAAACTTTCTAAAATTTTCAAGAAGTTTTAGACCAAGTGTTTGACTTTTTTCTGGATGGAACTGTACTGCCCATATGTTGTTTTTTTCAATGCTTGAGCAGAAATCTATTCCATAATCTGTTGTAGTTGCTATGATATCTTCTTCATCTGGTTTAACGTAGTATGAATGGACAAAATAAAAATAAGAGCCATCTTCAATATCTTTAAACATTTTTGAATCTTTTTTCTTCCAAATCTGATTCCAACCCATATGCGGTATTTTTATGTTTAATTTATCATCAAATCTTACTACACTACCTTTTATAACTCCAAGTCCTTCATGAGAGCCAAACTCATAGCCATACTCAAATAGTATTTGTAATCCTAAGCATATACCAAAGTAAGGTTTTCCATTTTCTATATGCTTAATTATTTTATCTTTCAAGCCAAGCTTTTCTAAGTTATGAATCGCATCCCCAAAAGCTCCAACACCCGGAACAACTATTGCCCTTGCTTTGTCTAAATCCGAAGGGCCTGACGTTCTCAGCACACTAAACCCTACTTTTTCAAGAGCTTTCTCTACACTTCTTAAATTACCCATTCCATAATCAACTAATGCTATCATGTAGCTCCTTCACCAAAGATTTTAATCCTTCAAAATCTTTTTTACCTTGTAATTTTACTATCGCACTTCCAACTATAACACCATCTGCAAAACTTGATATAATTTTAGCATGTTCTCCCTTTGAAACACCAAATCCAACAGCAATTTTTGTATCTGTCATTTTCTTAATCTCTTCTACTTTGTTTTTGAGTTCTTGCCATGGCAAACTTTCTCTTTCCCCTGTAATTCCTGTAATTGATACGTAATATATAAAATCATCACTCATGTTTGAAACAAGTTTAATCCTTTTTTCATGTGATGTTGGAGCAAGCAGAAAGATCACAGATAATCCATACTGATTTGCTATTTTTTTTAAGCTTTCTCCCTCTTCCGGTGGTAAATCTGGAACGATCAATCCGTCAACACCATTTTCTTTTGCTATCTTGCAAAAATTTTCTTCTCCCATTTTAAAAATTGGGTTGTAATATGTCATTGCGATAAGTGGTTTGTCCGGAAATCTTTCTTTTATAGTTTTTGTAATTTCAAAGACTTTAACCGGTGTAATACCATCTTTTACAGCTTTTTCGTGGGCTGCTTGGATTGTAATGCCATCAGCAACCGGGTCTGAAAAAGGAAATCCAACTTCTAAAATATCGGCACCATTTTCTAATAAAACTTCTGCTGTCTTGATACTGTCTTCAACAGATGGATATCCTGCCATAAAGTAGCAAATAAGCGGTTTTTTAATCTCAAATACTTTTCCTATCACTGAACCATCTCCTTAAATTTTGTTAAAGCGTTATCTTTATAATTTTAATTTTAAAATTATAACAAGAAATCTGATTCGTGCTTAGTCAAATTACGTTTATATTTTGAGAAATTGTATTTTTTAATTATTTTCTGATATTTTTGTTTATGTCCATTAGTATGTAATCTAACTTTTGTTTATATTCTTGTAAATCTTTTCTTTTAATGTGAGAATGCTTGCAAAAATCCACATAGTAACCCTGCAGCCGACGAAGAATCTCATGTCTTTCTTTTCAAATTAAAAAATCAAAAGTGGAAATTCTTCGGACTAAAGTCCTCAGGAAGACAAAAAAGTAAACTTACAAAAATTTTTACAACACTTTATGATTGGTGAATGGTATTCTTTTTATGACTTTGTTTATCTCACGCCTAAAAGTATGTCAAACACAAATTTTTGAGAACTTTTGTTTTAAAACTGTCTTAAGACTTAGCAGATTAGAAAACATCTTTTTACCAATCAACCCTCAGACCTAACCATTGATAAAATGTCACTTGTAAGCTTATCTATATTTGTTCCCTCTTTTGCAGAAACTAAATAAACTGGAACATCCTTGCTTAAATCTAAAGTCTCTCTTATAACTTTTTCAGCTTTTGCTTTTTCACTTTGATTTAACTTATCTATTTTTGTGCCAACAACTATGTAAGGTTTTTCAAAAGATTCAAGCCATTCTTTCATTAAAATATCAAGATTTGTAGGTGGATATCTTGTATCTACAAGCATGATGATTAAATTTAGGTTTTCTCTATTTAAAAGATAATCTTCTATCATTCTTTTCCAGTTTTGCTTTTCTTTATGTGACACAGCCGCAAATCCATAACCTGGTAGGTCTACAAAGTAAATATCATCATTTAAGAGAAAAAAGTTGATAAGTTTCGTTTTTCCTGGTGTAGCACTTACCTTTGCGATGCTTCTTTTAAAAATAGCATTTATTAAAGAAGACTTTCCTACGTTAGACCTACCAACTATGGCTATCTCTGGCTTGTCTGGTGGTGGAAAGTCTTCTGGTTTAACTGCACTTTTTACAAACTTTACACTTTTTAAACTACTCATTTCTTAGCTTGCTTTTTCATTAACATAAATTGGTGGCTTTTGCTTGAGAACTACATCTTTATCAATGATTACTTTTTTAAGCGTCTTTTGATTTGGTGCTTCATACATAACATCAAGCATTAAATCTTCTATGATAGCTCTTAAACCTCTTGCTCCTGTTTTTCTTTTAATAGCTTCTCTTGCTATCTCTCTTAAAGCATCTTCTGTAAATTCTAACTCTATTCCATCTATTGCAAGTAAGCTTTTGTATTGTTTTATCAAAGCATTTTTTGGCTCTGTTAAGACTCTTACAAGCGCGTCTTCGTCAAGCTCTTCTAAGGTTGCTATGACCGGTATTCTACCAAGAAATTCTGGTATCAATCCAAATTTTATAAGGTCTTCTGGTTGAACCAAGGATAATAACTCTTTTTCTTCAGATTTTGATTTAATATCTGCACCAAAACCTATAGATTTTTTCCCAATTCTTTGTTTGATTATATCTTCAAGTCCGACAAAAGCACCACCGAGAATAAAAAGGATATTAGTTGTATCAATTTGAATAAACTCTTGATGTGGATGTTTTCTTCCGCCTTGTGGTGGCACGTTTGCAATTGTTCCTTCTAATATTTTTAATAAAGCTTGCTGAACACCTTCACCGGATACATCTCTTGTGATAGATGGATTGTCTCCAGACTTTTTTGCTATTTTATCTACTTCATCTATATAAACAATTCCTTTTTCTGCTGCTTCTACATCGTAATCAGCATTTTGAAGCAATCTTGCAAGAATGCTTTCAACGTCTTCACCAACGTATCCTGCTTCTGTGATGTTTGTAGCATCTGCAATGGCAAAAGGTACGTTTAAGATTCTTGCTAAAGTTCTTGCTAAAAGTGTCTTACCAGAACCTGTTGGACCAATAAGCAAAATATTACTTTTCTCAATTTCAACGTCTTTATCTTTAAATAACTCTTTTTGATATATTCTTTTGTAATGATTGTATACCGCTACAGATAAAATCTTTTTCGCTTTTTCTTGACCTATAACATACTCATCAAGTTTAGCTTTTATTTCTGCAGGTGTTGGAAGTTTTGATAAATTTTCAAACTTTTTGTTTTCAAGCTCTTCCCTAACTATAGATGCAAGCTTATCTACACAGCTATCACAAACGAGTATATCATTAGGCCCTTCTACTAATACATCTGCTTTACTTTCTGGTTTTCCACAGAAAGAACATTTTTTTTCTTTTGCCATTTTTCTTATTTTTCACCTCTTTTATAAATAACTTTATCTATAAGACCATATTCCTTAGCCTCTTCAGCAGACATAAAGTAATCTCTTTCTGTGTCTGCTTCTATTTTTTCAATTGGCTGTCCTGTGTGCTTTGCTAAGTATTCGTTTAACATTCTTTTAAGTCTTAGAATTTCTCTTGCATGGATTTCTATATCCGTAGCCTGTCCTTGGAATCCACCAAGTGGTTGGTGAATCATTATTCTTGCATTTGGTAGAGAGTATCTCTTTCCCTTGGCTCCGGCAGAGAGTAAGAAAGCTCCCATAGATGCTGCTTGCCCCATGCAGATTGTAACTACGTCTGGTTTTATGTAGTTCATAGTATCGTAAATAGCAAGACCGGCAGTAACTACACCACCGGGAGAGTTAATGTACATATAAATATCTTTATCCGGATCTTCAGATTCTAAAAATAAAAGCTGTGCAACAACTAAGTTAGCAATATGGTCATCAATAGGTGTTCCAAGAAGAATTATTCTATCTTTTAATAGTCTTGAATATATATCGTATGCTCTTTCACCTCTTGGTGTTTGTTCTATAACTATTGGTATTAATTGATTTAAAATCTTATCCATTTTGCTCCTCTTTACTTTCTTTATTTTCTTGTTTTTCTCTTGCTTCTAACTCTTCTTTAGATATCTCTTTAATATTTGCCTTTTCTACTAGTATGTCAAGTGCTTTTTGTCTTGCAATATCTGATTTAATTCCTTCTAACATGCCTTTTTGGATTAAATACTCTCTCATATCAGCAAATGAAACATTATAAGACTGCGCCAACTTGGAAATTTGTGCATCTAACTCTTCATCAGATACAGTAATACCTTCTTTTTCAGCAATTTTTGAAAGGATAAGCATAACTCTAACATTATTGATAGCTGTTATAGTCAAATTTCCTTCTGCGGCTTCAATGATTTCTTTGTTTGGCTTAATTCCATAGCTTTCAAGCTGAGCTGCATATCTTTGAACTAAATTGTCAATTTCCAACCTTAATAGAGAGGCCGGAGCTGGAAAATCATATTCTTGAGCTAATTTATCTAAAATCTTTTGTTCAATTTCTTGTTTTCTAAGCGCTTTTAATTGATTTTCTATATTTTCTCTAATTTTGTTCTTAGCTTCTTCTACGTTTTCACCAAGACCTACAGATTTTACAAACTCATCGTTAAATTCTGGAACAACTTTCCTTTTTACTTCTAAAATTTCTATTTCTATTTTTGCTTTACCTATTTCTTCACCTTTTTCATTATACAAAGGCATATTTTCAAGCTCTACCTTATCACCAACTTTTCTTCCTTTTATAGCATCTTCAATCTCTTTTCTTAAAGTACCTGAGCCAATTATGGTTTCAAATTCATCTTCTTCTTCGTCGCCTTTGTCAGAAATTATGTGATATTTGATTTTAACTTTATCACCATCTTCTATTTCTTTATCTGCATCTTCGTATCTAACATTGTTTTCAAGGATGTTTTTGATAGCATTTTCTATATCTTCATCTTTCACTTCAAGTTTGACGACTTCAACTTCTATACCTTCGTAAGGTTTTAGTTCAAATTCTGGAGTAACTTCAAAGCTAACTTTCATTGATAATTTTTCATCATTTTCAAGCTTTACATTACCGAACAATATTTCAGGCGTAACTGGTTTGAGATTTTCTTTTTCAAGAATTTCAGGAAGATATTTATTGATGTATGCTTTAGCCACTTCTTCTTTTATAGCATCTTTATATTTTGCCTTTATTACAGCCTTTGGAACATGACCTTTTCTAAATCCTTTTACTTCTGCTACTTTTGATATTTCTTTAATCACTTCTTCTGCTAATTCTTTTACTTTTTGCCCTTCATCCTCGATTGTTAAAGTTCTTAATAAGTTTTCTGCTTCTACTACTACGTTCATCTATTCACTCCTCTTAATAGTTTTTAAAAGAAAATTATATCATAAAGTTTAGTGAGTTTTAAATTGCATATTTTTTGTGCAAAAGTATTTTAAATTTTTAAAATTTGAATTATAATATTATTTTCAAATCTATCCTGAGCAAAGGAGGTTTTTTATCATGGGCAGTAATAGCCCGACGAAAATGTACTTCAAAAAAATTATCAAGGAGGAAAGAAAATGGAAAAAACCCTCGGACTGCATATCTTAGCGGACCTATACGGAGTAGATTTTGAAAAAATTGACCACGTTGAAGATGTAAAAGCTCTTCTTGAAGGTGCAGTCAAGTACGCAAACTTAAGTAAATTATCATCTCATTTTCATCAGTTTAATCCTCACGGTGCAACAGGAGTTATACTCTTAGAAGAATCCCATATCTCTATTCATACCTGGCCAGAGCATGGTTATGCTGCAATAGACGTTTACACTTGTGGTGGCAAGGAAAAAACTTTCAAAGCTATGGAATACATCATTAAAACTCTCAAACCAAAGAGAATTGATGAGAAAATAGCTGAAAGAGGCGTAGTTCCAGTTAACCCAGAAGGTGTAAACATAGAAAAAATGCAGCTGGCACAAGTATAATCTGATTTTTAGCATTGTTATTTTAAAAATCTGCCGGTAAATTTATTACATCACTAAAATACGGAGGTATTACTATGCTTAACAAAGACATATTAGATTTACTCAAAGATTTTACGCCGGCAGTATTTGCAACAGTAAAAGATAGCAAACCACATTTGGCTTTTGTATCATGGCTAATAGCTACAGATGAAAAAACTATCAAAGTAGCTTTAAGTAAAAATTCTGCATCAGTAAATAATATTAAAGAAAACGCAAATGTGGCAATATCTGTATTTGGTCCATCTGTAGCAGTGACGATTTACGGTACGGCTAAGATAGTTAAAGATGAAATAGAAACTATTCCATTTCCTGTTTCGGTGGTAGAAGTAAATGTCGAATCTGTTGTTGATAACTTATTTCCGGGTGCAACAGTTAAAGGAACTATTCCATTTGAACACACCGGCAACATACAAAAGGCTTTAGAACTTGATGAAAAAGTTTTGAACGCCTTAAAGTAAGTGAGAAAGTTAGAAAGTGAATAAGTGAGATAGTGAGATAGTTATTATTGGTGAGAAATTAAGGATTTTTAAAAAACATTAAAAAAGAAGATCCTTCGGACTAAAGTCCTCGAGATGACAAAGCAAGTGAAAGAGTAGGGGCAATTCATGAATTGTCCGTACATAAAAAAGTAAGAAATGATATATCATCAACTTTTTGGGCAGTCTCTTAGCTGCCCAATTAAAAAAATGACTAAAACTAATCTCTCGCGATTTGGATTTAGACATTAATTAGAAAGAGATGAAATTTTGTCGTTCTATAGCCGTGGGAAAAATCTTATATTTTTAAGTTTTTAAACATATTGAAAAAATTTTTTTAAAAAATATATTAATACCTTGCGAAAAAATATTTTTTAAAAGGTGAGTTTTATTGGCTATATCTCCTGAAACAATTGAAGAAGTTCAAAGAGTTGCTAATGTTTACGATATAATCTCGGATTATCTATCTTTAAAAAAAACAGGTTCAGTTTATGTAGCTTTATGTCCTTTTCATAACGAAAGGACTCCATCTTTTGTAGTATCTCCAACAAAAAATATTTTTAAATGTTTTGGCTGTGGAATCAGTGGAAATGCAATTAAATTTGTAATGGAATATGAAAAAATATCCTTTTCTGACGCAATCATAAAAATAGCACAAAAGTACGGAATAACAGTTAAATATATAGGCAATGATAAAGAAAAACATTTAAAAGGTTTGTACTCTCTCACAAAGCAGATTACAGATTTTTATAAAAACCAGCTTAAAGAAAGTCAAATAGCCAGAGAATACCTAAGAAAAAGAGGAATACAACCTCAAACGATTATAGACTTTGAGATAGGATACTCTCCAGAAAACCCAGAAAGATTTAATAAATTTATTCAAGAAAATAATATATCTATTGAAGATTTAAACAAAATAGGCTTGATATCTGTTCATAATGACAAAATCTATGATAAGTTTAGTGGAAGAATAATTTTTCCTATCAAAGACCATAAAGGCAATATTGTAGGATTTGGTGGAAGAGCTATAGATGAAAACAGACATCCAAAGTATCTAAACTCACCAGAAACTCAAGTTTATAAAAAAAGTAAAGTTTTATATGGACTTTTTGAAAATAGTCAAATTATAAAAGAAAAAAGTCAAGTTGTCATTGTCGAAGGTTATATGGATTTAATATCTTTATATCAAATTGGCATCAAGAATGTTGTTGCGACACTTGGAACAGCTCTTACAAAAGAACATGTCAATCTTCTTAAAAAATATGTAAAAGAAGTTATTGTTATGTTTGACTCTGATGAAGCGGGGAAAAAAGCAGCTATAAGAGCAGCAGAAATTTTATTATCTGAAGGAATTACTGTTAGATATGCTTATTATACTGAAGCAAAAGACCCAGACGAACTATCAAAAAAAGGTTTAAATGCTGTAAAAGAAATTATAAACAATGCCGAAGATATTATATTCTTTTTGACACGAAAACTTAAAGAAATAAATAACATAGAAGATAAACAGCAGTTAATGAAATATACAGCAATTTATAACTATATTTTAATGATGTTAGCAAATGTTAAAGATCATGGATTAAGGACAAGTTATGTGTTCCATTTATCTCAGATACTTAATAAAACGCCATCAAAAATAGAATCAGAAATCGATGATATAAAGAAATACCCTGAAAAGGAGTATCGTTTTGAAATGGAAGAAGAAGCTAATAAATTAAATTTAAAATTAAGTTATAAGGAAAAAGTTTTAATTAAATATATCTATCAAAATCCAGAAGTACTAAAAGATGAAATTTTTGATAAAATATCTTTTCCTGAAAAAATACAATATATTATAGATTTAATTAAAAATAATGCTGAATACGAGCTATTAATATCAGACATAATTCAAGACACTAAAATACAGCCATCTTATGAATCTTTTCAAAACATTCTAAACGAGTTTGTAAAAAAACACGAAAAAGAAAGTCAAAGACTTATGCGTGAAGCAATGTTAATGAATAAATTTTAGGAGGTCGATATAGAAATGATTAACTTACACGACAGGGATGATGTAAGAACTCTTATTAACCTTGCCAGAGAGAAAGGATACGTAACCTATGCAGAAATAAGCACGTATGTTGAAGAAGAGTTTTTCTCATCTGACGAGAATATAGAAAGCCTTATTGAATACTTAAACGAGCTAAACATTGATGTTAGAGACGATGAAAAAATCAAATCAGAAGATGAAGATATTTCAGAACACTTAGGAATTGACTTAAGCGATGACGATGTTTGGAATAAAGCTGATGACCCTGTTAAGCTTTATCTCAGAGAAATGGGTAAAATTCCACTTTTAAAGAGAGACGAAGAAATCAAATACTCAATGGAAATAGAAAGAGGCAGAAAAAAGGTATTTAGAGGACTTTTAAGAACATCTTTCTTAACAGAAAGACTTTTAGATGAATGGGCAAAAGTAATAGATGGAAAAGCAAGAGTTCATGATATCCTAAATTTAGATGAGCCAGAAGTTAAGGATGAAGAAGAAACTTCAGAATCTGAAGAGTTTAGTTTGGAAAATAATGGTAATTACGATAAAATTACAGCAGATTTTATCAAAAAAGGTCTTGAACTTGCAAAACTATACAGAGATCTTATAGAAAAAGAAAAAAAATATTTAGAGACAGGAAGCTTAGAGGACAAAAAAGAGTTTGTATGGCAGCATGCTAAATTAAATAGATTTATCAAAAGCTTAAATATTAAATTCACAAAATTAGATAAAATAGCAGATGAATTAAAAGAGCTTTATACAAAACTAAGGAAGAATGAAAAAGATTATGAAAAAAGAATAAAAATCATCTCTAAAATTCATCCTGACATAGATTTAATGCTTTCATCAGATTATGAAAAAAATCCAGAAATACTTAAAAAGCTTGAAGAACATGGCTTTTCTTATGGAAGATATGAAATTCTAAGAACAGAAACATTAAAATTGAAAGACGAAATAGAAGAGATAAAACAAAAAATCGGAACAATTCCATCAGAATTTGACCATGTTTTAGACTTAATTCAGTTAGGTAGAAATGAAATCAATAATGTAAAACAAGTGTTAGTTAAAGCAAACCTTAGACTTGTTGTATCAATAGCCAAAAAATACACAAACAGAGGGCTACAATTCTTAGACTTAATCCAAGAAGGAAATATAGGACTTATGAAAGCTGTTGATAAATATGATTACAAGAAAGGATTTAAATTTTCAACTTATGCTACATGGTGGATTAGGCAAGCAATAACAAGAGCTATAGCAGACCAAGCAAGGACAATAAGAATTCCTGTTCACATGATAGAAACTATCAATAAACTTTTAAGAATATCAAGAACGCTTGTACAAGAGCTTGGTAGAGAACCAACTCCAGAAGAGATTGCCAAAAAAGCCGGAATGCCAGCTGATAAAGTAAGAAAAATACTTAGAACGTCCCAAGATCCGGTATCTCTTGAAACTCCAATCGGTTCAGATGAAGAATCTCATCTTGGAGACTTTATAGAAGACAAAACTGTTCTCTCTCCAGAGCAACACATGCTAAAACAAGCTCTAAGATTACAGTTGGATGAGGTTTTATCAACTTTATCAGAAAGAGAAGAGCAAGTTTTAAGATATAGATTTGGTTTAGAAGATGATACAGAGCATACATTAGAGCAAGTTGGAAAAAGATTTGGTGTAACAAGAGAAAGAATTAGACAGATAGAAGCAAAAGCATTAAGAAAGCTCAGACATCCACACAGAGCAAAATATTTAAAACCATTTATTGAAGGTGAATAAAGATAAGTGAGAAAGTGAATAAGTAATGAGGAGTATTTAAAGGTTATTTTTTAAACTTAGCACATTTTACCCATCGCCAAAACTGTACTTTGAAGAAGTTACTTTATAATTTTGATTTGAAATTTTTATAAAAATGGATATATTGATAATTTTCTATATCCCTCCTTTGGCGATATTATGATATAATATTAGATTACTGGATGGGTGTCCGAGTGGCCGAAGGAGCAGCACTGGAAATGCTGTGTATGGGTAATCCCCGTACCGCGGGTTCGAATCCCGCCCCATCCGTTAGAGCCTGAAACAGATTACAATCCGGGACCCTCCGGATAGAAGACGGTGAACCTCCCCAGGTCCGGAAGGAAGCAAGGATAAGCCGACCCTTCTATGCCGGAGCGGTATCCCGGTTTATATAAAACTAAGTGAGAAAGTGAGTAGGTGAGTAAGCGAAAAACATCTGATCTCTAATACTCAAATCACATTATTAACAAATCTTAACCAAATCTTAATAAACTCTAAACAAAAATTTCATAAAATATAATCTATGGAAAACATATTAAAGTTCAGGCTTTTAGATAATAGTATACTTTTTAGCTTATTCGTATTAGAGCTTATACTTTCAGCAGGATTATTTCTAAACCTTATAAAAATCTTTTACGATATTTACGGATCCTACCCTAACATCAATGAAATCATAAGACATCTAATAAACAATGCATTATCTATGTTTATTCTGATTGAGATTATAAAAAGCATCAATGACTATATTTACTACAAAAGAATAAGAATTTCTGTTGTTTTAGACGTATCAATCATAATTCTTTTAAGAGAGCTTGTGCTTGGCTTATACAAACATACAATTTCCGAAAGCTTTGCTATCATGATAACAGGAATAATTTTTATAATGATAATTGCAAGAGCGATAACAATAAAATTTTCTCCAAATAACTACAACAGAATAGGAGTGTAAAGATGGCGTTGATTTATGTTATTGAAGATGATGAAGATATCAATGAGCTTTTGACTTATAACTTTAAAAAAGAAGGCTTTGATGTAAGGTCGTTTCCAAACGGTAAAGTTGCTTTTGAACATATCAAGCAAGAAAAACCAGATATTGTAGTATTAGATTTAATGATGCCAGAAGTTGATGGTCTTGAGTTTTGTAAGCTTGTTAGGTCTGATAAAGAATTAGAGCATATTCCATTAATAATGCTAACAGCAAAAAGCACTGAGATAGATAAAATTGTTGGTCTTGAACTTGGTGCAGATGATTATGTGACAAAACCATTTTCATTTAGAGAGCTTCTTGCGAGAGTAAAGGCACTTTTGAGACGTTCTAAGTCTCTTCATTTTCCTACTGCAAAACCAGAGTATAAGTTTGGAGATTTAAAAATAAGTCCAGAAAAATTTGAAGTAACGATAAAAGGTCAGCCAGTTCATTTGACAACTACTCAGTTTAAGCTTCTCTTAGCACTTGTAAACTCTCAAGGTAAAGTATTATCAAGAGATTACATAATAGAGCATGTTTGGGCTTGGGATAAAGATGTTTATGATAGAACGATTGATGTTCATATAAAAAAGTTAAGAGAGCTGCTAAAAGAATATGGAAACTGCATTAAAACTATAAGAGGAGTAGGCTATAAGTGGGAATGCGAGCCTACCCCATGATCTTTTACATTTGCGGAGTTAAAGATTTCTTTTCAAAATGGTCAGAAGTTTTTTGAAGAATGCTTTTCATTTCATCAGTAACTTGTCTTAAAAATGCTTTAAATCTTTTATCTTCAATTCCAAAGTTTGTTGACGCAGCTTCTACATCCTCAACTAAAATTTTTACATCATTTTTGTCTTGATAGATAGATATTCTACATGGAATTAATACACTTATTACATCTTTGTTAAACTTTATACCTTCAGTTAGATAATCAGCACGACATAGCAGATAAGTTTTATGTGGAGTATTAGATTTGATTGTTTTATCTACATTCATTGTATGAAGGATACCCCATTTATGATTTTGTATTTCTTGCTGAAGTACTGCGTTCACTTTGTCAAAATTACCGTTCTTAATCACAACGTAATAATAACCTTTTTCAAAATTAACCTCCCCACCAAAAGAGAGCTTTAACATCAGTAAAGGCAAAACTAAAACCAGTAAAACTTTTTTCATGACACCAACCTCCGATTGTTAGTTTTAATCTAAATATAATTTTTATAATTTCATATGTCAATATATTTGATTTAATCAAAATATGAGAAAAATCATTAAGGAATAGAAGTTACATATTATAATTAGATAAAAAAGTAAGTCATTGAGAAAATAGCATTGGAACAATTCATAAATTACTCGTACGTAATGAGGGTTCGTAAGACAAAACTATGCAATTTACCTTAATTAGCAAGGACTTCTGACGCATGTTTTAAGTTAATGCGTAAGTAATTTAGTAAATATAGAAGCTTTTGATAAGAGAGCTTTATTTTTCATTCTACAGCCAGCGAAGAATTTCATACTCTTTTAATTTTTTCACCCAATGTATTTAAATTTAATACTTTGTTATTTTATAAAAATAAAAAATTCTTTGGAATGCTGTAAAGTTTGAGCCGATGGCTATTAAAAGAATGCTGTAAAAAACCAATCCAGATAAAAGCCCAATGATTAAAAATATTGACCTTTCCGGTCTTTCAAATGCACCTATTTTACATTCATATCCAAGACCTTCACATCTTGCCCTTGTGTAGCTTGTCATAAAAGAGCCGATTATAGCCACTGCGCCAATCAAAAAAAACCAATCATCATCCTTATACAGATAAATCAAAGCGAAAATTGGAACTATATCAGAGTATCTATCTATGACAGAATCTAAAAAAGCTCCAAAAGTTGAAGTTTTATTATACTTTCTTGCAAGATAGCCATCAAGCGCATCAAAAATATTTCCAAAAAGAATAAAAACCCCTGCGATAAATAGATAATTTAGATAAATAAAATAACTTCCAATGAAAATTAAAATCAAGCCAGAGATAGTTAGAAAGTTTGGAGTTATGTTTAATCTATACAGAAAATCTACAACCGGGGCTGTTTTCTCTTCCCAGATAGGTTTCATATTCTTTATAAACTGGCTCATCTGTTTTTCACTATGTCTATAAATTTTTTAACTTTATCTAAATCTTTAACGCCCGGAGATACTTCTAACTTTGATGATGCATCAACTCCATAGGGTTTTACATGGTTTAAAATTTCTTTAATATTGCTTTCAGACAGACCGCCAGAGATGATTACTTTGTCATACATATCTGTAATCTTTTTCAAGAGATTTAAATCTATCATCTCCCCCGTCCCGCCATAAACACCTTCTTTAAACGCATCAACCAAAACTGTAATATCTTCGTTTTTAAACGTCTTTATTTTTTCTAAATCTGATTCATTTTTAACTCTAATTGCCTTTATAACTCTATCTTTCGGAAAGTTTTTAACAAAATCTAAACCTTCATCTCCATGAAACTGGATAAAATCAGCTATGTTTAAAAGTTCTAAAACTTGCTCTAAACTTGGATTTACAACAACCGCAACAAGCTTACTATTTTTTAGCTTTTCTTTTATTTCTTTAATTCTTTCAACGTCAACATATCGTGGACTTTTTGGATAGGTTATAACACCTATATAATCTGCTCCATACTCTGATATTTCTCTTGCTTGACTTGGCAGAGTTATGCCACAGATTTTAACAATCATCTCACTTTTTTAGTTAAAGCTTCTTTTATCTTTTTCTTCAAACAAGGTACAGATAAACCAAGCTCTTCCATTACTTCCCAAGCCGGACCGGATATGCCAAATCTATCTTCAACACCATGTCTTACAAGGATAGTTGGATAGTTTTCTGCTAAAACTTCTGCCACTGCACTTCCAAGACCGCCGATTATAGAATGCTCTTCTGATGTAACCACTGCACCTGTTTTTTTAGCGGTTTGTATGATTAAATCTTTATCAATAGGTTTTATAGAAGACATGTTTATAACTTCTACATCTATACCTTCATCTTCAAGCTCGTAAGCAGCTTGTAAAGCCATAGAAACCATCACACCACAGGCTATAACAGATACATCTTTACCTTCTTTTAATACATAACCTTTACCAAGTTCAAACTCGTAGTTTTCAGGCAATATTACCGGGAATTTTTCCCTTCCCATTCTTATATAAAACGGCTCTTTAATCCAATGAACTTTTTTAAGAACTTTTTCCATCTCAACGCTATCTGCAGGAACGATTACATTCATATTTGGCAGTGTTCTCATCAGTGATATATCTTCATTCATTTGATGAGAAGCTCCATCTTGACCTACAGAAACACCACCATGAGAAGCTACAAGCTTAACGTTTAGTTTATTGTAAGCTATTTGCTGTCTGATTATCTCCCAGGGTCTTCCGGCTAAAAATATGGCAAATGAAGATGCATAAACAGTCCTGCCAGTATAAGCAAGTCCTGCAGCTATACCAATCAAGTTTTGTTCTGCAATTCCGGCATTGAAAAATCTATCCGGATAAGCAACATGAAATTTATGAGTTCTTGTAGATTCTGATAAATCTGCATCTAAAACAACCATTTCTGGGTCTATCTTTCCAAGCTCAACTAAGACTTCTCCGTATGTATCTCTTAATGCTTTTTTAGGTAATTTATTTATATCAATTTTTTCTGCCATCAAACTACACACCTCCGGATGTTAATTCTTGGATTGCTTTTTCATACTCTTCTTTACTTGGTGCAACGCCGTGCCACTTAAAGTTATTCTCCATAAACGATACGCCTTTACCTTTAACTGTATGAGCTACAATCATGATTGGCTTTCCTTTTATTTGATTTGCTTGAGTAAAGACATCTATTATCTGCTGATAATCATGTCCGTCAATCTCTATTACATGCCAGCCAAAAGCTTCATACTTTTCTTTTAGTGGATGAATGTTTATGATCTGTCTTATATCTCCATCAATTTGAAGATTATTATTATCAAGAATTGCTATTAGATTATCTAACTTATGATGTCCTGCAAACATTGCAGCTTCCCATGTCATACCTTCCTGGACTTCTCCGTCCCCAAGCATTACATAAACTTTATAATCCTTATTTGCAAGCCTTCCAGAAAGAGTTTGACCGATTGCTACTGACAATCCTTGACCTAAGGAGCCTGTTGAAGCTTCTGCTCCGGGAACGCCGTGTTTATTTCCTTGCCATGCAGGATGGCCTTGCAATCTACTATATCCATCCGGAGCAAATCCCTTTGTTTTTCTGTATGTAGATAATTCTTCTTTTGGTATGTATCCAGCTTTTGCCAACACTGAGTATAAAGCAGGTGATGCATGTCCTTTAGAAAGGATAAATCTATCCCTGTCTTCCCACCAAGGATTTTTTGGGTCATATCTTAAAAATCCACCAAAGTATAAAACAGTTAATATATCAATGGCAGATAAAGACCCACCCGGATGTCCAGACTGGGCGTTGTACACCATTGTGATAATATCAATTCTAAGCTCTCTTGCTATTTCTTTTAACTCTTGAATATCTCTCAACCTTTTCTAACCTCCTGTAAATGTCTATAAATTTATCATTTCTCTGCTTGCCTTTCATTTCATTTAACAACTTTAAAATTTTTATCGTTTTTAGAAGCTATGGAATTACTAAATGCTCATTTTTTGTACGCTTGATAATAGCCAATTGCAATATTTACTGAAGCTGTCTTTAACAAGAGATAAATATTTTACATCAGAGCTTATTCCCTTTTCCTGCAGTAAAGTCAAAACTCTTGGAAACATTTAAAGAGCCTTCTACTATTGAGAAGTTTACAGCTTATTCCTATTTAGCAAAGTTCAAATTTGATATATTAAGCTTCATTAAAACACTGCCATTATTTGTAAGCTGAATTTCATTGTTTAAACCATACTCAACTGTATAATCTTTATAGATTATCTTTCTTAAATTTCCTTCTTCATAGACAAGTGTGTACTCAGGTCTGATTATCTTTAATGTATTGCCATCACATTCATACTTTTCATTTTCTTGAATGTTGAATTTTTTAGATATTAAACTTTTTAAAAGAGTTATATCTGTCAATGGTTTTGCTTGTGGCATATAAAGGGATATTAAGGATAAAATCTCTCCGGAATTACAAGATTCAAATCCTGAAGCTTTGACGCATAAAGAGCCATCTTTTCTTTCTATTGTCAAAAGATTTTTTCCAAAGGGAGATGATATATACATTTTTTCATTTTCTCTAAATTCTCCTTTTACTAATGCCGGCAAGCCAGAAACCATCGCAGAACAGGCAAAGCTAAATTTATCAGGAATGGTATTATCTTTTTGTTTTATCTCTTTAAATTTATTTTCACAGTAAAAAGGTTGAAATGTAGTTGTAGAACAAGAGTTTAAAAATAAAGCAGAAAACAGAACAATAATTAGAAATTTTAAATTTTTCATCTTACTTACCTCAAATCTTTAAGCTTTCTTAAAACTCTTTCTTTTTGATTTGGCTCTCCTTCACCCTTTTTATCTATTAGCTCTAAAGCTTTTTTGTAGTACTCTACAGCATCCTGTTTTTTGTTTAATTTTAGTAAAATATCTGCATAATGCTCATTTAATACCGGGTCATCGGGCATTTTTTCAAGTGCTTTTTTTATCAGCTTTTCAGCCTCAGTATAATTACCTTTTTTGTAGTACCCCCAACCAAGACTATCTAAATAAGCAGGGCTATCCGGCATTTTCTCGAGTGCTTTTTTAACAAGTTCAATGCCCTTGTCTATGTTTATTTCTCTATCTATGTAGGTGTATCCAAGATAATTTAAAGCATCAGGATAATCCGGTCTTAGCTCTAAGGATTTGTAAAGGGATTTTTCTGCTTCTTGCCAATTTCCAAGTTTATCAAGATAAATTGCCTTTATAAAATGAACGGTTGGATCATCCGGTGCTATACTTTCAGCTTCTTTAACAAGCTCAAGTGCTCTTTTTATATTTCCTTTCTTGTCTTCTATATCAGCCATTGATAAAAGAATTTTATAATCCTTAGGGTTTTGGACGTAAAGTTTGTTTAAAATTTCTAAAGCTTTATCGTATTCTTTTAGGTTTAAATAAACACTGACAAGTCTGTCAATAAGTTCTTGGTTGTCCGGCTGTTGTTTGTATAACTCTTCATAAATTGCTTTTGCATTTTGATAATCTTCCAGGGTTTCATAAGCCATTCCAAGCATAAATTTTAAGAATGGATTATCCGGATTTTCTTGTGAAGATTTTTTTAAATCTTGTAAAATTTCGTTAGATTTACCATACTTTATGTAAAGTAAAAATTTCTTTAATATAGCATCGTTGTCTTTTGGATTGAGTCTGATGATTTTATCTATAGTTTCTGCAGCATTATTGAAGTCATCTTTATCTACGTAAATCTGAAATAGTCTGTTTAAAGCTTCAAGATTATTAGGGTCATCTTTTAGTATGTTTTTGTAGATTTCTATTGCTTTATCGTAATTGCCGGATTGTCTGTAAATCTCGCCAAGAAGTTGCCATACTGGTTTATACTTTTTGTCGATTTGTAAAGATTTTTTTAGATACTCTTCTGCTTTTTGCGCGTTGTTTTCAAAAAGGTATATTCTTGCTATTTTGTAATAGATAGATGGGTCATCTTTTTTTATTGTAGCAAGCTTTTCTAAAAGCTCCTTTGCTTTGTTTAAATTTTTATTTTCAATATATTGGTCAATCAAAGCTGAAATTATTTTTTCATTGTTTTGAAATTTTTTATATCCTTCTTCCAATACAGCTAAAGCTTCTTTTTGATTTTTCGTTACGTTGTAAAAGAAAGATAAAAACAGATAAGTTTCTGGGTCGTTTTTAAATCTCTCTTTGTAAGTTTTTAGCAATTCAAAAGCTTCTTCTTTTTTACCAAGACTGTATGCGAGGAAAATCGTTTCTCTATAAACTGCAGGTGTGTCAGGCATACGTTTAACAGCTTCTCTACAAAATTCGTAGGCTGTTTTTATATCATGCCTGTCTTTGGCTATCTTACATATTCCGTAATAAAATAATGGATTTTCTGAAGATGGTTTTATGTTTATACCTGCAAATGCAGTATTACACAAAACAAGTGCTGACAATAAAAGTTTTTTCATTATTTACTCCTAAATACTAAAACAGCAGTCTTTGCTCCTTTAAGTATTTTATAAGATGTAGAACCTATAAACGACAACTTTCCGCCTTTATCTTTCCTTTTACCTGTAACTATAAGGTCAACGTTTTCTTTTTCTGAAAACTTTAAAATTTCCCTTTCCGGGAGACCTTCTTTGTATACAACCTCGATCGATGGATACTCTTCTTTTAGCTTTTGTAATTTTTCAATCTTATGCTGCCTTACTTTTTCATAAACTGATTTTATGTGAGTAAAATGTGAATCATTATCAACATGAATTACTGTAAGCTTTGAATTATAAATAGATGCTAAATCCAATGAAAATTTCAATGCTTCTTCAGAAGTAGGCAAAAAGTCATAGGCAACAAGTATATGATTATACTGAGTTTTGTCGTCTTTTATAACAAGTACCGGAATTTTGGACTTTGATGCTATTCTTAAAGAGTTGCTACCTATGGCTTTTTCTTCAATCTCTGATTTTTTATGAGATTTTACAATAATTAAATCAATATCATTGTTTTCGGAAAATTCTAAAACAGACTCAACAACTTGACCTTGTAAGATAATTGGAACTATACATAAACCTTCCGATTCAAGTTTTTGTTTATATTCAGATAAAGTTTCTTTAGCTTTTTCTTTTAAAACTTTTTGCAAATTTAAAAGAGCTTCTTTTTCTTCTGTCGGAAGCTCATCAAAAAATGGAACATTTGGCGGCTCTAAAACATAAACAATATAAACTGTTGCATTTTTAGCTTTGGCAATTTTAGAGCCGGCTTCTAAAACAGTCTTACTATCTTCTGTTAAGTCAATTGCTGTTAGTATCTTACGAAGCATTTTTTATTTTTTCCTTAGCGTATTCCATCAAGCCGCCGGCTTTTAAAATAGCTTGTAGATTTTCCGGTAGAGGTTTTATCTTATACTCTTTATTTTTAGTAACATTTCTTATAACACCTTGGTTAATATCAATCTCTAAAATATCTCCTTCCTCAGCCTCTCTTGCAGCTTCCGGAGATTCTATGATTAATAAGCCTAAGTTAATAGCATTTCTAAAGAATATTCTTGCAAAAGATTCAGCTACTACTGCAGCAATTCCAGCACCCTTGATGGCAAGAGGAGCGTGTTCTCTTGAAGACCCGCAACCAAAGTTTTTGCCAGCAACAAGTATATCACCTTCTTTTACTTTTGATGGAAACGTTGGGTCGGCATCTTCCATTACGTGTTTTGCAAGCTCTTTTGGGTCTGTAGTCACAAGATATCTTGCAGGTATTATTTGGTCTGTATCAACGTCATCTTTAAACTTCCAAACTCTTCCTCTAATCATAATTTCCTCCTAAATTTTTTAAACATCTTGCGGCATCTTCAATTAGCAATTTTAATCCATAAGTATTTACAAAAAAATTATTCTTATTATATTTTAACGCATTTTCAATATCTCGTATTTGAGATAAAACTTTGTTTTTATTGTCTTTATCTTTTAAAGAAATAAACTTGTTAAAATAAATTCCATCTAAGAATGAAACATAGTGAATATTATCACCATTTTCAGAATATTTAATAAATTCTATGATTTCGACAATTTGCTTATCTTGAGCTCCACCACTCTCTTTTATATGCTTTGCTTCTATTATGAAATAATGTTCACAGATTTTAATTACTACATCAGGATACTTATTTTGGTGTTCTCTGCCAAATCTATAATCAAGATGTTTCCTTTTTATAAAATCATCGAATATTTCTTTATCAGATTTATTACTATCAGGCAGTAGATAACATATTTTCTTACCTTCAAAATCTTTTAGATTTTCTACTTTCAGATATTCAGTATTAGAGATATTTAATATGTTCTCTAAAAGTGTCTCAATTTTTTTTATACCTAATTTACCTTTCTTTCTAGAAGCTCCAGCATCATATAATGCTTGAACAGTTGTATTTGTATAACCTAATCCATCGTAGATTTTTCTTCTATTTTCACAATAAAGCTCTAATATGCTTTTTAATATATCTTTTTTTTCTTCATTGCTATAGTCTTTAAAAGTTGAATAGGAAATATCTAAGGTTTTCCAGAAAGCGACAAACTCAGTATACTGAATTTGCTCAGTAGATTCGATTAAGTTAAGAATATTATTAAATATTTTTTGTAATACTGCTTCAGTATCTCCCTGTTCTTCTTTTAGTACACAATATGTAACTAATAGTTCTCTAAGTTTCTCTACTCTACTTATTAGTTCTTCATCATTTACGATTATTTGGTTTATAAAATATGAATCATCAAAAATGTTTTCTTTATACTTTAGAGATTCGTTCCAATAGTAAAAATTATCTCTTAATTCTACCATAACTACAAATTCTCCTTTAAGATTTTTAAAACTTTATTAATATCTTTTTCTTTAACCGATTTATAAAATACATTTTCCATTCTTTGGTTTAAAATTGACCAAGGAAACGTTTCTATTATTTTTTTTACTTGCGATAAGCCTAAATATTTCCTTGTGTATATACTGTCAGAATATTTATATGTAGTCATAAACTCACTATCTGTGATTTCTCTTAAATATTCAAGAATTAAATTAAAATAATTCTTTAAGAGATATTGCATATGAATAGGTAAAATGGGATTTAAAAATATTTGAATTGGATGTGTCCTATAAGGCTTAGAAACTATAATTCCATCAGCTTGGAAATCTTCTTGTATTATATATAATCCTGCCCTTTTATCTAAAGAACCTGTGTCTATCGTTCTAACATATAGAATGTTTGATTCTATCTTGTTATAAAGCTGCTCATTAACTTTTATTTCCTTTTTAGTATATCCTATCTTACTAAAATCATTTGCATCAACAACAATAATAGATTTATTTCCTTTATTACTCTGTACTTCATCGTGCGTTAAATAAAATTTTACACTTAAAGGATTTTTTGCTCTGTGTCTCTCCACAAAATCCTCAAATTCGTTCCCAGCTCTGTAATGATTTTTTGGTGTTAAAATGTAAGTTCTTTTTTTGATATTTGTATCACTAATCTTCAAACCTTCAAATACAACATCATGGATAGATATTTTATCTTTTCTCTCAAAAAAGAAAATACCAACATTTATACCTGTATTTTCAAATATTTTTTTCTCAAAGATAACAGCCTTATTTATTCTATATACTTTAAAAAACATATCTCTTATTTTGTTTGCTCCTGAAGAGCTAAAAATAAAATTAGTTGGAATTACATATATCATTTTTTGTATTTTATGATTTAAATCGTTAATCAATGCTATCTGATAAAGGTCTTGATATCCTTTATTATCTCCTTGAAAATACTGCAGATATTTTTGTGTTTCTTTATGTTTTTTTATATATCCAATGTATAAATAAGGTGGATTTGTAATGTGGTAAACAGGTAAATCATCATTTAGTAAATACTCAGGATAGTTTTTTAAAGTATCTAAGCATTTTATATTTTCTGAAGCAATTTCTTTTGGTATTCCATAATCTTCCGCCTTTTTTATAGCTTTTTCCACAATTTCACTCTGAATATCAAATAAAAAAATATGTTTTCTAAAATACTCAATCCTCTTATCTTCCGGTATGTTTTTAAGTATTGGTAGAATTAGATTTCCCTCTCCACCAAATAAGTCTACAAATTTATAGTCATACAACTTATCTTTTATTTCGGGAAAAATAAACTCATTGAATACATCTTCTGATGTAAAATGTTGTCCAAATAATCTGTATCTATTAACTTTTTGGTTAATAAAGCTGATATTTTGAATATCAAGCATCGTAGACATAGAATTATACTTCCCTATCAAATTTAATATAGAATTATTATAACAAAATACCTCGGGTGAGAAATACAAATATAAATAGAACATCTAAAAAAACTCCTTGGTGGCAGTTAAAATTTTAATAGCAAAAATTCTACCAAGGAGGTAAAAATGCAAAACTCTAATCTTTATTTTACAATATTTCAAAAAATCTCTGAGCATTTAACTATACTTTTAAACATTCAATCAAAAAGGAAAGCAGGTAGACCACCTAAGGTATCTGATTTACAACTTGCAGCTTTATATATCACATCCTACATTTCAAACACTCCTATTCTTACACTTGCCAGATTTCCAATTTATCCTTCTATTCAATCTTGGCATCTGTTTAGAAAATCAAAATCAGAAAGAGTTTATAAAATCCTCAGAGAATATTGGCTAAGAAGAATCACGATTATTATGATGCTTAAAATTGTTCTTGGAAAAAAGGGAAAGCTTATAGTAGATGGTACTATAATTGAAGTAGCAAGATTAAGTAGAGCAAAAACTAAAAAGATAAAAAGAGTTTCAGGAAAAAGATATTGGGTAAAAAGAAAGAGGAAAATATACAGCGAGCATTTGAAGAAAGAGATAGAAGATGAAAGTATTTACTATGGACTTTTGGTTATGGTAGTTTGTGATGAAAATGGTATGGTTTATGATATATGGTTTCATCCAGCAAGTTGTCATGAAGATAAACAAGAAAAGAGTAAAAGACAAATTATTGAAGCAGTGAATTCTCAAATAAAGAATTTCAATCTTATAAGTAGATGGAGAAAGATTAAGACTTTTGTTGCTTATCTATATGCATATGCTATTGGTTATAGCTTTTTTAGAAAAAGTAAACTATGGAGGTAATTTCTCACCCAAGGTGTATAATATAGAATTATTATAACAAAAATAAAAGGAGGTTAACAATAGTTGCTGATTTCTGTAAAAAAGTGTAAAAAAATATATATTGATGACATAAAAACAAAAGTGTAAAATTGTAAATAAAAGAAAAAAGAGTAAATAAAAATGATAACTCTGCAGTGCCAACTTGAATTTCAAAATAAGCAAGAGAAAGAGATTGTATTAGATTTGATGCGTAGATTTTCATCAGCAATGAGATATGCTTATCAAAGGTTATTGGAAGGTGAAAAAAGAAAGGATTTGAAAAAGAATTTATCAGAACTATTTGACATAAACACAAGATATTCAGATGATGCTATACTCTTGGCACACTCAACAATCGCATCATGCGAAGAAAGAGGTCAAAACCCAAAGAAGCTCATATTTGGCTCAAGGAAATTATTTGAGCAACTAAAGAAAAATCATTTAACAGGAAAAAGAAGAAAAGAGTTAAAGACAAGATGGAAAGAAAGCAGACAGGGAAATTTGTATTCAAGAGGAGATAAATCTAAACAAGGAAATCTGAATTTAAGATTTGAGTGGATTGATAATCAGCTTTACTTGAGAATAAACACAGGAAATAGACAGTATATCTATGCAAAAGTAATTAGAAGTGTTAAGAGAAAAAATGATAAATGGATAGAGTTTATGTTTATGCTGGAAAATGCGTATAGATACGAAGCGTGGTTTCCATACTCAGTCAGACTAAAAGTAAAAAACGGTAATGTATATGCTTTTATATCTATAGAAGAGAAACTACCACCTATTACAATCAAAAAAGACAATGGAATAATAGGTATAGATGTAAACGCATATCCATTTCATCTTGCATTGGCTTTTATAAGTAAAGACGGAAATTTAGAGAAATATGAAAGAATTAATCTAAACGAACTGTTAGAAGTAAATTCAGAAAAAAGACAATACTTAGAATGGCAAATAGCACATAAGATAATAGAGATTGCCAAGAGAGAAAACAAAGCAATATCTATAGAAAATCTGCAAAAACTACCAAAAGGCAAAAGAGGAGACGGATTTGCAAAACTAAGAAGAAGACTACAAAAATGGAGCTATAAAAGATTATTAGAAAAAATAGAAGTATTAGCAAGAAGAAGTGGCATAGAAATAATAAAAGTCAATCCAGCATATACATCAGTAATTGGAAAGCTAAAATACTCGCCACAATACAACATAGATAAAGATATAGCAGGAGCTTACGTAATAGCAAGGAGAGGGTTGGGATTTAAAGAGAAATTACCAAAGAATTACAAAGAACTTTTAAATGATACTGATTTTCTATCATACACTATAGCAAAAATTGAAGATAACATTAAAAAACTAAAACAAAAACTAAAAGAAGAGAAAAACGAATACAAGAGAAATAAACTAAAAAGCACATTAGCAAAATTAAGAAAAAACCTAAAAATACTACAACAACACGTCTCACTTCTCACATCTCACGTCTCACGTTTAGAAAGTGGAAAGAGTGAGACAGCTACCCAACAAACTGTCAACCAACGGAAGGAACAGGTGAGGGGCTTACTTACAGGTAAGCATAAAAGCTGGCAAGTTCTTTCCATAGCCTTGGCCTTCTGCTGTCTTGAAAGATCGTATAGAGATCTTTCTCCCTTAAAACAAATAATTGTTTTAGGAGATTGGATAGCAGTGGCTAACAGGTTAGTTCCTGTACTTGGTGCAGGGACTATGACACTTCCAAAATACCGCCTGTTGGGGTCGGAAGTGTCTGAAATGGCGGAATACAAATACCCCAACCCAAACTGTACAAACTGATTTTTACACTTTTTTACAGTTTTATACAGTTTGGTTGACCAGGCAATTTATGAGAATAGTTAGCGGTATGCGTCCTACAGGAAAGCTTCACTTAGGACATTACTTTGGCGTTATAAAAAACTGGCTAAAATTACAAGATAGCAATGAATGTTTTTTCTTCGTTGCAGATTGGCATGCATTAACAAATAAATACAAAGAAACATCCGATTTAAAACAAAATATTTACGACCTTGTAATAGATTGGCTTTCTTGCGGTATTAATCCAGAGAAGAGTACTATCTTTGTCCAATCAGGAGTTAAAGAACACAGCGAGCTTGCATTACTCTTTGGCATGATAACACCAAAAAGCTGGCTTGAACTAAATCCATCGTACAAAGATTTAAAATTTAATTTAATTTTCCAATATATAAGAGACTTTCTATTTGGAAAAAACATAAAAATAGACCAAGACAAATTACATGAGATTGTGTATAAAGCTTTTTACCACAAAAAAGATATAGATTACGAAGGATTAACGAAAGATTTAACAGATTTAAAAATCAAACAAGAGATAGTAAATGAAATAGTTCACAACATAAAAGAAGGAGATATTGGAAAAGATATAGACACATTCGGATTCTTTGGATATCCTATTTTAATGGCAGCCGACATCTTAATCTATAATGCAGATGCAGTTCCGGTAGGAGAAGACCAGCTACCACATATAGAGATAACAAGAGAAATAGCAAGAAGATTTAACAATCTTTACAGTCCTATATTTAAAGAACCGCAAGCTTTATTAACAGAATCATCAAAGCTTCTTGGAACAGATGGTAGAAAAATGTCTAAATCTTACAATAACACAATAGTATTAAGCGAGCCGAGAGAAACTCTTGAGAAAAAAGTATTATCTATGAAAACAGACCCGCAAAGACTTAAAAAAACTGACCCAGGAAGACCAGAAATCTGTAACGTATTTTCTTATCATAAATATTTTACAGATTCAGAAGATGTAGAAAAGATTCAAGTAAAGTGTAAAAATGCCGAAATAGGATGTGTAGAGTGCAAAAGAATTTTATTTGAGAATATAGATAAATTTTTATCTCCTATAAGAGAAAAAAGAAAAGAATATGAAGAAAATATTGGATATATTGAGAAGATAATTATAACTGGAACAGAAAAAGCTAAAGAAGTTGCAATAGAAAATATGAAAAATGTTAGAAATACAATGGGATTAATAAATTTTTGAAAAATTACAAATTTTTAATTTGACTTTTTGAATGACATGAAGTAATATTAAAATAAGATTAAGAAAAAAATTCTATCAGGAGGTATTAAAGATGAAAAAATTATTTGTAGTAGCGTTAGCGGTAGGTTCAGTAGCATTAGCAAGCTGTGCAAACTATGCAACAAAGGAGTACGTAGACCAACAAGTAGCAGGAGTTACTGAAAAAGTTAACTCTGTAGATGCTAAATTATCAGCATTAGAGAGAGAGGTTGCTGCTTTAAAATCTTCTGGAAATGCTACATCAGCAAAAGTTAACGATTTAGAAGCTCAAATTAATCAAATGAAAAACACATGCCCAGAAGCATGCAATGGAAAAATTTCTGCTTTAGAAAAAGATGTTGCTGAATTAAAAGAAAAAGTAGAAAAACAATCTGCTCATATGGAAAAAGAAGTTGAAAAATCTATGAGAAAATAATTTTCACTATCTATTGTAAAGTGAGGAGAAAGAAATGAAAAAGTATATATTAATTGGTGTTGGATTATTATCCTTATATTCATATTCAAACGCTCAAACATCACAGATATGTTGTTATGATACACCGACAGGTAAAGAGGAATACGCAACAAAAGAATATGTAGATTCAAAATTTGCACCAATTTTTCAGAAACTTGATAATATCAATAGCAGAGCAGAAGCTCTTTCTAAAGAATTAGCAAACTTAAAAAATGCTTCATCTACCGTTTCTCAAAAAGTTGCAGACTTGGAAGCTGCTTTAAATTCTTTAAAAGGTTCTTGCCCATCAGCATGCAATGCTAAATTATCTGAAGTTGAGAAAAATATTGCTGAATTAAAAGAAAAAGTAGAAAAAAGATCTGCTCATATGGAAAAAGAAGTTGAAAAATCTATGAGAAAATAATTTTCTTTCGCCCTCCCTTTATGGGAGGGATCTTATTATATTCAAAAAGATTTTAAGTCATAAGTCATAAGCTTTTATTAAGCTGAAAATAATTAGAATCACTACACATTCCAAATATCATTTCAAGACAGACCTAAGATCTCATTTTCTTCCTTCTTGCAACTTGTTCTTTTTACTTCTTTCATCTCCCAATGGTGTAGAGTTTACATATTCTTCTTTAAGCTCGATTTTTAAAGTGATAGTTCTTACAGCCTTTATGCTCCACTGTTGACTCATCTTCTATCTTTCAAAGCAATTGAAAGACATATTGGCTAAACCTTCTAAATTATGGCAACTTCGGAATTAACCAAAACTCATAAATAAAAACTATCGTTATCACATTCGATATGAAGCTCTACTTTCATAAAGATACCATGTATTAAGAAATCCATAAAGTCTTTTAGTAAATTTTGGCTTTAATAGGACGTATTCAAAATCAGCTTATTTAGTTTCTTTAAGAAATCTTAGAATTTTCTGATAATTTGATGAAAAACACCTGACAGTGATGAAAAAATAGATTAAAATGGATAGATTTCTTTGATTTTCAATAGAAAGACTTTTTAATTTAAGTCTATCAGGCAGCAACCAGTGTTTTAAATATGATTATTAGAAAAGGATTTTTTAAGGATAATCGATCATTTGAAAAGAGATTTTGTGATTTGAAAATTGATAATTTCCCACTGGGCTTTTTCTATGATAAAAATGCATTTAAAAATAAATCAAAAACCCCGGCGTCGACCTACTTTCCCGACCGGTCTCCCGGCCAGTATCATGGGCGCTGGTGGGCTTAACTGCCGGGTTCGGAATGGAAGCCGGGTGTTTCCCCACCGCTATGGACACCAGGGATTTGGCAATTGAACAGGTTAGTAGGACTGTAAGTAGTAAAAGGCCAAGCCAAACGGGCGATTAGTACTGCTTGGCTCCACCCGTTACCGAGCTTCCACCTGCAGCCTATCAACGTGGTAGTCTCCCACGGCCCTTCAGGGATACCTTATCTTGAGGTGGGCTTCACGCTTAGATGCTTTCAGCGCTTATCCCGTAGCAGGATGGCTACCCAGCTCTGCTCTTGGGGAACAACTGGTACACCAGAGCCTGCCCCATCCCGGTCCTCTCGTACTAAGGATGGCTCCTCTCAAGTATCCTGCGCCTGCGGCGGATAGGGACCGAACTGTCTCACGACGTTCTGAACCCAGCTCGCGTGCCGCTTTAATGGGCGAACAGCCCAACCCTTGGGACCTACTTCAGCCCCAGGATGCGACGAGCCGACATCGAGGTGCCAAACCCCGCCGTCGATATGGGCTCTTGGGCGGGATTAGCCTGTTATCCCCGGAGTAGCTTTTATCCGCTGATCGCATGCCCTTCCACTCGGAACATGCGGGTCACTAAGCCCCG